>JAVVGN010000087.1:0-7225 GCA_032249095.1 Candidatus Caldarchaeales archaeon | reverse complement strand
GGAGTGTTGAGGGATTCAGAATAACGTACTCTACTGACGGAAAAGCTTTCAAGCACGTGGACAGCTTCAGCGGGATTCCGGCTGGGCCCGGAGACCAATTATTCGTTGATACGATACCGCCAAGCCACACGGACGGTGCTATAGAACTACTAGGGAGGGGGGTGGAGGTCTATTATCATCTCAGGAGGCTTACATTGCTTAAGAAGGTGCGCGGAGAGCTTAGGCTGCCGAAGAGCGCTAGGGGAGACATAAGGGCATTGATGAAGATAGGAGAGAGGTGGTTTAGGAGGGTTACTGGGGACTTCCTAGTTATGCGGAGGATGGTATTGGTCTATAAGCCTCTTATGAAGACTCATCAACAACTACTGAACAAGTATAAGGCTTTGTCTGAGGCTGAGAGGGAGGTTCTGAGGCAAGTAATAAAGTCCTTGGAGGTGCATATGGAGGAGGTGGCTAGGATGATAGTCGAGGAGGCCGGTAAGAGGTATCAGGCCTACAATAGGCTAGTTGATGGGCTGGGCATTCGTGGGAATATTTAGGCTCAGGAGGCTCTGGCCGAGCTGATAACATACCTAGATCCATCCAAGGGGTTCAGGAAGACGAGCAACCTGTTAGGGCTGTTTAAACCGATCCGTGGTGGAAGGAAGATCTATAGTGGGCATTTGAGGCGTGGTTTGCAGAGGCTGACGGCTTCAGCAAACAACACCACATCATTTCAACTTACCGCGAGGATGGAGAAGGGGGTGTTATCGAGAGTCTGGAGGATATATAGGCAGGAAGCCCTTGGGAGGCTGGCCATACCGGCGCAGGGATAAAACCCAGAGGCCGGTATGACTACTTATATGATGCGCACCCCACAATTGGGTGCTGTGACGGATATATTGACGTCCGGCCTCCTACAGGGTTTCCCAGATGCTGCACGGATGGCCAGCCGAACCCCCCACTTTTCTTTTTTATTCCCCCTTTCTTCCCTCTTCCCTTTTATACCGACACCGGCCGTCGGATGCTGGGGAGGGGCCGTTGTCGGAGGAGTATGCTAGGGCCGTGGGACTCATACTCATAACCCTCACCCAAAATGACTCGTATATGGGGCTTAACGAGCAGGGGCTTTTTGCGCCTCCCGCACTGCGCCTGCTCTCTGCTCAACAAGTATCGAGTGCCTATAGACATGTAGGAGGAGCCCGAGGAGCATGAAAGCAATTCCGAGCCAGAACATTGAGTGATTGGGCAACGAGAGCGTGTAGGTGTAGAATGAAGCAGCTACCGTAAGGATCATCAGAATAAACAGGGCTAGCATTAGGGAGGTTGCCTGGGAGGGAGTCAAGGTTATCGGCCTAGGCGGAGCAGGCCTCGTGACCTTCGCCTTCCTAGAGAAGAAGCGATAGGTTGCGAGGAAACTGGCTATCGTCATGACACCTAGGGAGCCATAGAAAAGTGTAGGCTCGATGTAAAGCTGCTCAAAGGGGGTAGCCTTAGAGAAATCTACGTAAAATCCCCAGACAGTCGTCACAGCGATCAAGACTATTGTAGCTACGCCGAGGGCCGTGAAGAATGGTCTATCGCGCCAAGAAAGCTTCTTAGACTTATCTACGAAGGGCACGATCAGAAACAGTATTACGAACAACAGTGGCAGTAGCGCCCCGGCCGTAAACCTCTCAGTACCAGTCCTAAGAAACGCATAGATCGCGGTAAGATACCACTCGGGAACCTCGATAAGCCCCCTCGTCGGGTCGAACTTTACACCCAGCTCAACTGGGAAGAGGCCGCCCGCTATAAAGATCGCCCCGACAACTGCGGAAATCGCTGGGAAATCTATGACAAGTGCTCGGGGGAAATGGACCGCGGCTAAGATCAGCATGAGGAGAGGCAGAATGAAGACGTGTAGCGCGTAGAAACGAATAACCAGATCGAATAGGCCGCCGCCAAGGAATATGGGAGCGAGGGAGGGGCCGAGAATCGGGGCGGAGTAGGTGAGTCCCATACCAATGTTTATGGCGAGCATCGCCCTTTGGTTCATAATGAGGTTATAGCCGGTGTATGCCTCTAGGATGGTTAGAACTCCCAGAACGACTCCAGTGACCCAGAGAACCTCGTTCTTGATCTTGTAACGCCCCGAGAAGTATTGGTAGTATAGGTGGAGGACTGCTAGAAGGACCATAAGGTTGGAGGCGTGGTAGTGGATGTTCCGCATAACGAAGCCAAACGGGACCTGCTCAGTGATTTCTTTTACGCTGAGATATGCAAGCTCGACATCCGGCCTATAGTAAAACATGAGGAAAGCGCCGCTAACTCCGAGTATGGCGAAGACGATTGCGGTTAGTGTCCCTAGGTACCCGAAGGGGCTTACATAGGTTTTCGGGACTGTAAACTTGTACACAACTATCGTGGTCCTCTCAAGTCGATCAACGGTCCACTTCCAAAGGTCATTGACAACTTCTCTCAGACTCCTCGCCGGGCTGCCCATGTATCCTACACCCTCCTAATCAGATCTCTCGGGGGGATACGCTTCCACTCACGCCCATATCCTATCCTTCCCTCAACGCCCACCAGCCAGATATCACCGTTACCATCCACCTCAATGCGGCCCATTGGAAGCGCGTTTGTCGGGTAGGGCTGATAAGCAGCTGGCCCCTCAACCGCCACACCGTCGTCCTCCCTATAGACTGAGCCGTGGCACGGGCAGATTAGGGCACCCTTTTGTGGTAGGTAAGTGGGGAGACACCAGAGGTGGACACATACCCTACTGTATACGCGTAGCTCACCTTCACGGGTCATGACAAGAATATATTGCCTGAATGGATCATTATCGATCTTTGGATCACCAGTCTTGGGATACGGGAAGTATATCGCTGAGCCGGGAGAGAGGTCTTTGAGGTTTGCTATTTTTTGTCTCTGCGCCGTCTCCGCGTTGGATCTGTAGAAGAATGATACCAGGTTGGCGAAGGGGGCTACTGCCACAGCTATTGCGGCCACAAGAATGCTCCTCAGATAGCTCCGCCTAGAGACCAAGCCGCAAGGCTTTATTGAGGCCTCACCTTTTATATTTTATTTCACCTCCACAACTATTCTAGCAGGTTGAGCCGTGCGTCCTTCTTAACTCTGATGAGAAGCCAGACAGCCATCCTAGTCTTACCTGTTCTGGCAGCTATTTTAACAGCGGGAGCCCTACTCATCTATCTCGAGGCTTACGGATACGTAGGTGGTGGCGGCAGGGCAGTCTGTAGCCCAAGCAGAGTCGGAGGATACCTCCTCGAGGCCTACATCTCGCCCGCGACCCCGAGGGTCTCGGAAACTTTCCAGATATCGGCCGTCATCTCGGAGGAGGATGGCTCAGCCGCAAGGGCGAATCTCACGCTAATCATCGTCGGGTCTGGACGCGTGGTAACGGTCGAGGGGCCGAAAACCGCCTACAACGGTATAGCGACGTGGAGCCTAAGCCTGAACGAGGATGGCTCTTACAGCCTGACCCTTCTTGTCTCAGGTGATCGCGGTTCTGGGAGCGTGCCAGGCGGTTTTAGAGTCTTCGCTGAGAGAGACGCAGCGGCCCACTCCGTCGCGCGTATAGCCTCGATAACCACATTACTAGTCGGGATACCGCTTTTACTCGGGATAGTGGTGTTAAGACTCTTCGGCGGCAGAGGGGCTACCCATTCTTGAGCGTGACTGCACTGGTAATGGCGGGCGGCAGAGGAGTTAGGATGGGACGGTCCGAGAAGCCAGTAGCGAGAGTTTTGGGTAGGCCCCTCGTCAACTATGTTTTGGATGCTCTGTCCGGCTGCGAGAAAATAGGGAGGACGGTTATCATTACAAGCGTCAACACACCTGAGACCACGAACTACCTCCGTGGTCTCGGACTCGAGGTATACGTTGCTTCTGGTGCGGGATTTCTACAGGATCTCTCTGAATACCTATCGAGCTCGGGGGATGGGCTGTACCTGGTCGTGTCGTGCGATGTCCCCACCGCGAAGCCAGAACACTTCGCAAAGGCCATCGACATCGCGCGCCGAGCCGACGAGAGGTACCTCATGCTCGTCATACCTCTCCCAATCGTGGTCGGCCTATCACACAGACCTACCATAATCAGGGTTGGGGCGGAGGAATACGTACCTTCAGGGCTGAGGACAATCCTAGTGAAGGATGGGGCTCTCCCAGACCCCTTGAGGCCTCACTACGTAGTCTTCCCCTACTGGGAGCTTGGGATGAATGTGAATACGCCGGAGGACATAGGGCGGGCAGAGGCTCTCTTGACCGAGCTGTCTGGGGATAAGGATAAACGGATGAGGGGCTGACCTATCAGCATAGATGAGGGCTGAGGAGTTGTTAAGAGTTATCGAGGCCCGCGCCTCCTCAAAGCTGCTTTCACCTGGGCGCGTGGAGTACTCTGACGTGGTGAGAGCGCTGCGGGTCGCCATCTCGGCTCCGAGCGCCCACAATTCCCAGCCCTGGAGAGTTGTCGTGATAGACGATAGGGAGGTGATCAAGCGTCTGCTGGAGGAGATGGCATCAGAGTGGGAGAGGGACCTAGCGATGGACGGCCTTCCCCGCTGGAAGATAGACACCATTATAAACGAGGCGAAAAAGAGGACCCTTAGGGCATCAATAGTCATAGTTGTTTGTCTCAGCATGGAGGGTATGGATGTGTATCCTGATGAGAGGAGACAGGGCTACGAGTATGTTATGGCCGTGCAGTCAGTAGCTGCCTTCATAGAGAACCTGCTCTTGGCACTACATGTGCTCGGCTATGGTGCCTGCTGGAGGTGCGGGCCCCTCTTCGCCCCAGACGCCGTTAGGCGGGTACTGGCCATACCCCCCGACATCATACCCCAGGCCCTCGTCGAGGTAGGGTTACCGGGTGGAGCCAGACCTAAGAGCAGGAAACAGTTATCGGAGATTGCCTTCAGGAATAGGTGGGGCGCTCCCCTATGATCACGGTACTCTCCGGCGGCGTAGGCGGTGCGAGGTTCGCGGCAGGTCTCGCAGAGGTAGCCGGAGAGAAGGTAACAATAATCGTAAATACTGCTGACGACGAGGAGTTTTATGGCCTCCACGTCTCTCCCGACTTGGACACGGTGGTTTACACTTTGTCGGGACTGGGGGACTGGGAGAGGGGTTGGGGCATTGAGGGCGACACCTTCCGCTGCAACGAGATGTTGGGGAGGCTGGGGCTTGAGAACTGGTTCAGGATAGGTGACGCTGATCTCGCCATGAGCCTGTTCAGGACGCTTATGCTTCGTCAAGGATACAGACTTACGGAGGTTGTGGAGATGGCTAGGAGGGCACTCGGGGTCAGGGCTCGGATCCTGCCCATGAGCGATGACCGTGTTAGAACCATGGTGGTGACTGAGTCGGCGGTACTGCCATTCCAGCAATATTTCGTGAAGCTAAGATGCGAGCCGAGGGTCTTGGGAGTGGTCTTTGACGGAATCGAGAGGGCGAGGCCCACGCCAGAGGTGATGGAGGCGCTGGAGGCTGCGGAACTGATAGTCATCGCACCCAGTAACCCGGTCGTCAGCGTCGGGCCTATACTCTCTCTGGAGGGGGTGAGAGAACGGCTCAGAAAAAGCGACGCAAAGCGTCTGGCCGTCAGCCCCCTCATAGGTGGGAAAACTGTAAAGGGTCCCGCAGACAAGATGCTCGCAGCCCTCGGTATTGACCCAACAGCCATCGGAGTCTTCAAGCTATACTCAGACATAATAGACATCATGGTGCTCGACCGCGAGGACAGTAAACTGGCGCCGCTCATTGAGGAAAGTGGAAAACGGTGTATCGTCACGGACACCCTTATACGTAGTAGGCAGGAGTCGGCAAGACTCGCCAAAACGATCCTCGAAAATGTCGGGATAACTTGAGGGGGTGTGAGGTGTTAATCAGGCAGCAAAATCACACTACTCCGACATGTCCGGGTGCCAGATAGTGATAGCTTCTCAACCCTTCTCGAGCCATTTCCTCCGCTCAACATCCTCAAAATAATGACTAATAGTGCGGCCGCGACAGCACTATTAGTCCCGAACTTCTCTTTAGAAGTTCGTAAAGATGAAAGAGGTGCAGAGGAAGATGGCTTTGGCCTACATACTGGGAGCGGTTAAGGCAGATGAGATGTATCGTGTAAAGAAAGAGGTGAAGGTGCGATGACGGAGAGCGTTCTGCAACAAAGCCAGCCGAGCTCTATGCGGGAAGAGGAGGTCCAAGTTGTTAGTAGGGTCAAGAAGAGAGGGAAATACCTGCCCAGGGAGCTAAGGATAAAAGCGTATGATAGAGTTATCGAACTCCATCAACAATGTCGGTCGTACAATTAGATCAAAGCGATAATCAAACAAGAGTATGGAATTGTGCTGTCCAAGTCTCAGATAAGTGAATGGGTACGGGGACTGCATAGTCCATATAACGACACACGAGTACCTACGTTAGAGACGTTGATGCCCTCAGAAGACCTATCCTGTCTCATCGGTGTTCGCTGTGGTGACGGATGTGCTAAGATAAAGAAGCGCGTCCGTAAAAGCTACCGGCAAGTCGTAACATATCTTGAGGCGAAAGATAAGGAATTAGTTGAGGAGCCCGCCATATGCATAGGCAGAGTGCTAAATAGGCCACCGCCAAAAGTGAATGTAGATCGACAGGGTACTATTACGTCGAAGTCGAGTCTAGGACGCTTTACGAGTTGTTAAAGAAGCCAGTCGACATTGAAAAGATTAGGAGGTATGTCGAACACCGTGAAAAGTGCATGGCGATGTTTCTAAGGGGCTTCTTCGACTCAGAGGGAAGCGTTAGCGAGGATGGATACATAACCGCATACAACTCCAACTACGAATTATTGTTATTTGGTCAAGAACTTCTGAAGAGGTTCGGTATACCGACGACAGGACCATGGTGTACCAAAAGACAAGGGACACCAGTTTATGTTCCAAAGAGAGGAAAGCAATACCAGGCTAACAGGGATTGTTACAGAATTTACATTCGAGCCGAAGGCAACGCGAACTTTTACCTCTACGCCTGGTTCATGATCCAGAGGAAGCGAGCTAGGTTAGAGGACTACTTGACGAGGATGCGAATACTCCTCCCCACCCCCTAGTTCCCTTTCCTTGTTGCATAATACTTATCTCTGGATGCGTCTATGGGCGCCTTGTGGCTTAATTCCTGGGCTCTTTCGTCTCTCTTCGCTACCTTTTGGCGATTCCTGTGACGTTTTCGGCTCTCGTCTCAGATTCCCTATATCCTTTCGCCTCAA
>JAVVGN010000086.1:0-7237 GCA_032249095.1 Candidatus Caldarchaeales archaeon | reverse complement strand
ACAACCTTCCTACTCTCTTTGGATTCATCAACGTAAACGAGGATCACCCTCTCAGGGGCGAGCCTGACCTGAGTGGATGAGGTAGACGCGTCTAAAGGCTTATAAAATATTCTTGGAGAAAGCGATGCCTACTTGGGGCGCCGACCTCAGCAAACTCGACTTTAACAAGATAAGATACTATGTTAGCCCGACTGATAAGAAGTTATCCTAGGAGTTCTCCTAGAAGTTCCCAGTAGCTATAGCCTCGGATATCTGCCTCTTGAGGAAGTCAGCGGCCACCTCGCTCTCAAGCACCTCCCTATACTTCGCCGAAGCCAGCTCCAAGTTGTTTGCTGCAACAGCGTCAAGCATCTCTGCCAACGAGTTGACGGCCATCCGATTCATCTCGCCGAACCTCAGCAGGTCGGCGAAGATCTCCGCCTCACGCCTCACCAGAGGCCTCAGCAACCTCCTGAAACCCATACAGGCCCCCCAAAAGCTCCGCCGCGAAGCTTTTCAACCTTCCGGGACCCCAACCACACTGCAACACGTGGTGAGCAAGGCCCGCGATGTTCTTATAGGTTGGGGGTGAGGGAGGGTTGGCGCAAAGTTTTTGGAGGCATGGATTCTGACCGCCCTGCTGATCGCAACAGCCGGAGCCCACGGATCAAACAACGGAGCCTTCCTCTTCAGTATGCTGAAGGCGGGGATGGGGGGGTAAGGACAAGACCCTAGCCCTAGTCGTAGCGCTGGGGACTGTTGCTGGGACGGTGCTCGAGGGTTGGAAGATGAATTATGCCATCATCCTCGGCGGGTATCTTGAGCCCGGGACCCTCGCTTTGGCTGTAGCGGTAACGTTCTCAGCAATGGCGGCTGGATCGGCCCTTTCCAAGCCCATAAGCTACTCCCACGTCCTCACACTCTCGCTGATCGGCGTGGCTATGGCTCAAAACGTTTACCCAAGTATTATCACACTTTTACTGCTCGGGCTAGCCTGGGTTGGCGGAGCCTTCGTAGCTGGCCTACTTACAGCCCTACTCCACGCCGCCGGAAGGAGACTCTTCTCGAGGCTAGACCTCCTCTCGCTGGACGCTGTCAACAGGGCCTCGCTCTACGCCATCGGTGTCTCCATGTCCTATTCCATCGCCGCGAACAACATAGGCGTCATCAGCTCCCTCATACCTCTAGCCGGATGGCCCCTCTCACATCTCCTGCTGTCTGCCGCCTGGATCCTAGGGTTCCTAGTATTTGGGCGTAGCATACGCGACATACTTGCGGAGAGAGTTATCAGGTACTCCCCCCAGCAGGGCATATCCTCAGGCCTCGCCTCCTCCCTCACCATGCTTCTCTTCCTTAACCTATCAATCCCGACGAGCCTAACCCACTACCTACTCGCCTCAGCCCTAATCTCGACCATGGGCTCACCCCACTTAATAGGATGGGGTACCCTCAGGAGAATAGTGGCGGCCTGGATCCTCGGATCACTCGCAAGCCTCCTACTCTCGTACATCCTCGCTCTTCTCTCGACGCCGTAGAGGAGTGGGGGCGGATGACTCGAGGTGCGACGCTCGACAACCCTTTTTGGGCGGAGCCCTAGAAGACCTCTCAGGCGCTTGGAGCCCCGTGTGCTCCTCAAGCTCGCACTGGAGGAGGCCGTCGCCCTACGGAGGCTGAACAGGTTTGTGGTCGAGGTCAGCACACCGCTCGGGACGCTGAGGCTCCACACAAGAAACACGGGAAGACTCGTCGACCTCATCTACCCAGGCAGCACCCTCCTCTACGCGCCTAGGGAGCTGGGGAAGACGAGGGGTGTCATCGTGGGAGTCAGGGTTGAAGACGAGGCCGCCGCCATCATAGACCCACCGACGCAGGCGGCCGCCTTTGAGGAGGCGTGGGCGCGGGGCCTCGTGGGCTGGCTGGGGGGCTGGAGGGCCTTGGCGCGGGAAGCTCGGTACCGCGGCTCGAGGATCGACTACGCTGTTGAGGGGCCCGGGGGGCGCGGCCTCCTCGAGCTCAAGTCCGCCGTCTACCTATCCCGCGAGGGGTTTTGCATGTATCCCGACGCGGTCTCGGAGAGGGGGCGTAGGCATGTGGAGGTGCTGGTAGATGCGGCTCGGAGAGGCCTCAGAGCCATCATAGCCTTCATCTCGGCCCACCCCCTCTGCACAGGATTCAGGCCCTGCTGCGAGGTCGACCCACAGCTCTGCACCATGCTCCGCGAGGCGTGGAAGGCGGGAGTCGAGGTCTACGCACTCAAGATGCATCTAAGGCGCGACGAGGTAATCCTCGACACAGACAGCCTACCAGTTAGGCTCGAGTAACTTCCCACCAGGCACCCCCACTATCGTCGCACGCGGGCACAACCCTTGCATCCACAGAGAAAGACCGGTAGGACTCCAACCAAAGTTTAAGCTTTGTAGAAAAGGCTTGACGGCTAGCTTGAGTGTATAGCTAGGCCTACTCCTCCTCCCTCTCCAGCTTCTCGCCGAGGTAGCCGTAGACTCCGAGCTTCAGAACCTTGAGGCTTAGGAGGGCGCACTTGAGCCTGACGGGACTCAGCTCTATCCCCAGCATGGAGAGGATTGTGTCTCGGGAGATGTTTCTGGCATCGTCGAGCTTCATGCCCTTGATCCTCTCCGTCAGCATCGAGGCGGATGCCTGACTTATGGCACATCCCTTCCCCCTGAACCGCGCGTCGACGATCTCGCCGTCCCTGATCTTCAGGTAGAGCTCCACCACGTCTCCGCAGAGGGGGTTAGAGTCCTTGACCCTCACGTCTGCGTCGGGCATCTCGCCGTAGTTCCTGGGGTTCCTGTAGTGGTCGAGGATGTTCTCTATCTCGGGGCTCGCCATGCCGCTAGATAGCGCTGGGTCTTCCACTATAAGTCTGTGCCGCCTCGCGCCGGGGGCCGGTTAATGGTTTAGAGGCTCTCCTCCAGCGCCTCGACCTCTAGGCCCAGGTTCAGCTCCCTGCAGAGGCGGTGGATCCTTCGGCTCTTCACCGACGCTTCACCGACGCTCCGAAGCCGGGCCTCGGGGTCGTGTACGACGACTCCAACTTCTCGCTCGAGAGGATCGGCAAGGCGGCGAGGAGAAGGAGTCCGTCTTCGTCGACTTCCAGACCCTCGGTGTACAGGAGAAAGCCGAAGAGCTGAAGTTATAGAAGTGACGTAATATGCATAGAAGAGGGAGAGATAAAGGGGGAGGGGTTGGGTTCTCTCCAACCTGACACTAGAGAAACCCAGAAGGCCTGGATGGAGATCCTTCTCGGCCACACTACCCCACAGAATTTTTTCACACCTATGGGATAGTGGGACCACCGACTCGGCCGCTCCAGCCTCCTGGGTTTTTCTCCGTCAGGCTGGAGCGGTTAGTCCGGCCTCCTGGGCTTCTATCGCTAGTCTCCTGATGTCTCGGAGAATTCTCTGAGCCACCCTTAGGATTGCCTGCCATTGTCTCTTACCCCTCTGGCGATAGCTCTCATATACTGCTAGATACTTCTGATTCCTGTTTGTGACTATTGCGTATGCCAAACGTACTAGTAGTTGGCTCCGTAATCCTCTAACCCTCCAAGGCCGTCTGAACAACTCATAACGCGTCTCCAACCCAGTCCTAGACAATGTTTTGAAGACGATGGAGTCATGTGAGACGATGTATGCTAGTGCAGGTCCCTTAAGACCAAGCCTCTCGACAACCATCTTGTAGAGCGGTAGCTCCATAGCCCTCTCATGAATCCTAGTCGCCAGCCTTTCGGCGTAACGCCGAAGCATCCTGTGAGTCTCGACAGCTAATGGATCGTCTGTTGTGGTCCGTGTATTTTTGGCCGCCCTCTTTATCCCAGCCAGCTCCACCCAAAGCTCCGTCAGAGCCCTAACCTCAAGCTCCACAGGAGAAGCATAGAGTGGCTGGAACAGATCAGGAGTCTTATAGAACATCTCTCTCAGAGCCTTCACGTCGTTCTCATCAGTCTTCCTAAGGCCATTGTTCCTCCGCTCCTCGGAGAGCTTTTTAAGATCCCTAAGCCTCAGGAACGTAGCTCCGCCAAGCCGCGTTATAGTGGCTTGAAGCTTACTCGGATAGCTGTCAGCAACCACAACCCTCGGCCTCAACCTATCAAACATCTCTAGGAAGTCGTTGAAGACTACCACCTCTTCACCGTCCTCTGGGAGAGCATAGAGCCTCCCACGTCCGAAGTCTATGAAGACCCTACTCATTCAGACAACCCCTCATTCTGTGTCTTTATCTCGTATGGCCTCGCCACCACGTGGAACCTCTCCACCTGCTCCCTCTCTAGGACTATCGAGTTGAGTGGTGGTAGGTGGTAGATTCTCGGCGGCGTCTCTCCAGCAGTGGCCTCATGTATAAGCCACCTCAGCGTCGCGATGGAGGGTATCATCCAAGTCCTCAGCCTTCCATCCCACTCGTTCTGCACAATCACGACTCCGTCCGCAGTCGGAGTAATGTTCAGAGCCCTCCCCACTGCAACCTCGACCCCCGAATCAATCACCACCAACCCCATCCTCATCACCCGTTTCGGATAAGAACCCCCACCGGCCCCACATATAAGGAGTAGTGGCCCCAATAACCGGGCCATCACCAACCCCAGACTAACTATGCTCAAGCAGAACTAAGTGAATAAAGAGGGAGATAAGCCTCATCAAGAAGGAGAAATCTAAACTAAGACACACACAAGTCATAAAACACGGAAACATACCAACACAGCTAGACCTATGGGGAAACGAGGTAATATTCAGGGGAAAAGGACAGACAACACTATACGGATTTCCAAGGCCAGAAAGGTAGTGTCTAAATAACGGGTTTATATAGCTGGGGTCCTCCCGCAATAGCCCCAGCGAGTAGAAATAGACGCCCTAAGACAGTATTTAAAGCCTTATTTGGACACTATGCTTACAACTACTATCTCTCATATCAAGCCCTTATAAGTATTCTTCAACTATCTCTCGTATCAAGCCCTTATAAGTATTCTTCAAAAGGTGGATCCTTCTCTGGCACTTTCTTATGTAGACCTTCATGTATTCGGATGGGATCTCGATTCTTAGCTGGTCGCCGACGAGCTGGACCCTGTAGCCCCTGATGAAGCGGCTGAGGATGGTGGAGGCCATCGCGGTTGCCTTGTTCTCCTCGGGCTGTGCCTTCCCGACCTCCGCAGGCACTATGAAGGTCCTCTCGCCGAAGACGTACATCTCGTACTCCACGTCCCCCGTTGTGAAGTCCTTGACCAAGACCGTCGGCCTCGCGAGGTCAGCCCTCCTAAGCCCCCTCGGAACCTTAACCACGACCTCGAGCGTGTAGACCTTCGAAACCTCCCCCTTATCCATGAATATCACGGTGTCTATCACGGAGGGTATAACGCCTATGTCGAGTCTCTGGGCGATCCTCTGTATAGCGTCCATCGGGGTCGTGGCGTGGACGACGCCCACCATCCCGATCCCAGCAAGCCTCAGGTCTATGAAGACCTTGAAGTCCTCGTTGTCGCGCATCTCGTCGAAGACCGTGTAGTCGGGCCTGCTGAGCAGGAGGACGTCGTAGAGCTCGCCCTGCTTCGCGGCGGCCTTGGAGTACTGGGTGATGTCGCTAGAGAGCTGGAGGTCCCTCGGGCTCTCTATCGTCTTCACCACCATCCCCATCGACCTGTAATGCTCCGCCAAGGCCTGGGCGAACGTGGACTTCCCCATCCCCGGGGGCCCCGCTATCAGTATGCCCTCGGCCCTCTCCGAGATCCTCTCCAGAAGGGCCGGGTGGAGCTCGTAGTCCTCCAGCCTCCTCTTCACGATCGGCCTCACGATGGTCATCTCGAGCCCGTCGCTTAGGGGCGGCCTCGTTATCACTATCCTGTAGTCCCTGAGCTGGACGATCTGGGCGCCGCCCTTGTCCACCTCTATGAAGGAGCCTCTGCCGAGAGTGTTGTAGACCTCCCGCATCACCTGCGCCACTATCAGCTCCAGCTCCCCCCGGTTGAGAGGCTTGCTCGAGATCTCCTCGAACCTCCAGGAGCCTGGTACGCCCTTCTTGACGCGCGGAGGGACCGACTCCTTCAGGTGGAGCGACATGACGTTGGGGCCGAAGATCTTGTCGAGGGGGAGGATATCCTGCGGGGCGAGGTATCTGAAGCTTATCGAGAGGGCCTCGCAGATCCTCGCGGTTATCGGGTCGGAGGTGAAGACGGTTCCTCCTGTCCTGCTGGCCAGCACCCTTATCGCGGTCCTCACGTCTGAGACAGAGTCCCCCAGATCCACGAACTCCACCGCGGCTCCCACCCTCTCGCAAGCCTCCCTCAGACGCCTCAGGGCGACTATCCCTGCGTCGTCGCCCATCCCCAGCTTCTGCTCCAGAGACCTGAGGATCTCCGAGTAGACTAGGACCTTGTCCTTGAAGCCGTTGGATAGGATCCACTCCTCCAGCAGACCCGACGTTATGGCCAACTCGTCAGGAATAATAGGGGGCATAACTGTTTGCCTGCTACCCTAACAGTTCCCCCCGGTCCTTTCTATTTAAAAACCTATCTCAAAACCTCATATCTCAATCTGGGTTGTGTTGTTGTTTAAAGCTTATAAACTGGAAGAGCTTAAATAAAGGCAAAACAAAAACCCATCAACACAAAATGGATTTTGAGTGTTTGGATTAATAGCGACCTCAATAATACAGTTTGAATGAGAATTAGGGTGGGTTTAGTCTGGCCTTGGGTATCCGTATAGCGTTAGTTGTCCTTTTCCCCTGAATATTATCTCGTTTCCCCACAAGTCCAACTGTATTGTATGTTTCCGTGTTCTATGCCTAGCATGTGTCTTAGTTTAGATTATTTCTCCTTCTTTACTACTCCTATCTCCTTCTCTAAACCCTTTTATGTTTGTTAGTGTGTAGTATATTTCTCTTGGGAGTATTAGCCCCTTTGAGGTCTTTATGTATCCTGGTAGTAGTTTCTTGGCGCTCTCTGTGAGGTATAGTAGGATGTTTCGAGCCATCTCCAAATCATCCTCCTCAATATGGGGTTTGGGGTGATTCTTATGGATGGTTTGTCCAGGTCGTAGCGCGCCCAGCTCAGGAATTTTTCCTACTGTTAGAGCCGACTCTCCCTAACTTTTTCTAGTAGCTTGCTTACTGTCTGTTGCGACTGGGGTAGGCCAAGCCTTTAGACATAAGTTTCTTCCTAGCTAGTGGTCTAACCGGCCTATTGGGGCCACTACTCTTTATATGTGGGGCCGGTGGAGGGTCTTATCCGAACGGGTGATGGAGATAG
>JAVVGN010000085.1:0-7508 GCA_032249095.1 Candidatus Caldarchaeales archaeon | reverse complement strand
TATACTATCAGGCTGCGAGGGGGAGGTGAGCAAAAATGCTTATTTGGACACTATCGAGGGAGATAGGCGTTATTAAGAAGGAGAAATCTAAACTAAGACACATACTAGGCGTATAGAACACGTAAACATACCAATACAGCTAGACCTATGGGGAAACGAGGTAATATTCAGGGGAAAAAGACAAACAACACTATACGGATACCCAAGGCCAGACTGATTTAGGCAACTTAATCTCGAACTCATCTCTCTCCTGTTTTATCTCTAACCCGATAAGTATGTCGAGGCGAGGGCAGCACGTTTTGGAGGGGCTGTTGTAAACCGCTAAATCTGAAAAGCATCTATCCTCGAGGGTATTTAAAGTCTTATCCGGACACTATCCTTGATAGTAAGTTAATAGTTAATATCAGGGTTGGCGGGGCTGATGTTGAGAGAATATTTTGAGGAGCGAGTTGGAGCTGCCTGACGTCCAGTCTGGCCCCTCGCTGGTCCCGATAAGGGTCGGCAAGGTGGGGCTCTACAGGATCCGCGTCCCCCTAACCACAATCCACGTGGGAGGCGGGGTGTGGATGGTCCAGCGCCCCCTGGTCAGCGTCTATGTCGACCTGCCCGAGGGGCAGAGAGCGATACACGCAAGCCGGAGCTACCAGGCTGTCTTCGACGTCTGGAGCAGGGCTCAGGAAGGACGGGTGAGGCTGGAGGACCTCTGCGCATCCATAGCCACAGAGCTCCTCTCGAGGCACAGCTACTCGAGCCGCGCGAGCTGCGAGCTGAGCGGCGAGCTCTTCAGGATCGTTGAGGCTCCGCGGAGCATGAACAGGTCCTACGAGTCGGTCGGTGTCTGGGCCTACGCCTCGGCGCGCAGGAGCGGCGGCGTAGAGACTAGGAGGGGGGTGGGTGTCAGGGTCAACGGTGTGACGGCGTGCCCTTGCGCCCAAGAGGTTGTGAGGACCCTGGCCGGCCTCAACGGCCCGGGTGGCTCGCGCCTGTCCGAGGTAGCTGGGACACACATGCAGAGGACGATAGCCACCGTTAGACTCCTCCTGACCGACGGCTCCTCCGTGGACCTGCTCGAGCTTGCGGACATCGTGAAGAAGTGTATGAGCGGCTCCACCTACGATCTCTTGAAGAGGATAGATGAAGGCGAGCTCGTGGTTAGGGCGCTGAGCAACCCTCTC
The DNA here is from genome assembly GCA_032249095.1 of Candidatus Caldarchaeales archaeon. Classification (GTDB taxonomy): domain Archaea; phylum Thermoproteota; class Nitrososphaeria_A; order Caldarchaeales; family Calditenuaceae; genus HRBIN02. The sequence continues at coordinate 6,333 of JAVVGN010000085.1, read as the reverse complement.
TTTGCCGAGGACGTGGTGAGGCTCATCGCATCCTCGGTCAAGCTGAGCTTCGGCTTCCTAGCACCCCAGACCAGGATAATCGTCGAGGTAAGGAGCATAGAGAGCCTCCACAACTACGACATGATGGCGCACCTCTCAGCAACTCTCGGAGAGCTGGATGACTTGCGGAGCGCCTGAGGAGGCTCCGGAGCCTCCGGCGGGCTGGCTCGACTGGTACGAGGAGATACTGGCCTCATTCGGTTTCTCACGCGACATGGATGAGAGGGCCGCGTGGCTCCTGGCGAGCTTCATGGGTGGGAGGCCGTGCCTGAAGGGAGTAATGGGGCGTATGCTCAGGGGCGCGAGCCGCGTCGTAGTGGCCGGCGCCTACGACTCCGTGAGGAGGGAGGCAGAGGCCTTGAAGAATCTTAGTCCCAGCGGCACACTCTTGGTCTCGGCAGACACAGCCACCTCGCCGATCCTCGACGCCGGCCTTACCCCAGACATAGTGGTCACCGACCTAGACGGAGACTTGGAGGACATATTCGAGGCGTGGCGCCGCGGGGCCATCTTGGTGATACACGCGCATGGAGACAACATAGAGAGGATAGAGGAGCTGCCTAAGACCCTCTCAGAGAGGGTTGAGGCCACCTGCCAGTGCCCACCCTCTGGACACATACACAACCTCGGCGGCTTCACGGACGGCGACAGGGCTGTAGCGATATGTGCAGCGCTCGGCGCCGCGAAGATTGTGACGATCGGGATGTGCCCGGGCTGCGGTATAGGGGTCTACTCGAGCCTTCTGAAGCAGGCGGAGGGTTGGGCGTCGAGGAAGCTGCTCAAGCTCGAATACGCCTCGAGGCTGCTGAGCTGGGTCACCACCCTTTATCCGCGGACCGTCTTCATAGACGCGACCGAGGCTCCGGGGGAGATACGGGGCTTCAGAAAGATGCCGCTCGCGGAGGCCCTAAAAGTCTAGCACCGCTCCAGGAACTATACTAGAGCAGGGCCTCGTCGAGGTATTTGTGGCAGTGGCACGACCTCTCGTCCGGAATCTTGGGGATCACGCCCTCGAGCAGCCTCCTCACCTTCTCGACGTTGCTGGCCATCGTCCTCACGACCTCCTCCGCGGTGACGCGCCAACCCTCTTTCCAGCAGTCGTAGTCGGTGACCATGGCGATCGTTAAGTAGCACATCCTGGCCTCCCTCGCTAGCGAGACCTCGGGGACCAGGGTCATCCCTATGATGTGTCCCCCCCACATCCTGAACATGTTGGACTCCGCCCGCGTCGAGAAGCGTGGGCCCTGGATACAGACATATGTCCCGCCCCTGTGGATCGGTATCCCCATCCGGACCGCCTCGTCGTAGACGATGTCCGAGAGCTCGGGGCAGAAGGGGTCCGCCATCGAGATGTGGGCGACCCTGCCGCCGTCGTAGAAGGTGGAGGGCCTGCCGTGGGTCCTGTCGATGAACTGGTCGGGCAGGACGAGCTCGCCCGGCCTATACTCCTCTTGGAGGCTTCCGACGGCACTGGGTGCTAGGACCCTCTCGACTCCGAGCTCCTTGAGGGCCCAGATGTTGGCCCTAGAGTTTATCATGTGTGGGGGGATGCTGTGCCCGGGGCCGTGCCTCGGCAGGAAGACGACTGTGTGCCTCCCCACCCTCCCGACGGTCAGGTGGGAGCTGGGGGCTCCGTAGGGCGTGTAAACCTTCTCCTGCCTCGAATCCTTCAGCATCTCCACACTGTAGATTCCTGAGCCTCCTATAATCCCGATGACGGCCATCGGTCCGCGCCTCCCCCGCCACCTATATAAACACTATCACGGCCGCCGAGGCCCAGCCGAAGGGGGCGCCCCGCGCGGAGGGCATCACGCGTAAGCGATGCTCCCCGTATTTCCCAGACAAGTGCCGCGGCTCCCCAGCCCTGTTAAAGCTTTTTCCTCAGCAGGAGTCGGGGGGGAGGGTGGAGGGTCTGGGTACCGAAGGGTCGGGCGGCTCCATGGTCTTCGTCCCGACGGAGCACTACGGCGAGCTGATTAGGGAGATGCGGAGGCTCGGCGTCGCCCCCGACATGCTGGTGGAGATCCTGAGGGAGCTTGAGAGGAGCGGGCTGTTCGAGCCGAATCGCAGCACGCTCGCCTCACTTCGGGAGGCCTTGGCGCGTTGGAGGGGGATGCCGAAGCCCTCAGAGCTCGGCGAGGCCGTCGCCCGGGTCCTGCTCGCAGGAGGCAGCCTCAAGCCAGACGACTTGGAGCTTGCCGCCGAGGCCCTCCACGGCCTGGCGCGGATGATGGTGACCCAGTCCGGCTCGCTTAGGGTTCCGGAGAGGGCTAGGGAGATCGTTGCCCGCGCCGCGCTCCCCGCCCTCCAGAACCTCGTAGTCCCGAGATGGGTCTACGGCTCCCTCGAGAGGAGCCTGGCCCAGGCGAGGGAGAGGCTGGCGGAGCAGGAGCTGGAGATAGCGCGGCTCAAGGGTCTCCTGAAGAGGAGCGGCCGGGAGCTCCCCGTCCAGAGGATTTACGTGGCCTCGGGCCTCCTAGACGAGGCCCCCTTACCGCTCGAGGGCGAGGTCGGGAGGATAGCCTGCCCCGTCTGCAGGGAGCTCAACCTCTTCCACCTCCCCAGCCGGGAGGCCTGCGGAGAGGCTGAGAAGAGGATGCTGGTCTTCAGGCTCCACTGCAGCTACTGTGGGAGGCCGATAGACATCGAGCCACAGAGGATGGTCCTGATGATAGAGAGGGGCGGCGAGAGGGAGGTTCAGCTATAGGCCCCCCGGGGCAAGACCTAATATACGCGCGGCCGGCCCTGACGTGGGGATGCCCTTAAGGGCCGAGACCAGGTTGAGGGTCAGGGGGTTCTTCTCAAATGCCACGAGCCTCATGAAGAGGGACGTCGAGAGGCTTCGGGCGGCGGCCGAGAGGGATGCTGAGTGGGTTAGGGCGCGGCGGGAGGCTGGAAGAAGCGAGAGGGAGAAGCTCAGGAGCAACCTAAGGAGCGCGGTGGAGACGCATAGGAGGGTCATGAGGGGCCTCAGGAGCAGGATGAGGGAGCTGCTAAGCAACTACCCCTAGCCGCCAGAGGGCCATGTACACCCACTACGCCCGGGTCTTCGCCCGCTCAACCGCCCTAGCCCTCATACTCGCTGTTCCGCCACTCCTCGGCCTCCTCTACATCAGGGAGACAGGCTCCAAGAGCCCCCTCCCCATCGTGGCGTGGCTCGCGCTGACCCTCCTCTGGAACGCCCTAATAATAACGCTCTTCGTCCGGGGAAAAATGCTCAGGTAGCGGAGCTAGAAGGAGAGCGAGAGGAGAGAGAATAGGTTATGAATACGATATAAGATAAGGGAAACAGGGGGGAGGGGGTATTTGCGCTCCTACCTGACATTGGAGAAACCAAGAAGGCCGGAGAGAGAGCAGCTTGGACCGCGCCACTATTGGCGGGAACTCTCCTTTTGACCGCTCCAGCCTTCTGGGCTTTTTCTCCGTCAGGCTGGAGCGGCTAGTCCGGCCTCCTGGACTTCTATCGCTAGTCTCCTGATGTCTCTTAGAATTCTTTTCGCCACGCGTAGGATTGCCTGCCAATGCTTCTTACCCCTCCGAAGATAGCTCTCATAGACAGATAGATATCTAAGATGTTTGTTCAAAACCATTTTATTGGCCAGAAGTATCAGTAGTTGGCTCCGTAGCCCTCTACCCCTCCAAGGCCGTCGGAACAGCTCATAGCGCCTCTCCAACCCAGTCCTAGACAATGTCTTGAAGACGATGGAGTCGTGGGAAATGATGTATGCTAGTGTCGCTCCTTTAAGACCAAACCTCTCGACAGCCGTCCTGTAGAGCGGTAGCTCCAAAGCCTTTTCATGAATCCTAGTCGCTAACCTTTTGGTGTAGCGTCTTAATATCTTATAAGTCTCGACAGCTAATGGATCATTTGTTGTGGTCCGCGTATATTTCGCCGCCTTCTTTATCCCAGCCAGCTCCACCCAAAGCTCCGTCAGAGCCCTAACCTCAAGCTCCAACGGAGAAGTATAGAGTGGCTGGAACAGATCTGGATCTTCATAGAATATCTGCCTTAGAGCCTTCACATCATTCTCATCCGTCTCCCTAACACCATTGTTCCTCCGCCCCTCGGAGAGCTTTTTAAGATCCCTAAGCCTCAGGAACGTAGCCCCGTCAAGCCGCGTTATAGTGGGTTGAAGCTTCCTCGGATAGCTGTCAGAAACCACAATCGTCGGCCTCAACTTCTCAAACATCTCTAGGAAGTCGTTGAAGACCATCACCTCTTCACCATCCTCTGGGAGAGCATAGATCCTGTTGCGGCCGAAGTCTACGAAGACCGTCCCACTCACCACTTATCCACCCCCTCCCCCCATTGGCGGCGCGCACTCGTCGCTACCCGGGGCATGCCCGGGCCGCCCATCAGCTGGGCGTCGTCGAGCGGAGACAGGGGAAGACTCCACGCACATTTCCCCTCAAAGGGCCGGGGAGGGGCGGGGGCAGCTAGCCCCCGACCGGCATGGAGCCCTCCCCCACCTCCGCAAGGCCGCCTATGGGATGGGTACCGTCGGCGCGACTCTCTATCCCGCGCCTCGCAGGCCTCCCCGGCCACGCTCCGGAGTCGGCTCCACCCAAAGGGTGTGGCGGGGCACCAGGGGCGCACCTAGCCCCAAAGGCCTTCGCGCCTCGGCCCAGAGGCCTCTAGCCCCGTCGCCGCTCCCGGGAGCGCGGCGCAGGCATCAGCATCAGTAAGGACATCTGCCAAGCCGTCAAGAAGCCTCTTCACGCCCGCGGCCATCTAGGCCTGGGGGTCCCCTGCACGCCGCGCCATCACCCCGGGATGCACATCCCCCGCTTAGCCCGGGAGGCCGGCCTTGCCCGGGGAAAAGACCTAGACACTAACCGCGGGAGTAGTCTAGTGTCCTCGCTCCACAGCTCCCCCCGGTCGAGGAGAGCCTGTGGGGTAGGACCTTCTAGGCGGCTGGACCACGGCCCGGCGCTGTCCGCGGACCCCCGACCGAGGATCCGCGCCAGTCAAACGGCATAGCCGCATAGCCGTCGCGGGAGAGCAGCCACACCCCCGACCGAGGATGGGCCGATCCCGCCGCCAGACCCATAGAACCACCCCCAATAGCTGGGATAGGGGGCCTTCGGCGCGCCGCGGCACAGCACCCCTCATCCCCCCCGACCGAGGAGGTCGGGAGCGACTCCCCCGACCGAGGAAGCCGCCACCTGGCCCCCAGCCGCCCACCTAGACACCGGGCGGAGCATTCCCCGGTGCCAATCCCCTCCCCCAAATGGGCAGCCCCAGCCGCCCACAAGCATTGGGCGGCCCGGAGACCTACTCCGGGAAAGAGACAGCCCACTTGGGGCAGAGTACTCGACTTAGTTCGTCTGTATTCTGGTGCTTCTAGGGCAGGAGCGGCCTTAGCCCGTCGGCCACCCCTCCTCCCCCCTCTACCCCCAAGGCTCCCAGCCCCGACCCGGGAGCAATTCTCTCAGGGGGACACGGGCGGGGAGGACACTCCCCGGCGGCGCCAGCAGGCGCAGGAAGCATCCCTGCTCCCTTCGGGGACCGTCCCGCATCGGACGGGACGCAAACCCGGCCACGGCCCCTTGTGCCCAGGCGTTTCGGTCCCGCCCTCACCCAACCACTATACAGAACCGATGCTAGAGACGTTACATAAACATTTAGAGACCAGGCTGAAAATAATGGCCCACCATCCAAAGATATACAAGACTTAAAACGGACCAATACTACCAAGAGAAATACGCTATACAACAGATAGGAGTTATAGAGAAAAAGAGGCCCAAACTAAAGCACCTACTAAAACTAGAACACCGCAACATACCAATACAGCTAGACTCGTGGGGAAACGAGTTAATATTCAGGAGAAAAGGACAAACAACACTATACGGATACCCATGTATCACTAAGCGACAATCTATAACTTTTTTACTTATAAGAAAGCAGCTTGAGGACCAGGGTGTCGTCCTCACGCCTCACCATGATCGTCTTAGCCTCCTCAAACATGGGTCTCAGCCGGGAGGGCACGTAGAGCCTGCCGTGCCTGTCTAGGCTCATCTGCCACCTCTCACCGCCCGCCTCCACCACGACCGCGGCCGCTCCTCGAGACAGGTTCTTGGGGACGCGGAGGCGCCAGTAACGCTTTAGGGTCCGCCCCACCTTGACCTCCTTGGCCTCCGCCTGCCTCGTGCTCACAACAATAGAGTAATACCCCCATAATATAAGCTTCTTCTCTATTATGGAGTTTATCACTAGGGTTTGTCCACGGATTATTGAAGAACTCATCTCTAAATTCCGTATCTTAGGTGTATGATTATTGATGCTATTGTTAC
>JAVVGN010000084.1:0-7597 GCA_032249095.1 Candidatus Caldarchaeales archaeon | reverse complement strand
GTAACAACAGCATCAATAATCATACACCTAAGATACGGAATTTAGAGATGAGTTCTCTGTTAAAGTAGTTTCGTAAGGACGAGACATGCGCACCTAGCTGTGATGGGCCATGGCTTGGTGTGTGGCGTCTGATGATGGACGGTCGCAGACGCAAGTTAACGCTCTTGGCTTCAGCCTGACACTAGAGAAACCCTGAAGACCGGAAGGTAATATAATATAAAGAGACCACACCACCCTAAAGGGTAATGTCCAGTCGGTATTACCTCCCCTCCTCCAGCCTTTATAATGTTATGCATCGCTGCAATTGCAGTTACCAGCTCTTCTAGGCTCTTCAGCGTCTTCGAGTTCACGTTGTTGTGGAACCTCTTAGTCCTATTCTTCATCTCCCTGAACCACCTCTCTATCCTGTTCGTTTTACCGAGGGTCTCGTGGATGTAGGTTATTCCAAGCCTATCCAATGCCCATCTATACCACGGCCCTCTATCCACAACTATGAGTGGCTTACATTCACATGGGTCCAATATCTTCCTTAGGAACTTGACTGCGCATGGAATCCCCCTCCCCTCGACGCGTATACGGCCAATACCTCGTCGGTATCAACGTCTATTTCGGCCCAAAGATAGCAGGTCTGACCGTTAACCTTCAGGACGGTCTCGTCTACTGCTACAAGCCTCCTAACCCTTCTGGATGGCCTGAAGATAGGGGAGAACCTGTGAACCCATATCCTGACCGATTCCCTGGATGCGCCGGTGAGACATAGCCTCTCTGAGAGATCCCTCAAGCTAAGACCTGCTGCGAAGAGAAAGACGGAATAGAGCTTCTCGAGAGGAGAGTACCTATGGAACCGAAATAGATTGGAGAAAGATTCCAGTACGGCATCGATGACGTGCATCACGGCCAGAGACCGATCCCAAAAGGCTTAAGTAAAACTTGTCAGTACCGGAGATTATTGAGATGAGGTACTTATAACACACTCCTTATTTATTCGCACTCCGCAGCTCTATTGGAGAGCTGATAGGCGGGGGCGATGCCGTTGGGAAGGAAGACGCGGAGGAATCCTAATGAGATGACCTTCACAGAGCATCTCCTAGAGCTCAGGGACAGGCTCAAGATGATCATCCTCAGCTACTTTATCGCCCTAATCTTCTGGCTCGCATTTCCAACAACCATCTCCCTCTCGAACGTCGGCTCTATAATAACTGGGGAGTACAGGCCCATCGTCAGCCTCGTTCTCGACTACACGGTGGGCCTCACGGGTGGGCTATTCAAGATAATCCCTGGAAGACTTGTCTCTCCTCTCGAGATATACTTTATAGCTGCTGCACTCGTCGCCTTCATAACGGTCATACCAATCATTGGCTACGAGATCTACGCATACGTCAACCCCGCTCTCTACCCGCATGAGAAGAGGCTTGTCTGGCCCTTCCTCGCCGCCTTCCTCACACTATTCGCAGCAGGCGCTGCCTTCAGCTACCTAATCGTCGTGCCTCTCATCATCAGGTTTATGGCCATATTCGCGGACATAGTCGGCATCGAGCCGGAGCTCCGCCTGATAGAGGCTGGAGACTACTTTGTCTTCGTTTTCTCGACGGTGGGCTCTATGGGGCTCCTCTTTACATCACCCGCGATATTCGTGCTCCTAGTCCGCCTCGGCATCATAGGGACTAATGTGTTCTCGAGGAACAGAGTATACTTCTACGGCGTACTCTACATAATCATAGCCATAATCACCCCCGACGGGTGGCTGGTCGGCAACACAGTCCTCTTCCTCCCACTAGTCATCATGATGGAGATCGCTCTCCTGATTGCTAAGAGGATCGAGAAAAAGAGGCTGGGGGGAGCATACTCGGCTCCTCGGTGCAAGTTCTGCGGCGGCGAGATTGGTGAGGACGATGTGTTCTGCCCCAAATGTGGTAGGAGCCAGGAATAGCTACCCGAGTAGCTTCTTGATAGTTCCGGAGGACCTGGTGACAAGGACCGCGACAGGCCTACCCTCAATCTCCCTAATCAGTGTCAAGGCTAGGAGCACCGTGGGCATTTGCCTGAGGCTGCAGCGGGCTATGAATCTGCCAGTCCATCCGCGCGGCTTTAGGACGCGTAGCTCGGCCTCCGCTAGTGCTATCCACCCGCCCAGCATACTTACTGCCCGGGAGACTGTGTCCTCCATCACATCTCTCGACACATCGCCGGCGGGCCCTACAACCTCTACAAGCAGATATCGCTTCTTACTCCTCAACAACCCGCCATACACCCTGCGCGTCGAGCCTCCCCTCCCGCCTCGCTCTGTTATCCTCTAGTACTCGGAGCGGCGTCTCGGACACCGCGTCGAGGGCCTTGGAGAGGCTAGCGCCGCTCGCCCAAGCTATCGCTGCGAGTTGTATGGGTCTCCTAAGCGCATACTCGTCGCCCGCTCCAGAAGAAATCACTAGTTTTATCCTCTTCCTTAATGCTACCTGAATGGAGTGCTTGGCCCTCCTGTAAGCAGCGAAGCCGCGTTCGAGGATGTGGCTGAGGCAGACCTCGATGGCGTTGTTCGTGACGGCGATTATGTGTCTGTCTATCCGGGGTAGGCTCGGGAGGCTCGCAACCACTGCGTCAACTCTGGTGTCTCTGGCGGCCGCCATGAGGAGGTCCCTCTGATCGGTCTCGACCGCGATGAAGTCGTATCTCCACCGCTCCTCTGAGAGCTGGTGATACATCTCCCTAACCGATGAGGGGGAGATTGTCCTTCTTATGTAGGCCTCGACTCCCACTTCACTGGCTGCCTTCTTCACAGCTCCCCAGTCTATCTCCGAAGCCTCTATCGCGACTGCGGAGAAGCCGAGCATCGCTGCCCGCCTTATGAGAGCCTCGGCTAGGGAGACGTGCCGGACCCTTATCCAGGCATCGACGTATTTACGCAATAATCATGCCCTCCTGAGGGCCCTAATACTCCTTCCTGATACGTATCTCTATCTTGATCGCGTCCTCACTTACGGGCTGGATGACGCCGAGGAAGGCGAACTGCTTGTTTAGCCTTACGTGAATAGTCTTGACCCTCCCTGCGGACTCGGTACCCGCCTCTAAATAGCTGCTCGGTAGGCTCTCCTCTAGACGTCGGAGCGCGGCTTCTGCATCCATGCCGGCCAGCTCTGTCTCTAAGACCGTGATTGGCTCGCCGAAGACTCCCGTAAGTCTATGGACTGTGAAGCTTGGCTCCCTTGTAAGGCCTAGGGCCCTGACGATGGCCTGCCGTATCTTCTCCTCTGCCTCCGTCGGCCCGCATATTGCCCGCACCTTAACGCTGACGGTGCTGCCTTGATGACCACTACCCGTCAAGGCTGTCTCTACAAAGTCTTAGCCCGTTATAAATGGATCCGAAGCTGCGCCCGGAGTAGATGGTTACGGCTCTCTCAGTACCACCGGTCCTTAAGGCGTAGAAGGTACGCCAGCGCGTTTGTACCTAGGTGTAGGGCAGCGGTTATGGTTAGTACTGCGGCGAGCGGCTCTAACAATGCCCAGCGGGGTGGGCCTCGCGGCAGAGATGCGAAGATGAGGGCGAACAGGACGAATCCGAGCTGGTCCATGACCGGCGCGCTGCTCCCCCTGGGCAGCCCTAGTCTCCTCTTCACGAATGATCCGGCAACATCACCCACCAGCGCCCCCAGCACGACGAGTAATGCCTCTTCGAAAACCCTGTAGGGCCACAGGCCCAGCAGTCCAAGAGCCGCTGAGACTGCGAGGCCGATGAGTAGTCCCGAGAGGAGCCCCTCAAAGGTTTTCCCATCCCCCAGTATTCTCCGACCGCCCCACGTCTTGCCAAGGTCTAGCGGATGTGACCGCCCCAGCATCTTCACGACAACCACCGGGGCGCCATTAGCGGCGTATGCCGGCAGAACATAGAGCACCCCCTCCGCGATCAAATCTGTAAGCGCCAAGACCAGCGCGGATACGAGTAAGCAAAACCTTATTACTATAACACTAGGCTACCCCATTTTCGAGAGACCTGGGTGGATGCCGGTGTGTATGGATATAAGAGTCCTCGAGGCCTTCTGCCAACCGTGGGGCTGGGAATCTGAATGTTATCCGTCATTGTAGCTATCGATCAAGGAACGAGCGGGACTCGGTGCCTAATCGTTGACGAGGAAGGGCGCCCAGTCTCTTGGGCATATAGGGAGCTGAGGCAGATCTACCCGAGGCCGGGGTGGGTTGAGCATGACCCCCTCGAGATACTCGACTCGGCTCGATTCGTAGTTTCTGAGGCTCTCTCAAACCTCAAGGATGATTATAGGGTCGAGGCGGTGGGCGTCACAAACCAGAGGGAGACCACTGTGGTTTGGGACAGGAGAACCGGAGCGCCCGTCTACAACGCGATAGTTTGGCAGGACACGCGGACGGCCGGGAGGTGCGAGGAGCTGAGACGAATGGGCCTCGAGGAAGACCCTATACACCGGCTGACGGGACTTTATGCCTCGACCTACTTCTCGTCGACGAAGGCTGAGTGGATACTTCAGAATGTTGCTGGAGCCGCGGAGATGGCGAAGAACGGCGAGCTGCTCTTCGGCAACATAGATACCTGGCTGATATGGAACATGACCAGAGCTTCGGGCAGGGAAGCCCACGTCACAGACTACACAAACGCCTCTAGGACCATGCTCTTCGACATAAACAGGCTTGAATGGTCTAGAGAGCTTCTAGAGATCTTCAATATCCCGGAGTCCATGCTTCCAGAGGCTCTTCCGAGCTCCTTTAGGGAACATTACGGCTATACAGACCTCTGGGGCCTGCTTGGAAGAAAGGTGCCTGTCTGCGGTGATTTGGGGGACCAACAAGCCGCGCTTGTGGGCCAGACCTGCTTTGGAATCGGTGACGCAAAAAACACCTACGGGACAGGCTGCTTCCTAGTCCAGAACATCGGTGAGATACCCGCGATCTCAAGGCACGGCCTCCTGACAACGGTGGGCTATAGCGTGGAGAGGGGAAAAGCGATTTACGCCATGGAGGGGTCTATCGCCATAGCTGGGTCTCTCCTCAGGTGGCTGGCGGAGAACCTGTCGATCATCTCTTCGCCGAGAGAGTCGGAGGCGTTGGCGAGAAGCGTAGCGCATGAGGGCTCCGCCGGCGTCTACTTTGTACCAGCCTTCAGCGGCCTATTCGCACCACACTGGGATCAGACAGCCCGAGGCCTCATCATAGGCCTCTCAGGCTACACGAGGCGCGAACACATAGTCCACGCGGCTCTCGAGAGCGTCTGCTGGCAGACCTATGACGTCGTGGAGGCCATAGAGGCGGATACTGGCGTGAGGTTAAATATTCTCAGAGTGGATGGCGGAGCCTCCCAGAACAACTACCTGATGCAGCTCCAAGCCGACATCCTCGGATGTGAGGTAGTGAGGCCACGATACATCGAGACCACCTCGATAGGCGCGGCATACTTCGCGGGACTAGCCGTCGGAGTTTGGCACAGCTTCAGCGACCTGAAACGCATGTGGGTCCCCGAGGCGAACTTCACCCCAACTTGGTCGGAAGAGAGGAGGAGAAATGGCTTGAGGGCCTGGCGCGCGGCTGTCGAGAGAGCCAGGGGATGGCTCGGAGCCTCAGGCTAGGCAGGATAAGTATGGACCGCTCGAGTATTTATAGACGGATTGGCTGCTCAGAATAGATGTCCGAGGAAAAAGTCGCTGAGAGGAGGGGCGTCAGGATTCCGAGGAAGGTTTTAGCCCTCAGGAGAAGGAGGCCTGCCTTTGTTAGGCAGGAGTCGTGGCGCTATAAGAGGCTCGATGAGAGCTGGAGGAGGCCGCGGGGGAAGGACAGCAAGATGAGGCTCCAGAAGAGGGGTTGGCCGCCGCTCGTGAAAATAGGCTACAGGACGCCGAGGAAGTTTAGGGGCCTGCACCCCTCGGGCTTCAGGGAGGTCCTAATCTCAAACATCAAGGAGATTGAGGGCCTAGACCCCTCAATCCACGCCCTAAGGCTCGCCGGCACCCTAGGCAGAAAGACCCGCGAGAAGATCTATGAAAAGGCCGTGGAGCTAGGTTTTAAGGTGCTCAACCCACCGAGGGTGGCTGAGGAATGAACCTCTCGATCCAGAAGAGGCTGGCCGCCGAAATACTCGGCTGCGGAGTGAACAGGGTCCGCCTCGATCCGGAGAGGCTTGAGGAGATTGGTGACGCCATCACGAGGTCCGATGTCAAGAGACTGATCGATGAAGGGGCTATATACAGGGCCCCCGAAACCGGACACACTAGGCAGAGAGTTAAGGAGAGGCGGGGGGCTGGGAGGAGGAAGGGTGCGAAATACTCCGTTTTGTCGCGGAAGGAGAGATGGATAACTCGTGTCAGGGCCCAGCGTAGATACCTGAGCAGAATCAGGGGCGAGGGGCTCCTCAAAGAGGGAGTCTATAGGCATCTCTACCTCATGGTAAAGGCTGGGAGATTCAAGTCGGTCGCCGAGCTCAGAAACTATCTCATCGAGAACAACTATCTGTTGAGGGGTGCATGAAACCTGACACGATACAAACACGTGAAGAGGATGCAGCCTAGAAGGCGCCGCCTCGGATACACCGACTACCATAAGAGACTGGCGCTCGTAAAGTCTGGGAAGCCCCGCCTCGTGGTCAGAAAAACGTCACGCTACATCATAGTCCAACTCGTCGAGTCGCGGAAGGGAGGCGACTACACCGCACTAACCGTCACATCGAGGGTGCTGGCTAGATTTGGATGGCGGGGCGGGACGAAAAACATTCCCTCTGCATACCTATCGGGACTCTACGCAGGCAAGCTAGCACTAGCTAGGGGATACAGAGAGGCGATAGTAGATATCGGTAGGCTCAGGGCTCAGGCCGGATCGAGGATCTTTGCGGCAGTAAAAGGGGCGGTTGACGCAGGACTGTCCATTAACGTGGACGGGGAGATGTTCCCCAGCGAGGAGCGTCTCAGGGGCGAGCATATTAAGGACTATTTTGAGATGGTGCGGGCCCAGCAAGCTGGCCCCCAGTTCTCAGCCCTCCCCCAAGACTTCGTCTCGAACCTACCCCAACTACTAGAGGAGATAAAACAGAGGATAATGACTGACAGCGCCGACCCCCTGACAACCTGATACTGAGCTATGCCGATTAAGAGTCTTCCATCCCTCCACCTTACTTAAGTTATTACGGTGGCGATACAGTCTCCTATTAGGCGTGCCCTCCGGATTAATCCGGAGTTCCTAGAGCTAGTACTGGAGGGGGGTGGAAGACAGCGACAATGAGGCCTTTTGAAGGGATCGGGAATGCTAAGGCCCCCATATTTACTCAGGACGTAGAAAAGTCGAGGCGGAGGTTGAGGCTCTCGTGACGCCCGAAGCCACTCAATAAACATAGGGCCGATGTACCCAAAAACTATATCTCTGAGTCTCGACCCCAGGAGGCTCTTCAAGAGTGAGCCCTCATAATAAGCGGGTAGGAACGGAGAAATCGACGCCGACACACCATACGACACGAAGAACCTAACCCATACAATGTTGAGCTATATGGGAGGATGAGGTCTGCTGTGGTGTTTTCTTGGATGGCTGAAATCATTAGGGTGCCTTGTGGCTTAATTCCTGGGCTCTTTCGTCTCTCTTCGCTACCTTTTGGCTA
>JAVVGN010000083.1:0-7674 GCA_032249095.1 Candidatus Caldarchaeales archaeon | reverse complement strand
GATTGGGGATCGAGGTAGCGGTGGGGGAGGATTCTGAACATCACTCCGACACCCGATGGAGTCATGGTTGTTCAGAACGAGTGGGATGGGAGGCTGAGGACTTGGATGATACCCTCCATCACGACGCTTAGGTGTCTGATATACGAGGCGACGGCTGGAGAAAGAGGACCGAGAATCTACCACCCAACACCACTCAACTCGATAGTCCTAGAGAGGGAGCAGGTGGAGAGGTTCCACATAGTTGCGAGGCCATACGAGATAAAGACTGACGGAGAGGTGTAGGGATATTGAAGTTCTACGCAGACGTCCACAGGACTAAGAAGAATGGCGAGGGCTTCAGGATAACATACACGGTGGACGGAACGACTTTCAAACACGTAGACGGTTTCAACGAGATCCCGGCAAGGCCCGGAGACCAAATATTCATGGATACGTTGCCTGTCCAGCACACGGACGGCGTGATAGAACTACTAGGGAGGGGAGTGGGGGTCTATTATCTTAGGAGGCTTATGCTGATTGAGAAGATTCGCGGGGAGCTTAGGCTGCCGAAGAGCGCTAGGGGAGACATAAAGGCTCTGATGAAGATAGGAGAGAGGTGTTTTAGGAGGGTTACCGAGGACTTCCTAGTCTTGAGGAGGATGATTCTGGCCTATAGGTCTCTATTGAAGACTCATCAACAATTACTCAACAAGTATAAGGCTTTGTCTGAGGCTGAGAGGGAGGTTCTGAAGCCAGCTATCTCATCCATAGAGAAGCAGATGGTGGAGATGGCAAAAAATAGTTGAGGAGGCTGGTAAGAGGTATCCGGCCTACAGCATGCTTCTTGAGGGGCTGGGGATAGACGATAGTTTGGCTGGTAAGGAGGCTCTGGCAGAGCTGTTGGTGTATGCTGATTTTGTTGATAGTTCTTTGAGGGTGTTGGAGAGGCTTTTAGGACTTTACAAACCGACTAGCTCGTCGAGAACGGAGTATTGGAGGCTATATGATGGTAGGCTGCATCGGGCTGTCACTAGGCTGGCGATGACACACTATAGGGCAAAGCCGACAGGGAGGCAGTGCTGGGAGCTGGTGAAAAAGATCAAGCAACTAGTGGTGACCGTTCAGGCACCGGGATAGGCCCCCGGCAGCAAGAGGAAAAACCCCAGAACTATACGCACATTCCTTTTAATCCCGGTGTCTGGGGTTCCTAGACTCGCTGCCGAGGGAATATGACTAACCAACCCCTCCCCCACTCTTTCCTTCTTTCTACGCAATCACGCCATGACCCTCCTTCACAACTCAACACTAAAACTCACTCCATTTTAAATAGAGTAAAGTTTAAATTTTCTTGGTTTAATTGTATTCGTCCGCAATCCATTTTTGTTGGTGGGTTTTTATTTTTACTACCGTTTTGATCCTCGCCATTGTTGATAGTTTGTGTTTCTTTATAGTTGGAATTAGGCTTAGGTATTTTTAAGTATTATTCCGCCACCATGCAAACTCTAACCATTAAATCCATACCGAAATAGCCAGATTTATTTAGTAGCAGCCACGACTCACTAACCAGATGTCTCAGCAGGAGATAAGGCTGATAGTACGTGTCCTGAACACCGACTTGGATGGAAGCAAAAAGGTGCCGTATTCGTTAGCTGGTATTAGGGGTGTTGGCATAAACTTCGGATACGCCGTGGCGCGTGCCATCGGCATAGACCCGGAGCTGAGGCTAGGTCAACTGTCGGATCAGCAAATCGCCCAGATAGAGGACTGTATAAGGAACCCGGCTAAATATGGTATACCCCAGTGGATGTACAACCGAAGAAACGACTTAGTGACCGGTAAAGATCTTCATCTCGTCGGCCCCGACCTAGAGCTTACGATCAGGGAGGATATCCAGAGGGAGATGAGGATAAGGTCGTGGCGCGGTGTCCGGCACTCGTTGGGCCTAAAAGTCAGGGGTCAGAGAACTAGGACAACGGGCAGAAAAGGTGGTCCTGTAGGTGTTGCTAGGAGGGCGGCTGAAGAGGCTGCAAGGGAGAAGAAGTAGTCCGCCCCTTACTCAAGCTTCTTACGGGCCAACTCCGCCCCCCTAACGAGGCTCCTATCCTTATTGTAAGCCACCTCCCATCTCCTTGTCCTCAAGCCACAGTCGTGGCACGCAACTATTTTAGATGGGTCACCGAGAGTCCGGGCCGCGTAAAGGAGCCTATCCATCACCAGCTCGGGGGGCTCGATGAAATCTGTATGTACGTCTGTGACCCCAACTGCGATCGCGAGGTCTGCCCCGTACTCCCTGAAGAGTCTAACCACGCTGTAACCTCTTCTCTCCTCGTCGCCCAAACCTCTCTTAACTGTGTCCTTATTTGCACACTCTATCGATAGCTCGTGCGCCTTAGCCTCTAGTATGTGTGGGAAAAGTAGACGGTAATCGCTGTAACATATATGGATGGTGAAGCGGGCGTTAAGGCCTCTTACAATCTCGTTGAAGGCCTCAACGAATAGTGGTACCTCGTGCGGCTTTGTGGTTGCGGCAGGCTCGTCTATCTGTATCCTCGTCGCGCCCAACTCGACGAGGGAGACCACGATGGGTCTAAGAACCTCACGCGCGAAGTCGAGGACCATCTCCCTCTTCGCGGATCTACGCGCCTCGGAGAGGCTTGCAAAGCCGAGGTACTTAGGCGCGTAATATTCGTCAAAGCTCCACTCCGCTAGAGTGTATGGTCCCGTGAGGGGAACCTTGACATCCCTTCTGGCGTGCTTCCTGACGAAGAGGAACTCCGATGTGTATGGGTTTGATTTTAGTCTGGGTCTAGACTTTACGGCCGCCTTGTTGTATGTTTCTGCGTCCCAGACCTTTACCTTTCCAACGAATTCTACTCCGTCAACGTATCTGAGAGCGTGCTCATACATCTCTATCCTCCTCTGCTCCCCGTCCCAGACTACGTCTAGGCCTGCAGTCTCGTGAAGCCTGATAGCATATAGTGCGGCCCAGTCTTGGAGCTCTTCCCGCGAATATGTGCCGCTTCTAAGACTCTGGACGAGGAGCTGGTAGTTCTCCACGCCAAGTAGTTCGCCCCAATACTCCGTCTCCGCTATCACAGCCTCATCTATCGTTTTGCGTAGGAATGGCGCCCTTAGTAAGCTTCCCACCTCCTGCGTCGGGAATAGCTTCAACCTAGGTCGCCCTCCCTCAGAGCCCTGAAGGCCTCGCCGAGCCTCTTAACCTTAGAGATTGACACGCCTCGGGGGAGAGCCTCCATGTCCGCGCTAGTGGTCAGGTGTAGGCTTCGCGCCTCGACGGTAGAGGCGGCGTCCAGTATTCTTTTGAGCTCCTCAATACTTTCGATATAGCTGTTTCTAGAGTCCATTGCACCCACCGCTAATGAGCCTTCAAATGAGTATTCTTTCAAGGCCTTAAGCTCGGTCAAGTAGGGATCCACGCCTACTATGTCGGCCCCCAAGTCCAGTATCCATGGAAAAGCTTTGGAGGCATCCGCGAACGGGATATGGAGCATAACCTTCTCCCCAAACCCCTTCCTCACGGTTCTGACCGACTCCTTAACTATCTCGATCTCGTCCTGACTAAGTGTCTTGAAAGCGATTGAGGGGGCCGTAAGCTGTAGTATAGCCGGCTGCCGCGGCGCGAGTGTCCTCAGCTCCTCTGAGAAGATCGCCGCCAAGTCTAGGATTGCCTCCTCCGGACTGCGGTAGGCTTGGTCGTCTGAGAGGCTGTAGAAGGTGTAGGGCTCGGGGAGTACGAGTTTCCAGGCCAAGCCGTCGAGCAGCTCCGTGAAGAGGTATTTCGGGAGGATGGGGGCTGTACGCTCCAGCTTAGCGACTATAACGGGCTTTCTGTAGAAAAGGTTGTTGTCGAACCACCTAGTCAATGGACCTGGCCTGAGGCCACCAAGTGAGTCGGTGAAGGGTCTCAGGAGGTCGTGCCACAGCAATTGGCCCTCTACAGCAAATGTTATGCCGCTCTTTAGCTGGATACTTATCGTCTCATGCGTTTCCTCCTGAGCTAGTTTTCTAAGAGAGTCGGGGGATTCTCGGCCTGCAGCTAGTCTCCTGTAGGAGGCTATGAGTGTTTCCGATCTGGGCATGAGGCCTGCTACATGGCTTCCCTCCAGCCGCATCGCTATCCACATTCTCCAGCGCAGCGGCTATAAAACCATCCCTCGAAGTAGCGCCACTATAGCAGCAGGGTGCTAACACTCTTATGTAACCATGCGTATTGAGGTGTAGTTAAGCGATGCTCGGGGCAGATCGAGATATTAAGGGGTTTCTCGCCAAGTGTAAGGAGGCAGCCGAGTACATTTACAGCGAGGCATCAGTCGGGCGCGAGATTCTCGTTATCGGACATAACGACGCTGACGGATTATCATCAATCGGGATAGTAGCGGGCACGCTAGTCGATTTAGGTGCAAAGGTTACGGCTAGGAGCGTGTTCAGGCTGGACGATCTGGTTGCAACAGTCCCACAAGGCTACAAGGGTCTCGTAATAATAGTGGATATGGGTGGAGGGAGTATCGGCGAATTGGAGTCGAAGATACGGGACTGCCACGTAGTCATACTTGACCATCATCATCCCGATAAAACGGAGGTCCCGTCCGACTGGACACACGTGAATCCACACTTATACGGTATTTCTGGAGACTGGGAGGTAAGTGCCTCCGGTGTCTGCCATCTCGTGACGAGGGAGATCCTCAAGGGCAACTCAAAATTTGCAGCTATAGCGGTGATCGGCGCGTTGGGCGACCTCCAGGACCGCGGCGAGAAAAGAAGACTCTTGAGCCTCAACGAAGAGATCGTGAAGGAGGCTCAGGAAAGGTCTCTACTGTCGGTGTCGGAGGACTTCGTGTTTCAGGGCCGCACCTTCAGGCCCATACACCAGGCAATAGCCTCAACCCACACCCCATATATCCCGGGCTTATCCGGAGACGAGGCCGCCTGCCTAGCCCTCCTCGCGGAGGCGGGGATCGAGGTCAGAGAGGGAGATAGGTGGAGAACACTGTCAGACCTAAGCGACGAGGAGAAGTCGAAGCTCTACAATGCCATCGTCGCCCACTTGGCGAGGCAGGGATATCCGACCGAGATCGCGCGCGACCTGATCGCAACAGTCTATGAGCTAGTGAGGGAGGATAGATCCTCGGGCCTTAGAGATGCTAGAGAGTTTTCTCAGCTTCTCAACGCCTGTGGGAAGACTAACAAGGCCTGGCTAGGAATCGGGGTCGCGATGGGCTATAGGAGTTGGCTGGTCCTCGAGGCACATGAAGTCCTAGAGCAGTACAGGTCCTCCCTCAAGAGGGGCCTCGAGATAGCGATGAAGAATAAGGAGATGATGCACCACATAGTGATCGTGAGGGTGAGCGACGAGGTAGATGTGCGGCAGGTCAGCTCGATAGCGAGCATACTCTCCAACTCACAGCTCGTCTCGCGAGAGCGGCCAATCCTCGTTGTAGGACAGGAGGGGGGGATGATCAAAGTTTCGGCGCGTGCCTCGCCCTCGCTTGTAGAGATGGGGATGGATATGGGTGAGATAATGAGAGAGGCTGCGTCAAAGTTCGCCGGCCGGGGGGGCGGTCACAAGATCGCGGCGGGTGCAGAGATCCCTGCGGATAGGCTGACGCTCTTCCTCCTAGAGGTCGATAGGCTCGTTGGAGACCAGCTTAGGAGATTTTCTAACCATTAGGGCCACTTGAAACAGGACCTAATGATTGTAGGTATATTCCTTAAAAGCTTGGCCTATACCAATCCTAGCGTAGGTGTCAAGCAATGATGCTAAGCATGGTACTGATTTTGGTGGTTGTGGTTCTTACGTCTTCACTAGGCCTCTACATCCTCGCCGGCAGAAACTCGCAAGCTGGGACCCCCTCGTGGTGTGAGGGAGGAGTGCCGCTGCAGGAGGTAAAAAAACTATATCCCGGGTGGAATGTGTTGGTGGCCACCCGCTTGCCCCACGGTTACACACTACAATGTGTGATACCATACGCGCCACCGATGATCTTTATGGTCTACTGGAACAGAGGCCCATCCGACCCACCCACTCCGCATGAACACGAATACATAGTGGGCTGGCCATGGGAGGGGGCCATCACTGTATCAATTGAGCGAGTACAGCTAGAGAACGAGACAGAGGCCATTCTCACGGAATATGAGAATTTAGTTAAAGAGCGGCCGGATCGGCAGTTTTTCTTGATCAATATAGACGGTATACTTGCGATAGGCAAGGAACCCTGTGCCGACTGCGTGATAATGACAGACTTCATGTCTAACGGCACAGTAAGTTACTAGACGTTTCGCAACCCTCAGTAGAATAGATTTCTACAGAGATGGCTTCAGATACACTATCACTGCAAACATGCCCCTAAGCGAAATCATTGAAGTAGCACGTTCAATGACGACTTCATGGTAAATGCTCATAAATGGCGAGAAGTAACGATCACGGCATATAGCACCTCCCCTTGGATTAGCAACTCTCAAGCACCTCGCATTTCCGTCTCACCAGCTATTTCTATTGATAGGATGGGCTGCTCCTTGTAGACGCCCACTGTCCTGCCAGACAGGCCTAAGTGTCTGAACTCGACTGGTGCTGCCCATATCTCCTCAAGTAAAGCGGAGAGGTGACAGGTTTAAATAAGCTGGGAGCGCAGACAACCCTGGACGACAACTTATGAGGCACGAGGCGCTACTCGAGATAAGGCTGTGCAGCCCCGAGGAGGCCCGCATATTCGACCTCTCCTTACAACCCGACAACACGCCCCTCCCCCCAGGCCTCGCCATCAAGGTCGTGCGCCAAGCTGAGAAGATTACGTATGAGGTGGCCTGCTCAGACAGGCCTTTAGAGACACTCCTCTCGACGCTTGACGATATCCTGAGTGCCCTGATACAGGTTGAACGTGTAGCTTGCGGAAAAGGTTAATACTAGATCATCCAAGAGTTAGAGTTTAAAATTAAATGGCGTCGATTATGTGCTGAGTTTTGGGTATCCGTATAGTGTCGGTTTGTCCTTTTCTCCTGAATATTACTTAGTTGCCCCATAAATCCAATTGTATTGGGATGTTTCCTTGTTCTATGCCTAGTAGGTGTTTTAGTTTAGGTTTCTTCTTTTTAATGACGCCTATCTCTCTAAGCCCTTAATGCTTGATAATGTGTGGTAGACTTCTCTGGGCAGTATTAGTCCCTTGAAGCGTTATGTGTCCTTTGATGGTTGGCCACTATTTTCTGCCTGGCGTCTAGATGCTTATGTAACGTTTCTAGTGTCGTTCTGTATAGTTGTTGGATGAAGACTGGGCCGACACGCCTGGGCACAAAGGGGCCGTGGCCGTGTTTGCGTCCCGTCCGATGCTGGACGGTCCCCGAGAGGAGTGGAGATGCTCCCTGCGCCTGCTGGCGCAGCCGGGGGGTCCTCCCCGCCCGACGGAGAAAAGACCCAGAAGGCTGGAGCGGCCGATTTTTTACACCTGTCACACCTATGAGATAATCTTCTTATAAGGGTGATGTGGTCTGAACGATACACCTTCCGGCCTTCTGGGCCTCTCTAGTGTCTGGCTGGGGAAATCCAACCCCTACCCCTCTCTTTCCCCTTTTCAAAATCACTTTAAGCGTCATAATGCCTTGTGGCTTAATTCCTGGGCTCTTTCGTCTCTCTTCGCTACCTTTTGGCTATTCCTGTGACGTTTTCCGGCTCTCGTCTCA
>JAVVGN010000082.1:0-7753 GCA_032249095.1 Candidatus Caldarchaeales archaeon | reverse complement strand
CTAGACCCATGGGGAAACGAAGTGATATTCAGGGGAAAAGGACAAACAACACTATATGGATACCCAAAATAGTTAAGACCTTAATATCGGGTAGGGTTTTAACATAGAGTATAGAGTATCCTTCACCTTATCATGCCTAAACTCTATCATGGCATGAGGAAGGTCGGGTCGGTTAAAGCCCTTCCTCAGAACTATACTTGTTCTGAGGAGGCGTGAAGAGCTTCGGCGAAAACGCGATCCTAGTAGATTTCACGGGCCTGTGAGATAAGACAGCTCTAAAGCGCTATATAGGGCGGCCCGCCGCTCTACTCATAGTGATAATTAGTTGAAAGATACCTCCGCTATTCTTAGGGAGCTGGGATACGAGTTTTACAGCCTCGAGGAGCCCGCGGAGAGGCCCGAGATCAGCGACCTCACCTTCTCGGACCTGCTGCCCGCTTTAGCCCACAGCGGCCTCGAGATAGCGAGTAAGCGCCTCTTCAAGCACCAATACGAGGCCTATAATGTGCTAAGTGAGGGGAAGAACCTCATACTCAGATCTGGGACAGGCTCGGGGAAGACTGAGGCTTGGTTCGCGTATGCCGCCAAGCACGGCGCAAAGACCCTCGCAGTCTATCCCACACTCGCGCTGTCGAACGACCAGATACTTAGACTCAGGAGATACTGCGAGGCGCTTGGACTCAAAGCGGCCATCGTCGATGCCCCGACGAGGAGCAAGTACGCCATGGAGGGAGGGGTCAGGGGTCTTAGAAGAGAGCTTGCCGCGGCGACACTAGTAATAACCAACCCGGCTTTTCTCCTCTCCGAGGTCAAGAAGATTGGTGGCGAAAGGCCACCCCTACTTAGAGAGTTTCTGTCGTCGCTTGACCTCATGGTCGTGGATGACCTTGACTTCTACTCGCCCCGGAGTCTGGCGATACTGATGGCCATGTGTAGGATAATCAAAGCAAGGCTCGCCCCCTCCCTGAGGTTTTGCTTCCTCACAGCAATGCTCGAGAACCCGGAAGACCTTGCATCATTCCTCACGGGAATAAACGGGAGAGAAACAGTCATAGTAGAGGGCAAGCCCTTCCATCCGAAGAATGTTACCTACGTCGTTTTGGGGCGTGACTTAAGGAAAGTTTGGGAGAAGATACGTGGCAGGCGCGACGAGATACTCCGACTAAGGGTGGGGAGAGATGTTGAGGAGTCTCTCGAAAACTATGACCTATTTCTCAGAAATGTTTACAAGGTCCTCGAGACCGCGAGGGCTGCGGGGCTCGACCTCGAGGGTCTGAACCCGCGTCCCGACCCGGTTGAGCTTATGGCAAGGTACGCCGACGACGATTCTGTAACAGTAGTCTTCACGAGGAGCATCGCGAGGGCTGAGGAACTCAGGCGACGTGTAGCCGGGATCGTGGGGGAGGATCGGGTGGCGTCACATCACCATCTAGTCAGCAAGGAGGTGCGTGAGGTCATTGAGCAGAGGGCGAGGGGTGGGGAGCTGAAGCTCATCATATCTCCGAGAACCCTCTCGCAGGGAATCGACATAGGGATGATAAAGAGGGTCGTGCATCTCGGGTTACCCGAGACGCTGAGAGAGTTCCTCCAGAAGGAGGGCCGCAAGGGTAGGCGAGAAAGCATAGAGAGGACAGAGTCCGTAATAATTCCCCAGTCAAACTGGGACTATAACCTTCTCCGGCGAGGTACTGATGCATTCATCAACTGGCTCTCCATGGTCAGAGAGAAGGTTATCCTGAACCCGCGGAACAAGTACATCACCCTCGTGGAGGCCCTCTTCAAGGCCACCCGGCCTGGAGGCGTGAGAGAACTCTCCGCCGAGGAGGCCGGCCTCCTCTCCGCGCTAGGCCTCATGAGGGAGTACGTCCTCACACCTCAGGGCAAGAGGGCATGGGTCAAGATGAACTTCTACGAGTTTGCGCCGAGCATCGGCGTCAAGAGGATAAGGAAGAGGCGTGATGGGTCGGAGTCCTATCTCGAGGATATCTCACACGTGGATCTAGTTGAGAGGTTTCAGATAGGCTGCATAGACTACGCGTCGGACGGTATGGTCACTCAGCACCTCAGGAGACCGGAATCCGGCCGCCTAGTCACCGCCATTATCGTCGAGGACCTCTCTGAGAGCGTCTTGAGGAAGTACGAGGCCTTGTCCCTCGCACTCGAGGAGTATGAGTCCGTGAAGAGGCGCTGGGGGGAGCCCTCCTCGGTCTACTCGGACTATAGCTCTGGGAGGCTCCACACGGAGGTGGACTGCCTTGTCAAGCCTCCCGAAGGCTTCGGCATCTATGTTAAGCTTCCAAACCATATAGACTGGATAGTGACGAGCAACAGGCTCGATGTCTTCACCGTCAAGGGCAAAACGATAGTTTCGCCTAGGAGACGCGTCATTCCCGTCCCTACGCCGACTAACGGGGTTTACACAGACTACACCTACGGCACTTTGGTGGAGTCTGACCCGGGGGACGACCCGTCCATGCTGAGGCTTGGTATGGCCCTGACGGAGATCGTCATGAGACGCAAGCTTGGAGTACCATTCGAGACAATCAAGTATGACGTTATTGTTGTCGGTGACAGGAAGTTCGTCTCGATCCACGAGCCGGAGGCTGCCGGACTAGTTGAGGGGCTTGACTGGCTTAATCTAAAGAGGCTTGTTGAGGGGTATGAGCCCGACGAGCTAGATGACTATCTCCTAGAGTCCATCAACGAGATGGCCTACGCCGCGTTGATGAGCAGGGGGTTCGACTGGGAGGCGGCGAAGTTCTATGCCTGCAAGGTCCTCGAGAAGCTGCTTCTGAGGGAGAGGATCACTCTGAAGCTCCGCCTCGGAGAGATCCAGGTGCCTAGGCCAAGCAGAGGCCTGAAGATGTGCTCCCTAGCCGTAAATTATTTCGACCTAGACCAGTCCGGCTCCTTCGCGATATACTGTCTAGGAGTCTTTGACGGCGAGAGGTTTAGGGGCTCCTATGGGCTGAAGACACCCGAAGGTCCCGACAATGCTTACATAGAATCATCTTCAATCCTCTCAAGCCTCATAGACGAGGGCTTCAAGATACTAGTCTACGGGGCCGACTCTTTTGGCTCGGTTGTAGAGAGGCTGGGCATGAAGTCTCTCAAGGCGAAGCTTGTCGGAACGTCCTCTATGGGGCTTATTAGTGACACAGCCGAGCTCGTCTCCGCTGTGATAGGCGAGAGAGTGCCCTTAACAGAGGCCTGCAGGTCGGTTGGGCTCGAAATAAAGTATGGCCACCTCGACGTCGCAATGAACGCAGCCTCCTCCGACATCACACCATCTAACCCTTACTGGCTTCAGCGCGCCATGGATAGGCTAGGCCCAGTAATTGAGAGGGTTACTGAGGAGGATGCGAGGGCGACGTACATGCTCCACCTGATCGGCGAGGCTCTCACTGGATGGCAGAGCCGTGCTGAGGCTTCTCAAACCTCATCCGGCCGAGAGACTCCATAACGCTCGCGACGTAGCTGTCAACGCGCTCAGGAGCCACTCCTATGCGTCTCAGTTCCTCCTTAATGTACCGCTCCACCAGCCTATAATTCTTGAACAGCTCGTTTATGGTCCGCCACTTAACATCTTTCAGTGCCCTACCGACCTCTTCATCGTAGGGCAAAACCCCCTTCACCATCATGAAGGCTAGTATCGGGTATCCGACGTAGTTCCTATAAGTTGTCCCGTTGTCGTCGGAGTCAGCAAGCATTCTATCAAGATCTAGGAAAACGTTATACACCCTATCGCCTTCTGATGCCTTGACCTCGGCTTGCTGGTCGCTGAGCACCCTGACACGATTTCCTGCTACGGCACCTGCTGCCTCCAAGACCTTAACCCTGGGTGGCATGGAGAGTGGCATCGAGCCTCAAGTCTTAACGCCTCACCGAGTTGATTAATTTTTGCAGCCAGCCTTCTAGAAGAGCTTTTATACCATGCTCATGGATGATCGTTTGATTTGGAGAGCCACAGTGTATCTGCTTTAAGGTTCAGGAGCGAGGATCTACAAGAGTTCGCCGAGAAATGCTTCATCCGTGTTGGGCTGCGTCCCGATGAGGCGCGGCTGGTGGCGGACCATCTAGTGACCGCAAACCTTAGGGGTGTAGACTCGCACGGGGTTGTTAGGATCCCCTACTACATCGAGGGGATCGAGGCTGGCTATGTATCTGTTAGCGCGTCGGTTAAAGTTGTCAGCGAGTCGTCGACGGCGGCCCTTCTTGACTGTGGAGGCGCTCTCGGGATTATCGGGGCGAAGAGGGCCGAGGAGCTAGCAGCTATGAAGTCGAGAGACCAGGGCTTGGCGCTGGTCGGAGCGGTTAACCTTGGGCACGTGGGGATGCTCGCATACTATACCGGCGACCTGGCCGCGAGGGGCTTCTTAGCGGTGGCCTTGGCAAACGGGCCGGCGGAGGTGGCTCCCTGGGGAGGGGTAACCAGGGTCTTCGGAACCAATCCGATAAGCTTTGCTATTCCTCGTAGAGGCGCTCCACCGATCATAGCCGACATGGCCACTAGCGCTGTAGCCAAGTTCAAGGTTGTCCTAGCAGCCGCGACGGGCGCCCGTATACCGGAGGGGGTGGCTCTTGGAAGCGACGGGAAACCCACCACGGATCCCCGGGAAGCGCTGAAGGGTGCTCTCCTCCCCTTCGGGGGCTACAAGGGCTATTCCTTCTCACTACTCGTCGAGGTCCTCGCCTCAGCCCTCATAGGCGCTCCCCGCAGCATCGAGATCAAATCACACCCGTCGACCCAGGGCGGGTTCGTGATTCTGGCCATTGACCCGGGCCTATTCATCGGGCCGGAGAATTTCTTTACGAGGGTTGAGCGGATAGTCGAGGTTGTGAAGACCTCTGAAAGAATGGCTGGTGTGGGTGAGGTACTGCTGCCAGGCGAGCCAGAGGAGAGGAGCTACGCCGATAGGCTAGCCAAGGGAATACCGATAGATAGCGCGACAGCCAAGTCTCTGATGGAGCTGGCTGCGCGGCTTGGGGTTGAGTTCCCTAGGCCGCTGGCCTAGGCCTCTTCAACGAAGTCGCTCAGCTTAGGAAGCTGTAGAGGCATCCCCTTCCGCTTCCTGATCTCCATGATGACCTTCTCGGCGAGCGAAGCTGGGACAGGCTTCCACGCGTAGAACTCCGTACCCCAGAAGGCCTTCCCCATAGTGGCTCCCCTCATAAGCTCTGCGAGGTCGTAGCTCTCCGCCGCAGGTATCTCGCCCGTCACCACTGATACGAACTCGGACTGG
The DNA here is from genome assembly GCA_032249095.1 of Candidatus Caldarchaeales archaeon. Lineage (GTDB taxonomy): Archaea > Thermoproteota > Nitrososphaeria_A > Caldarchaeales > Calditenuaceae > HRBIN02. The sequence goes on along the minus strand of JAVVGN010000082.1, from coordinate 2,510 downwards.
CTCACGTCTATGATCCTGCCGCGTTTCGAGCTTATGATGGATGTCACGGCGCCAATGAAGTCTGAGGGGACCTTCACCTCAACCTTGAGTATGGGCTCGAGGAGTGCTGGATCAGCGGTCAGTATGCTCGCATATATCGACCGCCAAGTGGCTGGGGCTATCTGTGCGTAGCCACGGTGGACCGGGTCTTCGTGGAGCTCCACATTGACAAGAACCGCCTTCACACCCCTCATCCTCTCGCCCGCAAGGGGCCCCTCCTGCATGACGCGCTGGTAACCACCAATAATCATCATCTTTGTCTCATGTAGATACTGTGCCCCCTTGGTCATGTCTACCAGTATGTTTCCTGAAGGGTCGATGGTCCATACATTCCTTGCTTCGTCAGCGTCCCATCCATGATCCCTAAGAATCTTCGCCACCTGTTTCCGATCCATCTCGTCGAAGAGCTCACCTTTCCTGATCAGCTCAACGATCTCGTCATCAAGTTTCTCGACATAGAAGTAGATCTTGTTGTGCCTGTTTGGCGACTTACCCTCGAAGACCCTGCCACGACTATTGACGGTCTCCCTGTAGAGGATTATAGGCTTTCCGGCAACAACCTCGAGGCCCGCCTTCTGTATCCAAGTCAACGCTATCTCCAAGTGAAGAGTACCCATGCCGCTGATCAGATACTCCCCCGTCTCTGGCCGCACAACGGTGACTAAGGTCGGGTCCTCGATCGTTAGCTTATTCAAGAAGTCGACGAGCTTGGGCAGATCTTTGCTGTGCTTTGGCTCGACCGCCACCGTCACGACAGGCTCAGAGACGTATTTTAGAGTCTCGAATGGCACCATCTCTACCGCCGCTAGCGTGTCTCCAGCCCTGGCGTCCTCTATACCGAGGAGAGCGGGTATGTTTCCAGCCGGGAGAGTGTGGATCAGCTCCCTGTTTGGACCCATATAGACAGCTACTTGCTGGACTCTTGCCTCGATGTTTCTACCGACTATGAGCAGCTTGTCGCCATCCGTGACTGTCCCGCTGAAGAGCCGGCCCGTGACCACGACGCCTGCGGCTGGATCAACCTTAACGTCCGTTACCGCCATAACGGGGATACCGTTCTCGTCGCACTCCAACATGTCCTGTCCAACCTCTGAGTCTATGGGGCCCTTCCATATCTTAGGTATCCTATACTTCTGAGCCACGTGGGGAGGCGGGTGATGGTTGATAACCATCTCAAGTATTGCCTCATGGAGCGGGAAATTCTCCCTAAGCCAATCGATGTTGGAGGCTGCAAAAGCCTTAATCACGTCGCTAAACTTGAGTCCCTTCTTCTGCGCCTGCGGAAGCGTGAAGCCCCACCGATCCTTAGCTGAGCCCAGCGCGATGCTCCCATTCTGGAAATTTACCTTCCACTCACTCCTCATCCAGGGCTCGCCATACATATCGATGAGCCTATTGACCTCCGTCACAATCCTAGCCAAGGTGTCCTGAATCTTCTCGGGGGTCAGCTTGAGCTCCTTTATAAGCCTGTCAATCTTGTTGATGTATAGGACGGGCTTCACCCTCTCTGACAAGGCCTGTCTTATCACTGTCTCTGTCTGCGTCATGACGCCCTCGACGCTGTCGACGACTACTACTGCTCCGTCGATCGCCCTCAAAGCGCGGGTAACTCTCCCTGAGAAGTCTACATGTCCCGGCGTATCGATCATGTTGATAATATATGGCTTATCCAGCTCGTAGTAGAGGCTGACGTTCGCAGCCTTTATTGTCATCTGTCTTTGCTGCTCCTCCTCGAGGTAGTCTAGGGCGAGGGCCCTCCCCGCCAGGGTGGGGCTGAGCAGACCCGCCGCCGCGAGCAGACTGTCAGTCGTGGTGGTCTTGCCGTGATCAACATGGGCGATAATTCCAATATTCCTTATACTATCCTTCTGCCGTAGTATCTCGAGCACTTCGCTGATACGCTTGACTCTACCCAACTCAACATTCCTACCCTAATCCATGTTTTAAAGATTAATATGGAGGGGTGCCGACTAAACATATTAACATGGATATCCGAACAGCGTTGTCTGTCCCTTTCCCCTGAATATTACCTCGTTTCCCCATAAATCCAACTGTATAGGTATGTTTCTGTGTCCTATGCCTAGTATGTGTCTTAGTTTAGATTTCTACTTCTTAACGACGCCTACCTCCCTCTCCAAGCCCTTAATGTTTGTTAGGGCGTAGTAGATTTCTCTTGGTAGTATTAGTCCCCTTGAGGTCTTTATATATTTTGGTGATAGTTCTGCTTGAGCATAGTGAGTCCAAGTTAGGGATGGCCCGACTATTGGGGCCACTACTCCTTATATGTGGGGCCGGTGGGGGGTTCTTATCCGAAACGGGTGATGAGGATGGGGTTGGTGGCGATTGATTCGGGGATCGAGGTTGCAGTGGGGAGGGTTCTGAACATCACTCCGACACCCGATGGAGTCATGGTTGCTCAGAACGAGTGGGATGGAAGGCTGAAGACATGGATGATATCCTCCATCGAGACG
>JAVVGN010000081.1:0-7792 GCA_032249095.1 Candidatus Caldarchaeales archaeon | reverse complement strand
ATCAAAACAATAGTAAAGATATAAAAACCCACCAACAAACAATGGATTAAGAGCGAATAATTTTGTGAGTAGAGCCGGCCGTGCTAAGCCTTAACCTTCTCAGGCCTTAATAGCTCCAAAGCCTCGTTTGGCGTCATGTTCTCGTGGATTATCCCTCGCAGCGCCTTAATCATTCCGACCGGGTTCGGGTGCTGGAAGACGTTCCTGCCGAAATCTATCCCCGCCGCGCCCGCTTGAAGGGCGTTGTAAGCGAGCGTCAGTACATCCATGTCTGAGTCAAGCCTCGGTCCGCCGGCTATGACGAGGGGTACAGGGACAGAGTCCACTACCTTCTCGAAGCTGTCGGTATAGTATGTCTTGATGAAGTGGGCTCCGAGCTCGGCAGCGACCCTGCAGGCCAGCCCGATGTATTTGGCTGTCCTCTTTTCGAGCTCCCTACCCACCGCCGTGACTGCGAGTATCGGTATGCCGTAGCTCTCTCCCTCGTCAACCAGCTGGGCAAGACACTTGAGGGTCTGGTGCTCAAACTGGGTCCCCACGTATATCGAGAATGCGAGGGCAGCGGCGTTAAGCCTCACGGCGTCCTCCACCGTAGTGACTATCTCCTCGTCTCCGAGGACCGGGCCGTCGATCGTGTTTCCGCCCGAAACCCTGAGAACGACGGGCACGTCTTCTGTCGGGTCGATCGAGGTCCTCAGGACCCCCCTAGTCAGCATCACCGCGTCCACATACGGCAGGAGTGGAGTTATCGTCCTCCTAGGGTTCTCGAGCCCCTTTATAGGCCCCAAGAAATAGCCGTGGTCGACAGCCAACATAACGGTCCTCCCATCCCTCGGCTTGATTATTCTTGAGAGACGGTTCCTGAGACCCCATCCCGAGCCGGGAGCGACTATCCTCATCAGAGTCTGCAAGATCTCTGCGAGATATAATGGTTATGGGCGCCTCGGCGAGGCGCCCCATCTCTCTCTGAACTGAATTACCTAGCAAACAGATATATTCCGCGTCCCCAGCTATAGCTGAGTTGGCCGAAGAAAGACGCCTCACTAAAAAGGGCTATATGACGCAGACCGGAGAGGGCGAGTTGCTTCTTGTGAATGAGAAGGGTGTTGCGTATCTTGTCAACGAGTCTATAGTAGCGGTTTGGGATAGGTTTGAGAATAAGACGGTTGATGAGGTTATTTCCGAGGTTGCCGAGATATCCGAGATAAGCCCTGAGGAGCTTCGCGAGCCCATAAGGGAGCTCGTGGAGGCCCTGGTAAAGGCAGAGCTCCTCTCCTAGACCAAGCCAGAAGGCGGGAAGGAGCGCGACTACCTCAACTTATTTATCAGCTTCATCATCTCTTCGTAATGGTGCTTGATAATGGCTGCGCCTTTCTCCCCCATCATTCTCTCAGCATTACTCTTGCAGGTCTCTATCGCGAGGAGAAGCCCCTCCTTGGTAGGCCTCTCTATGCTGACCCCGCACTGCTTGAATACTCCCTCTAGAAACTGCCTTACCTGCTGCTTTAGGGCCTCGTCCTGGTAGGGCTGTCCTAGAAGCTCCATGAACTCCCTGTTGGCGCTCTCGAAGCATTTGAGGAGCTCGTCTCTCACAAGCTCGGGCGTGATCTTCTCTGCCGGTAGGTCAGGAGCCTTGTACCTGCTCATGGGCGACAATGTGATCGCCGCGCGATATATATCTTCTCTTATGACTCGTTAATATCTGTCTAATGAGTCAATAAGCAGCCCCGCATGCCCTTTATTAGGTATCCATAGTCCAAAAACCTAGGCCAGCCTTGACTAGCTTCATAGTCTGCGTGGACGAGGGCGTCGCCTTATCCGAGAGGAGAAGCAGAGTTGTTTGGGAGGCTGTCACTGAGCTGGCCACAGAGCTCCTCCCAGAGCGCGCAAAGATATTGGAGAAGTGGCACACGCATCACGTCGCCGATGAAAAGGAGCTCGCAGCATGGCTCGAGGCATCTTTCAGGGTCAGGGACTATAAGCCTACTCCACGGATCGACCTCTCAAGGTTCTACACAGGGATAGGCTACGACTTGGAAGGGGTGGCGAAGGCTCTGGGCGTAAGTCTCCGCGAGGCCGCCATTTATCTGAGGAAGATGGAGAAGGCACTTATGCTTATGGCCTGTGCCGAGATATCGGGAGCCCTGCGACATAGCCTGACGAGCAAGCACGTAATAGAGCTTAAAGACAGGCTCTAGGCCGCCTCGACGTAGTAGTAGTCGCCCCTCTCCCTCTGCATTTTATCGGTCTTTGATCCGGGTTTGTTGACGCGTGGCCTATTACTCCTCCTATCCCTCCTAAAAGTCACGCCCAGCTCTGAAAGGAACCTGTTGAACCCGTCGCGGAGGCTCATGGGCTGTAGGGCGCGCCCCTCCAGTCCAGGCCTCCCAGTGAAAACCAGGAGCCGGGTAGCCGCGAAATCGATCAGCATTAGGTCGTGCTCCACGAGGAAGATATAAGCGCCTCTATCCCTCGCAAGCCTCTTCAGAAGCCTCGCCACAGCATATCTCTCCTCAACGTCAAGAAACGCGCTCGGCTCGTCGAGCAAATATACCTCAGCCTTCCGAGAAAGCGCCTCAGCTACAACCACGCGCTGAAGCTCCCCGCCGCTAAGCTCCATCATGTTCCTGTCGAGGAGCCTCTCCAGGCCTAGAGGCCTCAAAATCTCGGATACATACAGCTCCGTCCCATATTCTTCCCCCGCCGCCTCTCTCAGCGCGTCTTCCACAATTTGGTCGCGAGGCTCTGGGTGCTGTGGCTTGTAGCTTACGGAGCGGTACTCGAGTCTGTTTCCGTCATCATCGGACTCTATGCCGGCTAAGAGCTTAATGAATGTAGATTTGCCTATCCCGTTCGGCCCGACGATCCCGAGGACCTCTCCAAGCATGACGAATCCCGACTCGACATGAAGCCTAAACGCCCCATAGCTCTTCTTCATCTCGGGCCAGTATAGCGATGGTCCAGCGGTCTCGGCGGATTCCTGTGGGCTATGCGGCGAAAAGACGATCTTATAGTCCCTGAACCTCGTGTTGTCTAGAGGCGTGTATCCCTCTAGATAAGTGTTTACCCCCTCGCTGACTCCGTATGGGCCCGAGACCACACCATAGACACCCGGCTCCCCAAAGAGTATGAAGACTGTGTCAGATACATAGTCGAGGAACGAGAGGTCGTGCTCGGCCACGAAGACCCTAGCACCAGTCTCCGTCAGGCTCCTGATCGCGGAGGCCGCCTTCATTCTCTGCCTAACGTCTAGGAAGCTTGACGGCTCGTCGAAGATGCAGCAGTCTGCTCCGCGAAGGATCGCGGCCGCTATTGCCAATCTCTGGAGCTCGCCGCCGCTCAGAGATGCGACTTCTCGGTCGAGGAGATGGCTGAGCTCAAGCTGTTCAACGACCTCGTCGATCGGCTTTCCGCCCGCCGCCCGTGAGAGCAGCTCCCTCACAGACCCCTTCACTACCTTAGGGATGAGCATTATGTTCTGTGGCTTGTAAGATATCTTGATGGAACCTGCCTCAAGCCTGTTGAAGTACTCCTGTATCAAGGTGCCTCTGAATTTTCTTGCCACGTCGCTGAGACTCACCTCCCCCTCTAGCTTGCCGAGGTTGGGCCTCGTCTGTCCGGCCAGTATTGACAGCGCTGTCGATTTTCCGATCCCGTTCCGCCCAATGAGCCCAGCGACTGTTCCAGGCTCCGCGTATGGGAGCCTGTAGAGCCTGAAGGAGTTGATCCCGTACTGATGTATGAGGTCCTCGCCTATCTCGGAGGCAACGTTGACTATTGATATCGCCTTGAAGGGGCACTTGATTACGCATATCCCACAGCCTATACAGAGCTCCTCGTTAATGGTGGGGAACCCATTCTCTCCCATCTTGATGGCCTCTATCTTGTTCCTGACGGGCGGGCAGTAGGATATGCAGGGTGTTCCACACTTGGAGGGTTGGCAGTAATCCAGCTCAATAACCGCTACTCTAGGCATGCCGAAGCCACCTTGCATCAGTACGGCGCGAGGACGACATCTAATCCTAAGCAGCCATGCAGGAATAGCAACAACCACAATTTAACTTAGCGGCGACACCCCGCATCGGATAACCGGGTGGCGACGATGATGATTTAAAGTGTAAACGCTAAGACTGAGAAAGGATAAGGAAAGAGGGGGAGGGGTTTGGTTGACCATCCATGCAGCATCTGGGAAACCCTATGGGAGGCCGGACGTTAAAATACCCATCGCAGCACCCGACAGCAGGGTGCGCGTTAATCTTTCCATCATACCGGCCTCTGGGCTTTATCCCTGCGCCGGCATGGCCAGCCTCCCCAGGGCTTCCTGCCTATATATCCTCCAGACTCTCGATAACACCTCCCTTCTCCATCCTCGCGGTCAGTTGAAATTATGCTGTGTTGTTTGCTGAAGCCGTAAGCCTCTGCAAAGCACGCCTCAAATGCCCACTACAGATCCTCCTTCTACCGCGAATCGGTTTAAACAGCCACAGTAAATTCCTAGTCTTCCTGAACCCCTTAGATGGATCTATATACGCTATCAGCTCGGCCAGAGTCTCCATAGCACCAACGTACCCACGAATACCCAGCCCATCAACTAGCCAATTATAGGCCTGATATCTTTTCCCGGCCCCTCAGCAATCATCCTAGTCACCTCCTCCATCTGCACCTCCAAGGACTTTATTACTAGCCTCAGACAAAGCCCCGTATTTGTTGAGTAATTGTTGATGGGTCTTCATAAGAGACCTATAGGCCAGAATCATCCTCCCCATCTCCACAAGGCCGCCTAGGGGCCTCGTCACAACAGTCTATAGTCTAGCGCTTCTAGGGCAGGAATGGCCTTAGCCCATTCGGCCACCCCTCCTCCCCCATCCACCCCCCAAATCTCCCAGCCCCGACCCGGGAGCGATTCCTCAGGGGAATATGGGCGGGGATGACACTCCCCGGCGGCGCCAGCAGGCGCAGGAAGCATCCCTGCTCCCCTCGGGGACCGTCCAGCATCGGACGGGAAGCCCACCCGGCACGGCCCTTGTGCCCGGGCGTGTCAGTCCAGTCTTCATCCAACAACTATACAGAACCAAGTTAGAGACGTTACATAAACATTCAGACACCAAGCCGAAAATAATGGCCAACCATCCAAGGACATATAAGACCTCAAAGGAACTAATATTACCAAGAGAAATCTACCACACACCAACAAACATAAAAGAATTAGAGAAGGAGATAGGCCTCATCAAGAAGGAGAAATCTAAACTAAGACACATACTAGGCATAGAACACGGAAACATACCAATACAATTGGACTTGTGGGGAAACGAGTTAATATTCAGGGGAAAGGGACAGACAACACTATACGGATACCCGAGGCCAGACTAACAAACGACCAAAATCTCTTTAATAATCCCCGAATGTAGATTGGGAAGGTAAGGGGATTGGTGCTTACAGCTAAGATCTTTGAGGTTCGGGAGAAGGCGAGTCTCGCCGCGATCGGAGGTAAGCTCTCGGAGCTTAAAGAGTCCCAGACGGTAAAGTCGAATGGCGACGAAGTTGTCCTTGTTACTGATGTCAGGGATGTTAAGGCGGGTAGGCAGAGTGTCAGCGGGATATTCTGTAGGGACAAGCTCTTGAGGATTAGGCAGCGAGGACGTGAGGTGCCGATAGTGAAGACCATAGAGGCGTACATCGAGTTCCGCGACAGGGGCGACAAAATCTTCCTGATAGTGGCGCAGGAGAAGCACTTCGCGAACGCCGCCGCGGCGACCCTCTCCAACGCGCTCTTCCTAAACTTTAAGGCAATAGTGGAGGCCTACATTCCGCCCGAGAACATGCAGAAGATACATGAGGAGAACCCTGAGGGTACGAAGCTGATATGGTTCGACCAGGTCGACATACCGGGTGTTGACAAGCTAGCCCTAGCGGGCCCATCCCTAATGGACACAGCGCTCTACCAAGAATACCTTAGCCACGGCAAGATATGGTACATAGTCTACACAACGCATCAGGGGGGACGAATATATGGCCTGACGCGAAACGGGGTTGTGACGTGCTTCACCAGGTTGCAGGAGTCGGAGTTCTTGGATTACATCGTAGGGTCGGTGCTTCCGCTGCTGAGGTAGCGCGGTGAAGGGGTATTGCGTCTCCTTTTAGTCTTTGGTTAAGAGTCTTAAACATGTTTAAGGTTTTTTATTTACCCCTTCATTCAACGCTTGACGCAGGACGAGTATATGGCCGCTAAAGGTGCGTGGAGGCTATGAGAATAGAGCTCCTCTACGACATGCCGAGGCTAGAGGAGAAGATAATGATCGAGGCTCTCAGAGCTAGCGGCGTAGATGTAGTCCTAACCAACGTGGATACCAGGCCACTGGTCATAGGCGAGGCCGAGTCAGACCTCTCGCTCGTCCGGGTCGTTTCAATGCAGAAGGCACTTTACTCAGCCACGATACGCGAATCGTCCGGCACTAGGGCAATGAACAGCTCCCTAACACTCATGCTCTGCGGCGACAAGATCCTCACGCTTTGCAAGATAAACTCGGTCGGCCTCCGAGTACCCAAGACAACCGTGATGCTGAGCCCCGAGCCGGCTGAGCTTGTCTTTAGACAATTCCCTAAGCCCTTTGTAGATAAGCCGCCGGTCGGCAGCTGGGGCAGGATGGTCACCCTAGTGAGGGATCTGGCAACGTGGAGAAGCATCGTCGAGCATCGCAGCATGATGCAGAGCCAACAGCTCCGTACTCACGTTATCCAGGAGTACGTCGAGGGCCTGGGTAGGGACATCCGCGCGATAGTGATAGGGTCGGAGTTTATTGGCGCCGTTCATAGGATTAGTAGTGGAGATGAGTGGCGGACCAACGTTGCTCTGGGAGGTAAGACAGCGCCCCTCAAGGCTGACGGTGAATTCGTCGAGATGAGCCTGAAGGCTGCCGAGGCGGTAAAGGGAGACTTCATCTCGGTCGACATACTAGAAGACAGGGAGGGGCGTCTCTATCTGAACGAAGTAAACGGGGTCCCGGAGTTCAAGGGCTTCATGGAGGCGACTGGGATTAATGTAGGAGAGCTGTTCGTGAAGTACGCGTTGAGGGTGGCTAAAAGGTGAGGGCAGCGATAGTGGGCGCAAGCGGTTATACGGGGGGCGAGGTTCTCCGCCTGCTTGCAGGCCACCCGCGTGTAGAGATAATCGCGGCCACGTCAAGGGAGTACGAGGGTAAGCCAGTCTCCTCAATACATCTTCACCTCAGGTCTATCCTAGGTGCCATGAAGTTCAGCGCTCTCCAGATAGAAAGCATAGTCAGGGATGCTGATGTCGTTTTTCTATGCACTCCTGCTGGAGTCTCGATGGGCATGGCGCGACGATTCGTGGAGGCTGGCGTAAAGGTTGTGGACCTGAGCCCCGACTTTAGGCTTAAGGATGCGTCCCTCTACGAGACTTGGTACGGCTTTAGGCACGGAGACCCTGAGCTCCTCGCGGAGAGCGTGCTCGGTCTTCCGGAGCTCCATAGGGAGGAGATACGGATGGCCAAACTGGTTGCGTGCCCCGGCTGCAACTCCACCGCAGCCATCCTCTCCCTAGCTCCAGCGGTGAAGGAGGGGCTCATAGACCTCAGCCACATAGCTGTAGACGTGAAGGTTGGGAGCAGCGAGGCCGGGAGACATGCCAGCCAGGGGACCCACCACCCCGAGAGGGCGAATGTCGTGAGACCATACGAGGCTGACGGGCATAGGCATGTTGCTGAGGTGGAGCAGGAGCTCTCGGCCCTCGCTGGGCGCAGCGTCAGGGTCTCTATGGTCCCCCACGCGGTCG
>JAVVGN010000080.1:0-7901 GCA_032249095.1 Candidatus Caldarchaeales archaeon | reverse complement strand
TTTCTTATAAGTAAAAAAGTTATAGATTGTCGCTTAGTGATACATGGGTATCCGTCTACCACCGCACAGCCGATGGGGTCAAGACCCCATGGGCGGCTGGCCGCCGACTCGATTTTTAACGGAGGGTGTATGTATAACGTGTTGGGGTTGCTCGGCAGGGCGTTTCCAGTCGAAGAGAGGTACGACCTCTGGAGGCTGGCGACCTTCATGCCTAACAAGGGCCTGCCTGTCCATAGGTGGTTCTACTTCAAGGAGGGATTCTCGAGGGAGCTGGTCCTAATGCTCCTGAAGGAGCTTGGAGCCCGAGAGGGCGAGGTTGTCCTCGACCCTTTCGTGGGGTCTGGGACGACGCCTCTCGCGTGTATGGAGGCCGGGTATAGGGGTGTGGGGGTGGATGCCTCACCCCTCGCGGTTTTCGTGTCCTACGGCAAGACAAGGATCTACGACCCGGAAGAGCTTTCAGACGCGCTGAATAGGTGCCTCGCCGCGGGGGCTCCAAAGGTCGCGCCCGAGGGGCTGAGCAGCCTCGTCATGAAGGCTTTTCCACGAGCAAACCTCTTGGAGTTGCTGAGCCTCAAAGAAGTGATCGAGTCCATGGAGCCCTCCGACGCCAGGACATTTCTACTCATGGCGCTGATATGCGCGTCCAACAGGGCTTCCTACATCTATCGCGAGGGCGGAGTGCTCAAGCTGGTAAGGAGACCTGTTCCGCCCCTACGGCTTTGCTTCAGGAGGACCGCGCGAGCCATGATAGACGACTTGAGGAAGATGTCCTACAAGTCTGAGCCTGCGACGATAGTCCTCGGAGATGCCAGACAGCTTGACATGATTGAGGACGGATCCGTCGACCACATAATCACCTCACCGCCCTACCTAAACAAGATAGAGTACACCCAGGTCTACGCCGTGGAGCTCGAGCTTTTTTTCGGGAAGAAGACCGGGGACCTCGTGAGGTCATACATAGGCTTGACGGCTAAGCGGCCGCCCATGCCGATCCCCGGCCGCGAAGGCCTCCCAGACTCGGCGTTGCTATACTTCAGGGACATGGAGGCGTCTCTCCGCGAGATGTTACGCGTCCTGAGGCCCGGCGGCAAGGCCGCAATAGTCGTCGCAGGCGGAGTATATCCCGAGATTGTCGTTGAGAGCGACACCGTCCTCGCAGAGATCGCGTCGGAGGTCGGGTTCGAGGTGGAGAAGATCAGGGTGGTGGGGAAAAGGGTTGCGACAAGCGGGAGGACGCGCAGAATAGGGGCGGCCAGGGAGAGCATACTATACTTGAGGAAGCCCGATGGTTAGCCGTCTCCCGCGCCAAGTGAGGGTAACACCACCCCTCCTCAACGCTAGGCACGACTTCAGGAGAGCTGCGGCGAGAACCCAGTTCGCCAGCAGCGTCAGAGGCAGATAGACCAAGTCCCTCCGCGCATCATCCCTAAGCATCTCCAAGAGGTTGGCCGCCAGGTTCGCCCCTATGTTTACTAGGCTGAGTAGGAGGAGGGGGGTGTTTGCCAGGATTAGGGAGAGAAGGAGGGTTGATTGTGGGAGAAGGAGGAAGAGGATGGATCCAGCCGTGTAGATTGGAAGCCTCCCCGCGTCCCTCGTGGCGGCAAAGTCGGCGGCTATCCTCTGTATCGCGTTGAAGTAGCCGGCTAGGCTCCCAGCGTACTCAGCGGTCACCCGCTGAGAGGCCCTCAGCACCATTATCCTGAGGCCCCGGCCCTTGAGCAGCTGGGCGAGGGCCCTGTCCTCCAGCAACCTGTCCCTCACGGCGTAGTGGCCTCCGACCCTCTCATAGGCCTCCCGACGCACGAGGATGAACGCTCCGAACAGGACGGCGAAGGGGTCTCTGGGATCGTTACCCCTCGTGGGTGGGAAGAGGGCTAGGAATATGTTCCACAGAAGCGGCAGCATAATCCTGGAGGATATACCTGAGCGGTCCAGACGGGGCATAAGCGAGAGCGCGTCCAAACCCCTCTCCAAGAGTGTGGCGACCGAGTCTGCTACGACGAAATCGTCCTGAAGCCGCGTGTCGGCGTCGAGGAATAGCAGGAGGTCCCCTCTCGATGACTCATACCCCTTGCTGACCGCCCACGTCTTTCCCCTCCAGCCCTCGGGCACCTCCTCAAGCCTAAGGTACCGGACACCATGGCCAACAAACTCCGACTGGACTATGCGTCCCGTCCCGTCGCTCGACGAGTCGTCGACGAAGATCACCTCCGTCAAGACGTTTTTCTGGCTGAGCACCGACCCGAGGCAGCCCCTCACCCACCTCTCGACGTTCCGCCCAGGAATTATCACCGAGACAAGCCCAGAGGGCTGGACACACCTTCTTCCTAGATTCTCGAGCAGGCTGTAGGTCGCCCTTGACCGCACAGCGATCCACGCCCAGGCCGCCGAGCCGGCTGTTAGCAAGAAGCCTACGATGGCCGCGGCTATTGAGATGGGATCCATCATCAGGCAGGTACTCCCCCCAGGCCTCTACCGCCGCTGCGTAGAGTGGGCAGATATAAAAGTCGCTCGACACTAATTGCACGGTGGTGAGGGGGTTGGAGAGGCCCAGTGAGGAGGAGGTGCTGAAGGCGCTCAGGATGTGCTACGACCCAGAGATACCGGTGAACATAGTCGACCTAGGCCTGATATATGACCTCCAGATAAGGGAGGACAACTCGGTCTACATCAAGATGACGCTCACTGCTCCAGGCTGCCCCGTGGGATTCTTCCTGGTGGAGCAGGTCAAGGAGGCGGTCAAGACGATGGTCCCCAGCGTGACGAGGGTCGACGTCGACCTAGTCTTCGACCCACCTTGGACTCCCGACAGGATGACGGAGGAGGCCCGAGAGATGCTCGGGCTACTCTAGAGTGCCAACCCAGCCGTCCTATGAGGCCTCCTCTAGCAGGGCCTCGAGCCTAGCCGCCGTCGAGCGCCTCAACTCTAGGGGCAACTGTGAGTATCTCACGGCCTCGAGGAGGTCCCACGCGATCTCTACCGCCCTCCTATCCCTAGGCGCATGGCTTGGCACGGCGTCGAACAGTATGGCCTTGTCTTGTAGGTGGGGTAGTATCCCGAGGTACCTGTGACTGCAGATGGCGAGGAACCTGAGGGTCTCGGAGCCGATGCCCTTTACGGCCAGGAGCTCCTCGAAGCTTGAGAACTTGGTTCCCGAGACCTTGGCTATGCTCGACCAGCTGATCCTGACAGGGGCCTCGAGTGGGTTAACGTCGCCCGCGTAGGCGCCGTCCTTAAAGTCCGTGAGCGTCGTCTGGCCCCTCGAGAGCCTAGCACCAAGGGCCCTCAGCCTCGAGACCGGGTAAGCGAGGACCTCGACGCACCCCTTCTGAAGCTCCAGGTTCTCGCGCGCCGTGAAGTCGAGGGCGTAGGTGCTCCTAGCCGCCGAGAGTACGCCTGTGTGGGGCTCTAGGGTGAACCTCTTCTCCTGGAGCCGGCCTGAGTGCCACTGGTAGAGCCTGTGGAAGCCGGCCTTGGAGGCGAGCTGTAGGACAGACCAGTTGACGTCGCTGAAGACTATCACGTGGAGCCACAGCTTGTAGCCGTCCTGCACGGCCACGTCGTCGACCTTCGCCGCCATCCTACTCGAGTACTTCAGCCACTCGACCTGAGCCTCGGAGAGGCCCATCTCTATGGCCGCTCTCTCAACCATCTGTGGGACGTTAAAGCGCTTCGTATAGAGGCCGCCGGCTATGAAGATCTGCCACTCCCTCCTCAGGTTATCCATGAGGGCTGAGACGAGGATGGCGATGTTTCCCGCGTCGCTGCTCCTCAGGTCCACCGACTCGCACAGGACGCTGAAGGGCCAGGGGTGGCCGACGAGCTCTACAAACTCTGAGCAGCCGAAGTAGCCTATAAAGGAGTCGACGATGTGGGGGAGCCGCGCCGTGACCTCTTGGTAGAGCCGCCTGTTAAGGCTGACGTTCCCCGAGGCGAGCGAGATAGCTCCCGACCTGAACATGCCTGATAGGACCATGGCCAAAGAGGATGGTTAAAAGAATATTGCTAGAAGAGTTTGCAGCTATAACGCATAAAATATGTTGAGATTATCCCGGGGCCCCCTAAACCACTATCTTCTCCTCACGGGCAATCTCCCTGAGAGAGATGTCGACGTACCCACCTCCGGGCAGGTGCCGCCTAACTATCACTGGAAGGACACCGAGCTCCAGCTCCCGCTTGGCTATATCGAAGGCGGTGTCAGTCGGTCTAGGCTCTACTAGCGGGAAGGCGCCTAAGGAGAGCTGAAGAGCCCTACCTCCAATAATCTTTGTAATCTCGTACTTCGTCAGCCTCTTATGAAGCCACATATTGAGCGACTCAGTCTATGGATGGCGAAGAAGATGACTCCTCCTCTTCCTCCTTCTTCTCTTTCTTCGACTCCTTCTCCGAGAGCTTGGAAGCCGCGATTATGTCGTCGATCTTCAGTATCATGCAGGCAGCCTCCACCGCCGACTTGATGACCTGTTTCTTCACAACGACTGGCTCGAAGACGTTCTCAGCCCACATGTCGCCGAGCGAGTATCCGAGGACGTTTACTCCCTCCCATTTCTTGCCGTCCTTATGGGCAGCCCTGAGGCTCACGATGCTCTCTATGGGGTCTAGGCCAGCGTTCTCGGCAAGCTGCATGGGTATCCTCTCAAGCGCGTCCGCAAACTTCTCGACGGCAAGCTGCTCCTTGCCCGGCAAAGACTTGGCGTAGTCCCTGAGCCGGAGCGCCAGCTCTACCTCGGGGGCTCCTCCACCAGCCACGATCTTCGGCTCAACGAGGATGTCCTTCACCACGTTTATGGCGTCCTTAAAGGATCTCTCCGCCTCATCCACAATCCTCTGAGTCCCGCCATGTATCAGGATCGAGACCGATTTGGGATTCTTGCACCCCTCTATGAAGACCATCTTGTCCTCGCCAACCCTCCTCTCCTCCAGCAGCTCTGCCGTGCCGAGATCCGCGGCCGAGAGCTCGTCGACCCTCGAGACAACCCTCCCGCCCGTGGCCTTGGCGAGCTTGTCCATGTCGCTCTTCTTGATCCTTCTCACAGCCACGATCCCCTTCCTCGCGAGGAAGTGCTGGGCTAGGTCGTCGATCCCTTTCTGGCAGAGGACGACGTTAGCCCCAGTAGCCGCTATCTTCTCCACCATGTCCTTCAGCATCTTCTCCTCCTGCTCCATGAAGGCCCTCATCTGCTCGGGAGACTCTATGTTGAGCTTGGCGTCAAACTCGGTCTTCTCGATCTCGAGACCGGCGTCGAGCAGCGCTATCTTTGGATTCCTCACGAGCTTAGGCATGTCTGGGTGCACTATCTCCTTGTCGAGGACTACGCCCTCGATTAGCCTAGAGTCGAGGATCGAGCCATACTCCTTCTTCTCGAGCTTGATGTCGTCTAGGTCAACCCTCCACTGCCCGTTCGCCTTCTCCGCGACCTTCAGGACGGCATCAACTACCAGTTTGGAGATGAAGTCCGCGTACTCCCCTACCAGCTTGCTCACAAGGGCCGTCCGGGCGATCTTGGCTAGCTCGTCCTTCTTTGTCGGGTCCACTGGGACGGCGATGTTGTCTAGGATCTTGATAGCCTCGCGGGCAGCCTTCCTGTATCCCTCAATAACTATTGAGGGATGAACCTCCTTCTCGATAAGCTCCTCGGCCCTTGCCAGAAGCTCACCCGCCAGGACGACCGCGGTTGTGGTCCCGTCTCCAACCTCTTCGTCCTGGGCCTTCGCCACCTCGACCAGCATCTTCGCGACAGGGTGCTCCACATCCATCTCCTTAAGGATCGTTGCGCCGTCGTTAGTGATCACGATGTCGCCGAAGCTGTCGACCAGCATTTTGTCCATCCCCCTGGGACCAAGCGAGGTCCTCATGGTCTCGGCGATAACTTTGGCAACCATTATCGCGGCGCTTTGCGCCTCGCGTCCCCTCGTCCTCTGCGTCCCCTCCTTCAATATTATGACTGGTACGGTACCGGCACCACCTGGAACAGCCGCCATAATATCACCACCGGATAGTGTTAAGTCCAGTCCTACTTATATACCCTTCCAGCGAGAGACGAAGGGGGCGTGGTTGCTGCGACGTTGAAAAACAGGGGCCAGACGGATCCGGGATTAAGATCACTACATGTAACATCTAAGCATTTTTGGCGAAAAATCTTTTATCCAGCCCCAACGTTTAATCCGCCGCCATGAAGCTGATAAGTGTCAAGCTCCCCGAAGCCCTGATACAAGGGATGGACGAGCTGATAAAGAAGAAGGTCTATCCAAGCCGGTCAGCCATAATGCGGGCGGCAGTCAGGGACCTTTTGAGGAGGGAGCTCTGGGCAGAGGATCGGGAGCAGTAGCTCGTAAGAAGAGTAGCGAGAGAACTCCGAGCTCGTTGTCTAGAGCCTGTCGTTAAGAGCTATCATAAGCTCTATAACGATAAACATGAGGAGCGAAGAGAAGATAGTGCCGGTGGCTCCGGAGTCGGAGATCGAGCTAGGCGCCTCAGTTGCGTAAAAATCCTGTACATCCCGCGGGCTCGGATTTATCAACCGCAACCGACAGACTCTAGACAGCGAGAAATGTCCAGCACCCGCAAGGACTACTACGAAGGGTAAAAATAAGAAATGAAGGAAAGGGGGAGGGGTTTGGTTGGACTCCAACCAGATGTTTGAGAGCCCAGAAGACCGGGGGATACGAGCTACTGACCGCGCCACTCCATGGAGAATGCCCCTATAGAGTGGCGGAAAAGAAGGCTCGACCGCTCCAGACTTCCGGGTTATTCCCCATCAGGCTGGAGTCGGCCCGGCCTCCCGGGTCATCTGTTTCAGGTCCCTTAGTGTCCTACGAGCAACACGCAGGATTGCTTGCCAATGTTTTTTACCCTTCTCTCGATAATATCTGTATATTTTGTGATATCTCTTATGCTTGTTGGAGGTTGCAGAGTATGCCAGCAGTATAAGTAGATGGCTTCGTAGAGACCTTCCTCGCCATGGGCGGGCAACCAAGCCGTAACGTATTGCCAACCTATCTCTCGAGAACACCTCTAAAGCTTGTCCATCATGAGAGATGATGTATGCCAGCGCCGGTCCCCTAAGGCCGAGCCTCTCGACGGCCATCCTGTAGAGCGGTAGCTCCATAGCCTTTTCATGAATCCTAGTCGCCAGCCTCTTGGTGTAACACCGAAGCACCTTATGGATCTCGACAGCTAACGGATCGTCTGTTGTTGTCCGTGTGTTTTTGGCCGCCTTCTTTATCCCAGCCAGCTCCACCCAAAGCTCCGTCAGAGCCCTAACCTCAAGCTCCACGGGAGAGGTATAGAGTGGCTGGAATAGATCGGGAGCCTTATAGAACATCTCTCTCAGAGCCTTCACATCATTCTCATCAGTCTTCCTAAGGCCATTGTTCTTTCGCTCTTCGGAGAGTTTTTTAAGATCCCTAAGCCTCAGGAACGTAGCTCCGCCAAGCCGCGTTATAGTGGGTTGAAGCTTCCTCGGATAGCTGTCAGAAACCACAATCGTCGGCCTCAACTTCTCAAACATCTCTAGGAAGTCGTTGAAGACCATCACCTCCTGACCGTCCTCTGGGAGAGCATAGACCCTGTTGCGGCCGAAGTCTACGAAGACCCTACTAACTTAGACCACCTCCTTATTCTGTGTCTTTATCTCGTATGGCCTCGCCACTATGTGGAACCTCTCTATCTGCTCCCTCTCTGGGACTATTGAGTTAAGTGGTGGTGGGTGGTAGATTCTCGGCGGCGTCTCTCCAGCAGTGGCCTCGTATATTAGCCACCTAAGCGTCTCGATGGAGGGTATCATCAGAGTCCTCAGCCCCCCATCCCACTCGTTCTGCACAATAATGATTCCGTCAGGTGTCGGAGTAATGCTCAGAACCCTCCCCACCGCAACCTCGATCCCCGAATCAGTCA
>JAVVGN010000079.1:0-8228 GCA_032249095.1 Candidatus Caldarchaeales archaeon | reverse complement strand
AGCAGATAGAGAGGTTCCACATAGTAGCGAGGACATACGAGATAAAGACACAGAACGAGGGGGTGCAGGGATATTGAAGTTCTACGCAGATGTCCACAGGACTAAGAAGAATAGCGAGAGATACAGGATAACATACACGGTGGACGGAACGACTTTCAGGCACGTAGACGGTTTCAGCGAGATCCCTGCTGGGCCCGGAGACAAGCTATTCATGGATACGTTGCCTGTCCAGCACACGGACGGCGCGATAGAACTACTAAGGCGGGGAGTAGAGGTCTATTATCTCAGAAGGCTTACACTGCTCAATAAGGTACGCGGAGAACTCAGGCTGCCGAAGAGCGCTAGGGGAGACATAAGGGCATTGATGAGTATTGAGGAGAGGTGGTTTAGGAGGGTTGCTGAGGACTTCCTAGTTATGCGGAGGATGGTATTGGTCTATAGGCCTCTTATGAAGACTCATCAGCAACTATTGAATAAATACAGGGCTTTGTCTGATGCTGAGAAGGAGGTTCTGAAGCCAGCAATCTCCTCGATAGAGAAGCAGATGGTGGAGATGGCGAGGCAGATAGCCGAGGAGGCCGGTAAAAGATATCTGGCCTACAATGGACTCGTTGAGGTGTTGGGGGTAGGTGGTAGATCTTCGGCCTTGGAGGCTCTTGTGGAGGTCTTTACCTATGCGGAGTGGTCGTCTTGGCGTAGGGTCAGGAACTATTTCGGCCTATGGGATAGGGATGGGAAGACCCACTACCACAAAACAAAGGCTAGAAACGCGCTCGAGACACTGACACTAAGCATCAAGGGATACAGGATAAATGGCAGGGACATAGAAGAAGTCTTGAAGACCCGGAAGGCCGGGATTATTGCTCAAGCCTGACGGAGAAAAACCCAGGAGGCTGGAGCGGCTACTATTAATAACCCACAACCCACAGGAGAAGAGCTTGAGGCCCTCCTATGGATTGTGTGGCCCAAGCTATAACCCTTCCGGCCTTCTGGGTTCTCTAGAGTCGAGTGAAGCCTAACAACCCCCTCCTCCCTCTTTTCCTACCCTAACTTGCCTCAATATTGTGGTTGTTGTTAGTCTAGCTCGGCTGCCAAGATTAGAGTGTTGTCCTCATATAATAAAGCTTGGTCTGCTGTACAGGGCACCGCCTAGGCCTCGGCATACTCAGGGGGAGCAACAATTAAGCCGGGAATCCTATAGGATTCGTCTAGGCGTCGCTAGGCCGTGGGCGAAGATGTAGAGTAGCAGGGCCGAGACACCTAGGGTTAGGGCAGAGGTGGGGTACGCCGCCGCATCCCCCAGACCCTGGCTGAGCGCCGCGAGTGAAGGGAAAATGGGTGAGAGGACTGCGTGGGCCTCGGTCCAGCCTTCCCGCAGAAGCGCCGCCGCGAACACTACCAGGACGGCCTGGTATGTGAGAAGCGCGGCCCAGCCCCTCTGCTGGCTTCCCAGCTGGGATAGGGCGAGGAGTCCTAGGGCCTGGTGCAGGACACCTATTGAGGCGAGGAAGAGCGCCTTTGAGGGCGAGATTGCTTCTCCGAGAACCACTAGGGTTAGCGCGAGGTACGCGGCCACGGGGGCGGCGGCGTATGCCGATAGGATGCCTAGGTAGGCTGCGGCTGCCTGGTAGAGGGGGCCCGGCGCCCCAGTAAGCCAGGCGAGCTTCCATCCACCCCTAACGCCGACTAAGCCCCAGGGAGAGAGGCACATGGCTAGGAGCTGGTAGGCGAGTACGAAGGCCGGGAAGACCAGACCCTCCTCCAGCAGGCCCAGTAGCCGTAGGAGGAGGGGCAGGAGAGGCGCAAGGACCATGACTAGGAGCCTTGAGGGCGAGGCTGAGAGCTGCACCACCTCAAGGGACAGCAGGAGCCTCATAGCCTATCACTCCCCGCTCTCCTCCGGATGTAGTTTAGCAGGGCCTCCCGAGCCGCTAGGCGGCCAACCTCAACCCTATCCAAACCGATTCCGAGAGAGACTAGGAGGTCTAGGACTACTGGGAGGTCGTGCTCGAAGTCGTTGAGCCAAACCCTCACGGCCCCACCCCTACTCACGGAAAACATCTTTACCTGGGGCATCTTACCGATGTAGTCAACTATCCTCTGCGTGTCTAGGGATCGTAGGACGACATAATGCTCCGCGCCTATCGTCTTGAGCAGCTCGCTGAGAGGCCCTGAAGCCGCGACCCTCCCATCGGCCAGCAGGACCACCCGGGACGCGAAGTCGGCCTCCTCGATCGAGGAGGCGGAGAAGACTAGGGCCTTATCCCTCGAGGCGTACTCGCTGAAGAGGCTGGCCAGCTCAGACCTCGCCAGAGGCCCCAGCATTTTCAGGGGGCTTGAGAGGAGGAGGACCTCGGGGTCTGGGAGGAGGGTTAGGAGGGTTGCCGCGAGGGCCCTATCCTCGGTGCTCAGCTCGGAGACCTTCCGCTCGAGCCTATCCTTCATGCCCATCCTGGCCAGCAGATTCCTCATCCGTTCAGCCGCCTCGCCGGGCCTCAAGCCGCCCCTCGCCCCAACCATCTCCGCCAGCCTCCTAACCCTAGCCCACTCCGGCAGCCAGGGGTCTGGCGGAAGGTAGCCCAGACGTCTTGACAGGGCCGCCCTCTCCTCGTAGGGGTCTAGGTCGAGAACCCTGACGCCCCCCGCAGCCGGCCTCCGGACGCCGGCCAATAGCCCCAGAAGCGCCTCAGCCTCGGGATAGCCTAGCAGGGCCGCGACCTCGCCCTTGAACAGCATGAGGCTCAATCCCCGCAGGACCTGGAGCCGCCCCTCGCGATACTCCAAGCCATTAGCCATTATGGCCGCTATGCCCGCCAAGACCCAGATCCACGATAGAGGCGAGTGGACTCTCATATAAGAAAGCAGTGGAGGAAGGCGGCGGCGCCTAGCCGCTCGGCCTTCCACGGGCCCGCGAGTCAGGAGAGGAGATAGTGTCCAAATAAGGCTTTAAATATCCTTAGGGGCGACTATTTCTGCTTGCGAGGCTACTATGGGAGGTCTTCAAGTTATCATATAATTGGCGGCGAGTAGGTACTAGAGGTGGAGGTCCGACATGTTCTATATCGATGAGGCTGGGATCCTCGCGGTTTTCCGGCTCGTGGGTGGGCCTGAGGCCGAGGAGCTGGCGAAAAAGCTGCTAGAGAAGTCTGGCATGCGGGAGGACGACCTAGCCGCGGAGCTCCAGATGGACGTCAAGAGGGTGAGGAAGATCCTCCACCAGCTCAGCGAGTTCTCTCTGCTCACCTACGACATCGTGATCGATAAGGAGCTGAATAAGAGGGTCTTCAGGTGGAGGCTGCAGCAGGAGCAGATACAGGGCTTCGTCAAGACCCAGCTGAAGAGGATAGCTGACAGGCTCCAGATGCTTAGGAAGCATTACGAGTCAAACCAGCTCTACTGGTGCGGCAACGCGGGGTGCAGGAAATACACCTTCGACGAGGCGCTCGACAAGTTCTTCAAGTGCCCGGGATGCGGAGGCCAGCTCATGTCATACGACCCCACGGAACTCATCAAGACTATCGACGAGAAGCTAAGCGAAATAAACAGGCTACTCCAGTAGGTTTCGCCGAAGAAGGTTGGGACGGATAACGGTCCTGAGGCTGGGGCACAGGATAGAGAGGGACCAGAGGATCTCGACCCACGTGGCCCTCACAGCCAGGGCTCTCGGAGCCGACGAGATAGTCTTCTCCGGAGACTACGACCCCGGCCTCATCGATAGCGTAGCCAGGGTTGTTGAGAAGTGGGGCGGCTCCTTCAAGACGAGCTACACTCCGGACTGGGCCGGCTTCATGAGGCAGAGAAAGGCGGCGGGAGAGATGGTCGTCCACCTGACCATGTATGGTTTGGGGCTGCAGCACGTAATCGAGGAGCTGAGGGAGGCGCACCGGAGCCGGGGCCTGGTCCTGGTCGTGGGGTCCTCAAAGGTCCCGCTAGAGGTCTATGAGCTGGCGGACCTGAACGTGGCCGTGACCAACCAGCCCCACAGCGAGGTCGCGGCCCTAGCCGTAGCCCTCGACTGGATCCACGGCGGAAAGGAGCTCGACAGGGCCTACCCCGACGCCAAGATCTCAATAGTGCCAAGCAGGCATGGAAAGCTCAGAAAACCGCGAGGCAGCACCAGCGGAGACACATAGATGGGCTTCCAATACGTTTTTTTCCTGGCTCGAGGGAGACGAGTCCGTGGAGGGGCCGTGGTCTAGCGGTTATGACGCCGCCCTTACACGGCGGAGGTCGCCGGTTCAAATCCGGCCGGCCCCAATATTAGTTAATTGTTAGAGTCGTGCCTGAGGAGTTTGTTGGGGGAGATAGTTGGTAGGAGGGGTTTGTTCCTCTATGATTCTTTTAGGCGCTTTTTGCTTTCTCCTGATGGTGAAGCCTATGTATGAACGCGTCTCCAAACTATTTAAGCCCCTCAGAGCATGGGGTCTTGTGGGTTTTGTGAGCTTAGTGATGATGAGTGGGAGGGGGTTAACCCTTTGCTTCCTCCTAGGTCTTGGGTTGATAGGCCTGGGGCTAATGATAGACTCATAAAACGTCATAACTCTACGTCCTTTCAACCCTGTTGTTGGTGGTGTGTAAAGACTTAAGTCAGCTGGGTGATGAGGCTTTACGGATTTGAGCGTCTCTGAAGCCTTACATTTGGTCGATAAGATCTCGCTCACCAAGCTCGCTATCAATTCATTTTTCAGAGACCTCCTCATTGCTAGGAGAAATAGGGAGGACCAAAGAATCCACGAGCTTGACACACTAATCAACATACTCTGGGTCAAGAATGCAGAGCTTATCGCTGAACTGGCGTCAAGGATCAGCCCCATAGACTCACAGACCGTTTGGAAGATTGCATCTCGTCTCTTCTCCAAGGCTCCTAAGGTGAGAGAGGATAGGACGCTGCTCTCGCTAATAGAGCGGCTGGGCTTGGAATACGCGAGGCGAGCCCTCGCTATAGCAGGAGGAGGGGCCGAGAAGTTTTCTTGGGCTTTGCTTGACCCTCATGTTGCCGTGTGGGGGAAAAGGGGTGAGGAAGTGCTCTATTACGAAGAGCTGTGCAGCATCTGCGACTCTAGGATAGACGAGTATGGATACTGTGGCTGTGTCGGAGGATTTCCTGACTGACGGCGACCCCTAAACCCTTAGACTGCTCCAGAATCACCCTTGCTACTTCTTTGCGAGTTGAGTAGTACCGTGAGCGACGCCGCCTGCATAGCAGCAGAGTAGGAGGCGTAGTAGGGGATGCCGAGGTTTAGGTCGGCCATGAGGCCGAAGGCGAGGCCTGCTAAGGCGTAGCCTGCTCCGAGGACCAGGCCATACGTGGCGTAGGCGGCCCCGAGGGATCTACCGCCCGCTATATGAGCCACCATGGCCCTGAATACCGACTCCTGAGCCCCCATGACGACTCCGACGAGCAGGGCGGCCAGCAAAAGGAGCCCAACGCTCCGCCAAAGAAGTAGGGAAGGCGCAACGGCCAGCGCGACAGCGGCGAGCAGGACCCTAGGCCCCAGTCTGTCGAAAGCCCTTCCAAAGAGGAGCGCCGCGGCGGCATCAACCACCATTGCTATCGTGTAAGCCGCGGGAACAAGCCAGGAGCCCGCCCCGGCCTCCTCCGAAACTAGGAAGAGCAGCACCGGGAGTGGTAGAAGCCCCGCCGCGTTGAGCCCAGCGGCAGCTGAGTAGAGGAGGAGTCTGCGACTCGGCCTCTCCACAGAGTACGCGCGCTCTGACGCGCGGTACTCCGGCACCTTCGCGAGTACCGGCAGTAGCAGGAGATACGGTATGAAAAGCCAGAGAAAGACTTGCCTCGTCTCACGGAAGAGGATGGTGAGCAGTAGCGCGACGAGGGGGCCGGCCGTCGCCCCGACCTGGTCGAGGAGCTCGTGTATCCCGAACGCTGTTCCCAGGCCGACCTCCCTCCTGAGGCCGGAGAGCAGCGCATCCCTCGGCGGGGACCGCATCCCCCTGAAGATCCTCTCGGCGAACGCCAGCACAGACACGCCGAGCCAGCTGTCCGTGAGGCCGATGAGCGGCACGACTATGAGTCCTCCATATCCTATCCTAACCATCCCCCTGTATCTACCGGTCGCATCTACTAGCAGGCCTCCGAGCGGCCTCGAGAGCCAGCCGGCGAGCTCCGCGAGCCCGAGCAGCGTCCCCACCAAGGCCAGGCTCATCCCCAGCTGACGCATATAGTCTGGGAGGACAGACCTGCCGCCCTCATAGATGAAGTCGCCCAGCATGCTGATGACGCCGATAAGCAGCACAGCCCGGAGCCCGGCCGAAACCATTCGAGGAGCGAGTGAGCCCGCGGGCTATTTAGTATTTAGACGGGGGATGCCCTGTCCCTAGAATAGTTCGCGTATCTCGAGCCTCCCAGGGTTCAGGACCGCCAAGAAACCGTCCCTACCATCCACGAACCTCAGCCTAAGCCCCCTGCTCCTCGCCAGATCTCTCACCGTGCTCGAGACGTATCCCGCGAGGCCCTCCGTCTCCACCAGGACAGGCTCGTAGTACCTCCATCGGCGTGGATCATCCTTCCCCGCGACGTATGCAGCCGCGGCGAGCATAGGACCAGCCGAGGGGACGTTTAGGAGGATGCATATGTCGAGAGCGGACTTCACGTAGGGCTTGGATTCAGCCACCACACTCGCAATCGCGCTCGGAGCATCGAGATAGTGGGCGCCCTCAAGCCGCCGGGCCAGGTACTTGAGAAATACGTGCGAGTCCGTGTAGATGCTGCTATCTCCCAGCCCTATGAGCTCGGCCAGCCTCGCCTTCTCGACCCCACCGTTGTGGGAGAGGTAGAGCTCGGAGACCTCCGCCCCACGCTCGGTGGACAGAGTGACCTCCTCCCTGAAGGGGTGTGCAGCCACCTGCCCCCTCGGCTCGCCCCGCGTCCGCCTCGAGTGAAGCAGGATCGCAGCCTCGTCCCAGCCGGCCTCGAGAATCCCTGACAGCCTCTTGACCGCCTCGTCCAGAGCCTCGAGGTTTGCCGCGCAGGCCTCCTCCCCAGCTAGGACTGGCTCGGCATCGAATCTCTCATGCATCAGGCGCCAAGCCCGGCCCCGCCTCAAAGCCGCGACGTATCCATAGCCGTGGCAATGCCTCCCGTCACCAGCTATCGCCGCCAGGTATGGGTCGCTTCTTGAAGCCTCAGCAAAGCAGCCGAGGAGCTCCCCAGCCACCTCCGAGGCGCCAGCAACGAAACGAGCCGCCAGCATCCGGCACATAACACAGACAAAAAGACAAAAATTATTTAAGCATTATGGACACTACGCTTAAGAAATCCACTCTTCAAGCGCTACCTGATAGCTGGCCAAGCAGCAGCCGCGGTCAAGCGATAACTAAATGTGCTCCGGCCGGGATTTGAACCCGGGTCTCGGGCTCGAGAGGCCCGCATACTTGACCGGACTATACTACCGGAGCCCCACTACTTGTCTCGGGCCCGGTTATTACTTCATCGCTTTCCTACTTTTAGACCTTTACCACCTTTGCTCTGGCCTTGCCTGAAGGCCCTTAAGACAGGCCGACGGGGGCCTCGGCGCCTAACTCAGCGGCTTTGAAACAGGCTGGCGTGAGGAGAAGCTTAGCCCAGGGCCACCCACAGTTTCGTCCTGGCATCGAGACACGCCACCCATGCATTGAGCACACCACTTATCCTTGACGCCGCCGCTTCGGTATCAAAATCGTGGAAGATTTTTGTGGGATTAATTAGTCCTTGCCGGCAAAGTAGGGCAATATTTTTTCTTTATAGAATTTTATAAAGCTCCTGTGGTCAGGGCTTATATCGACTATTTCTACGTGGTTGAATCCCAGCTCCATGATTTTGGCAAGCCGGTCAATATGCTCGTCAGTCCTCGACGAGACCAGCCATCGCTCTCTTATCAATTCTTCGCTCACCATGCCTTGTGGCTTAATTCCTGGGCTCTTTCGTCTCTCTTCGGCTACCTTTTGGTTATTCCTGTGACGTTTTCGGCTCTCGTCTCAGATTCCCTATATCCTTTCGCCTCAAGGCCTATTGCCATGCTTCTATTCCTCTCCCATGATGAGCTACTGGGAGAGGGTCGATGAGAGGCTTATTAAGCGTGGCATGCTTATTATGGATCTAGATTTCGTGAGGGGTTACCGGGACGAGCTCGTCAGAATGAACTGGAAGAAGAGGGGGAGGCCTTACAGGATAGCCGAGAGCTATGTCAGGTTCCTCGCCGTTATCAGATATCTCTTCTCCCTAGGTTATA
>JAVVGN010000078.1:0-8248 GCA_032249095.1 Candidatus Caldarchaeales archaeon | reverse complement strand
GTATTGCCTAGCTATCACGTAGAACCTCACCACCATCCCACTCCATCCCCATCACACGTTCGGGTAAGACCCTCCACCGGTCCCACATATAAGGAGTAGTGGCCCCAACACACGGCAACGTACCAATACAGCTAGACCTATGGGGAAACGAGGTAATATTCAGGGGAAAAGGACAACTAACGCTATACGTATACCCAAGGCCAGACTAAACCCACCCTAATTCCCATCAAACTGTATTGTTGAGTTCGCTATTAATCCTTTTTATGCTGGAGACAACGCTGAACATATTGTGGCTAGGAGTGGAAGACTTTTCAAATGCTTAAACTGTGGGCACGAGGTAAGGCTCCAGGCCTGGAAGGCCGTGTGCCCCTCATGCGAGAGCGGGTTCACCCTTGTCCCGGTCGCCTCGGAGGAGAAAAAGCGGCGTCACAGCATTATCGGTTACGTGGCTCCCATCCTGTTAACCATCTACCTCGTACTCACCCTAGCCTTGCCCAGCGCCACAGTATCAAGAATCCTTCCATGGCCTACCACCCAGCTACTCCTGGTAATAGCCATAGCTCTAGCCCTTACCTCGTCGGTCATCGGAAACATCGTTGCAAGCGTGGTAGGAGCACTCCTGACCGCCACACACCTCTACGTTTTTCCAGCCCTATCCGTCCCCAACCTCGCCGTCCTAATCCTATCTACTGTCCTGCTCGCCTCCGGCGTCCTGAACGAGTTTACTATAAGAAGGAGCAAAGCCAAGGAGTGAGTGAGCCATGCCGCGATACGCCTTAGAGTTCTTTGTCCAGGGCAGGGGCTGGGTGAGGCAGGAGGAGATAGGTTATCGCGGCACCCTCAGCTCTAGAGGAGACGCGGAGGACTTCGCGGCCTACATTATCGACAAGATGATGCGGGCGTCATCCCACCCCTACGGCTCTAGGCTGGGAGACATAGTAGGCTTCAGGGTGATAGAGGGCGAGGGAGACCTAATGGAGCTGAGCGGTGAGGCAGCCGCCTTCAAGTTCGACGAAGTGAAGCACCGGTTCTATAGGCGTGGAGACGCATACATGCTCTACAAGTACTGGAGCTGGCCCGACTGATCTAGCGCCACAACTAGGGCTGATATGACAGGCCTATTCGACCTTGATGGATCTCTGAGGCCTAGTTGCACTCTTCTTAGGCAAGATGACCTCCAAGACGCCGTTGTTGTAGGTTGCCTTCGCCTTCTCAGGGTCAACATCCTCAGAAACCTCTAGCTCCTTGTAGTACTTCCTCGTCTCAGTATCCACAGAGATCACAAGCTTGCTATCCCTCATTGTGAGGTTGATGTCTTCCTTCCTGACACCGGGCACCTCGGCCACGATCTTCACCTGGCTATCCTCCTCAATAACGTCGACCAGCGGTTCCCTCTGGCTTGTCAGCGCTGGGGGCTCTCCGCGTCTCCCGGGCTTCACGTTTCCAAACTCCCTAATGACGGGCCTCCCGTCTGGGCCGATCGTTATGGAGTATCCATAAACTATCGGCCCTATCTCCCTCCTCATCCCGTAAGGAGTCTTAAACTCTCTCACAAGGTCCTGGGGAAGCTCCTTCTCTAGCCTACGAAACTCCTCCTCAAACCACCTCTCAAACTCTCTCATCATATCCTCAATAATGTCGAACGGTCTAAACCGCCTTCTTCGCCACCACTCTTCGCTCATGACCATAACATCTTGCCCGCTGCATAAAAACTTTAGTATGAAATAGGTGGGCCGCGGGTGGGACTCGAACCCACGACCGCCGGGTCCACAGCCCGGAGTGCTTCCAGCTACACCACCGCGGCCATCACTCCGCGGGCTAAAATACTTATCAGCCTTGGCTTATTTAGGTATAGCCCCTCTCCCTGCTTGGGAGCCGCACCATTGTAGACGCATCTCCATGATGCTCTACAAATGTTACGGTTAGGCGTATTCCCTCCACGTATATCCGCAGCTGGTGCATCTGAAGAATTGGGTCATCGGCTCGTCGGCAGACCTCGTCTGGACGCTCCACCAGTATGCTTCTTTATTGCCGCATTGGGGGCACTGTACATCAGATACCTTTGGCAAGACCTCCTTCTCCTGCTCGTCGACCACTATAGACTTCTTGCCCCGTCTCTGCCTGTGAGTCACTATGTCTTGGGAGGGCCTCTTAACGTATCCACACTTCTTACAGGTGAGCACGACGCTGCTCGACTTCCTATGTGTGACGAGAACGCTTCCACAGTTAGGGCAAAACTCCATCATCCTTACCTATCCACCCACCCTAGGCTCTACGTCTCAACTCTCCGTCCGTAAATTAACCTTATCTTCCGCATCATCTCCCCAGCAAAACGCTTAACGATTCCTTTAGCTCAGCCGACCTCCTCGCTAGCTCTGCAAGACCCTTTCTAAGAGCGTCTTCAGCCTTATACCCACTTTTAGTCCTTACGACGAATCTTATCGTGCCTAAAAGTGGATGTGTTAGGCTCGCACCAGCATATTCAACTCCCTCGGAACTGTTTAATACCTCTTGGAGCGCATCTAGTACGCTGAAGTCAACACCCCTAATCTCCATTTCGATCACTAGGTCGCTCCTCTCAACTATCTTGACTTCCAGATCACATCACCACTCCCTGGGGAGAGCAGTCCTCTAAAAATGTTGAGCAGGGTATTAACCTTGCCATAATAGGGGACCACTGGCCTCCCCTCGTATTTTCGCTTACACCTCGTGCAGAGCAGTTCCCGTCCCCTGAGGACGAGGGGGGTTCCACACAGGTCGCAGAATGCTTGAAACGCACCCAGACCCCTGCCGCGGACGGTAAGCGTGTATACCCCATAAACATCGTCCCTGACGCGGGCAACTACGAGGTCTCCAATCGTGAAGAACGGCGTCTCACCCTTATACAGTATTGCGGCGGACCAGTTCTTCTTCAGATCGCGCCCAGCAATCGCCACTATGTCGCATAGGATCAGCTTGTCCTGCACCCCCTTAACTTGGCAGAGGACTAGGTCTCCCCTCCCAATCTTGACGGACTGCCTAAAAGGCTTCACCGAGACCTTATGCGCCTTTAAGTCATACTCCGCTATACCTGCAACGGTAGACACAACGATCCCATTAGGTGTGGCGGCCGCCCCCTCATCCGGGCTGAACTCCTCAACTACACAAAGCCTGTCGCCAGGAAGAACGACGCGGCCAGAAGCCCTCAGGCCCATGCCTAAACATATCAGGCACAGACGCGTTAAATATAGATGCTCTCCCAGTAATTGCCGTGCCTCGAAGTGGTGCAGTAATAGCCATCGAGGGCATTGACGGTGCTGGGAAGACTACGCAGGCTAAGAGGGTCGTGAGGCGCCTGAAAAGCTTAGGGTACCGGGCGGCCTATACCTCTGAGCCCACTAACACTAGGATAGGAAGACTGATCAAGAAAGAGCTCTCAGGAAGGATAACCAACCCACACAAGCAGGCCCTACTCTTCGCTGCCGACAGGATTGACCACGTCTTCAGGGTGATCAGGCCACTGATGGAGAAGGGCTTCATAGTCGTCTGTGACCGCTACCTCTACTCCTCCTTCGCCTATCAAGGGGTCTTGACTAGAGATGTTGGGTGGGTCCGGGAAATCAATCGGATGGCGCCGCCACCCAGCCTGGCGATACTGATAGATGTTCCAGTGGCCGTCGCGCTTAAGAGAAAGAGGCGGTTTCGGGGATTTGAGGACGCGCAGCTGCTGGAGGCGGTTAGGGCCGCATACCTCACGCTTCTCGAGGAGGGATTAATGGTGAGTGTTGATGGGAACCGCGATGTAGCGGAGGTTGAGAGAGACTTGCTATCAATAATATCGTCTAGACTTGGTATAAGAGTTTGATGGCTACTTCCGGCCCTGCTCTCTCTAACGTGTGGTGGAGAAAACCACCCCCCTCCCCCACTCTTTTCTCTGAACTCATCTCAAAATTATTTAAGCTTCTCTTTCCTGTTTTCTTTATGGAGTTTCGTGAGCATAGTGATTATGGGTGGGGTGATTAAGCCTCTTCTCCCTCCTAGGTCTAGGGTTGGTAGGCCTAGGGCTGATGATAGAGTGGTCTTAAACGGCGGGCTGGCCGCGATGGTTTATGTAGCCGCAGCTGTCAGCCTGGGTTTAGTGCTCTACATCGATCCCCTAGTACTTGGAATCCTTTATGGGGTGGTTCTGTGGATTCTCACGCTTTACCCGATCCACGAGCCCATAACAGGCATATCTATTCACAGACATCCACTTAGACATAAGCCGATCATACTTAGCATATTGGTCCACATAGTATACGGTGTTGCTCCTACCTACGTAGATAGTGTAGGACCACACCACCCGTTAGGGGTGGCAGGTGTATCTAAACGACCGCTCCAGCCCTCGGGTCTTTTCTCCGTCAGGCTGGAGCGGTAATCCCAGTCTCCTGGGCCTTCAATGTTAGCCAAATGGTCTTAGTATTGATGCCCTGTTCTCGCAGTTATTTATTTTATATGGATGGACATCTCCCCTAGCAGATAGTGTAGCAGAAAGCTCCATACGATCAGTCTCTCGGGTCTATTGTTTCCAAAGATCCTCGCGAGGATGCAGACATTCTCGTACCACTCTAATTTTTCCACCAACCCCCACATCCTATAAAACGGAAGCTGGAGGATGGTCATGATGGTAGTCGCGACGGTGCCCGCGGCAAAACCCACGACTAGGGCGTATAGGGTGTTCTCAGCGGCCAATGATTGTGGGTTAGCCTCGGACTGGGTTAAAAAGTGTTTTCAGGACCACTATCCTCCTCGCCTATGTTTATATGGTGGGTGGCGTGCGAGTATGTTGAGCAAAGTTTGCCCCGAGTCTTATTGTTTAGTGAGGCCAAGGGGTTAACGAGGTTTGAACTCGGAGGCAAAGGATATGGGCTGGTCGAGATGACTGCCGCCGGCCTACCCGTTCCTCCAGGATTCACTATACTGACCTCCGCTTGTAAAGAATATTACGCAAACGGTGGGAAAATCCCTGACGGGCTTCTCGACGAGGTGCGCGAAAAGCTTAGATCGCTGGAAAAAATAACTGGAAAGAGGTTTAACGACCCCAACAATCCGTTGTTGGTGTCTGTGAGGTCCGGCGCACCATACTCTATGCCTGGCATGATGGACACCATACTGAACCTAGGCCTCAACGATGTTGTCGTCGAGGCCCTTGCAAAGCTTACGAACGATAGGAGGTTCGCCTATGATGCCTACAGACGGTTCATACAGATGTTTGGAAGGATCGCGATGGGCGTGAGGGGTGAGAAGTTTGAGCACGAGCTGGAACACGTGAAGAAGAGACTGGGTGTGAAGTATGACCACGAGATCCCCGCCTCAGAGCTTGAGAAGCTCGTCGAGAGGTTCAAGGAGATTATAAAGCAGGAGACAGGGAGGGAGCTGCCCCAGGACCCCTGGGCCCAGCTAGTCATGGCTATTGAGGCTGTCTTCAAGTCTTGGAACAACCCCCGCGCAGTAGAGTACAGGCGTTACTACAAGATCCCAGACGATCTTGGAACCGCTGTGAACGTGCAGCTTATGGTCTTCGGCAACATGGGTCCGGACTCGGGATCGGGGGTCGGATTCACTCGCGACCCCTCAACAGGCGAAAAACGGCTGTACGGTGAGTACCTACCAAACTCGCAGGGAGAGGACGTTGTAGCCGGAATTAGGACGCCGGTCCCGATAGATAAGGTGGAGCCACAGATATACAGGCAGCTTGTCGAGATCGCGGATAGGCTCGAAAAATACTTCAAGGATATGCAGGACTTCGAGTTCACGGTTGAGCGTGGAAAATTATACATGCTTCAGACACGGAACGGTAAGAGGACGGCCCAGGCAGCGGTGAAGATCGCTGTGGACATGGTCAGGGAGGGGCTGATAACACGTGAGGAGGCCCTATCTAGGATAGAGCCCAGCGAATTGAACCAGCTGCTGCACAGGCGTCTCGACCCAAAAGCCAAGGTGGAGCCGATCGCCAAGGGCCTAAACGCTTCACCTGGAGTAGCAACTGGCAAGGTGATCTTCGATACAGACGAGGCAGCCGCGATTGGTTCCCGCGAGAAAATCATTCTGGTTCGGCCCGAAACCACGCCCGAAGACATAAAGGGAGTCATCGCCGCTCAGGGTGTGCTCACCAGCAGGGGAGGGATGACAAGTCACGCCGCGGTCGTGGCCCGCGGCATGGGTAAACCCGCGGTCGTGGGCTGCGAGAGCATAAAGATCTACATGGATGAGGGATACTTCGTGACGGATAAAGGGCTGCGTGTGAACAAGGGCGACGTAATCACGATAGATGGGACGACGGGTCTCGTGATGCTTGGAGAGGCCCCGACGATAGAGCCTGAGCTTACGCCCGAGTTTAGGCAGCTGTTAGAGTGGGCCGACGATCTTAGGAGGCTTGGTGTTCGAGCCAATGCTGATACTCCCGAGATGGCTGCCAAGGCGAGGGAGTTTGGAGCGGAGGGTATAGGGCTCTGCAGGACTGAGCGGATGTTCAACGCTCCCGACCGGCTACCCATAGTCCGCGAGATGATAATGGCTGAGACTGAGGAGGAGAGGAGGAGGGCGCTGGAGAAGCTTTTCCCGCTACAACTGAACGACTTCGTTGAGATCTTTAAGATTATGAGGGGGCTGCCCGTGACCGTCAGGCTTCTGGACCTTCCACTCCACGAGTTCCTACCACCCGAGGCGCAGCTCATCACGGAGGTCTATGAACTCAGAATGAGGGGCGCCGACCAGAGGACCATAGACGAGAGGATGAAGATATTGAGGAAGGTTCAGCAGCTTCAGGAGCACAACCCCATGATAGGCCATAGGGGCTGCCGGCTCGCTATACGATACCCCGAGATATACGAGATGCAGGTAAGGGCTATACTGACTGCAGCCATAAAGGTCCTCCAAGAAACCGGCGACACGGTACATGTTCAAATCATGCTTCCACTTGTCTCAGAAGCGTCTGAACTAGCCTACCTCAGACAGGTAATCGATAGGGCTGCCGAGAAAGTCTTCGCGGAGCAGGGCGTGAGGATCCCATACAAGGTTGGCACAATGATTGAGACTCCTAGGGCTGCACTCACAGCGAGCACGATCGCTAAGGTCGCGGACTTCTTCTCCTTCGGGACCAACGACCTAACACAGACAGTGTTCGGCTTCAGTAGGGATGATGCCGAGGCGAAGTTCATGGCTGACTACTTGGAGAAGAAGATCCTTAAGGAGAACCCGTTCGAGGTTTTGGATGTTGATGGCGTTGGGAGGCTGGTTAGCCTCGCGACCGAGGAGGGTAAGCGGAGCAACCCCCACCTCGAGGTGGGTATATGCGGCGAACACGGCGGCGAGCCAAACAGCGTGAAGTTCTTCCACTCGGCTGGCCTCGACTACGTCAGCTGCTCGCCCTACAGAATCCCAATAGCTAGGGTCGCCGCAGCGCAGGCAGCGATCGCGGTGAAGGAGAAGGCCCCGATAACGATATAGTCGAGTCTTCTCAGTAGTCCCCTTCCTTTGCGTAGGGCATCGACCACAGGGCCACGGAAAGGACAACTGCTTTGAACCACGCGTTATACATTTTCTCTACCTCTCCTGCGCTTGCTCCACCCCTCTCGAGGAAATTCTTGATGGTTGCGGTGATGGGGTAAATGAAGGCGATCATATACCTCAATGGTATGTGCTCTACGCTATTCACCCTATCGGTCCTGTTCTTCTTCGCCCTGTGGTGGCGTAGCCCTATCTCGTACTGATAATTTAGCCACTCCCTATCAAACTTCCTGAAGCATGTGTCCAGAATCCACTGCCCAAACCTCTTCCTCACCGCCGCCAGATACTCTGGTATTGGCTGGCCGCTGTGTTTGTCCCCGAAGTAGTAGACAAGGTGGTTGTTGGAGCCCACCCAACCATACCATAGATCGAGGATGTCCTCGACCTGCCCCTTCAGCGTTTCTCCAGCCATTCTCAGATACTTCTCATCCTCCTCAGTCATCATCACCGTCTTCTTGAGAAGGGCGAACTCCTCGTCACTTATAGGCGCCTTAGGAACCTCCGGTGACCCGTAAGTATAGCCCGGTATAAAGACCCGGCTCGACATGTCCTATTCCCTCGTAACGGTGATTATAAGGTGTCAGGTTCAGAATCGGTTAGTGCGTTACCTGCTTGGAACCGGGGGCTCAGAGATTGGTGTCTCTTTTTTGTTGCGCTGCCCGCGGTGGGTACTGACAAGTTTTACTTAAGCCTTTTGGGATCGGTCTCTGGCCGTGATGCA
>JAVVGN010000077.1:0-8253 GCA_032249095.1 Candidatus Caldarchaeales archaeon | reverse complement strand
CAGGATGATAAGGGATTACGGGTATAGAGCATGGAGCAGAATAGTGGGATATGGTGGGAGGTGGATGGCTGAGACTGCAATATCCAGGCTCAAAGCATTGTTCGGAGAACATCTCCTCTCCAGGAAGCCGAGATGGATGGACTCGGAGCTGACGATCAAGGCGCTCATATACAACATGCTATTGAGCGCCGTAACAACCTAGGAAACTGGGCCCCAGCCGGAGAGGAGAAAACCCGAACCCCAGGAATTAGGCCACAAGGCAGTTTCGGGCTGTGGTGAGGCATCTTTTCTCCTCGTAGACATAAAGAGCAAAGCCTAAGTAAAAGTTAACACGAGTTCCAGGGCTTATCCAAAGGCTTATGGATAATGGCATTCATCTTTACGATGTGGAATGGTAAAATGGTGCTGGGCAACCACCCCTACGTTGTCTTCATAATAGAGTTGCTTGCGGCGGAGTGATGCAGGGTCGAGATAAATCACAAGTACCACCTCGCAGGCATACACGTATGAGGCCTAAAATTGGCAAATAAAGCCTACAACTCCTTTATATCTCTGAGGCATGAATTCTCAGATCAGAGAGCAGGCTGAATGGGCGTAAAGATAGCTATGAATAGAAGCTTCATGAGTATGGGAAAGAAGGGGGGAGGGGTGGGACTTCTCCAGCCAGACATTAGAGAGACCCAGAAGGCCGGAAATAGGAGACATCGAGTTACCTCGCCACTCTATTGGCGGGACCTCTGCCCAGGCCGCTCCAGCCCTCTGGGTCTTTTCTCCGTCAGGCTGGAGCCTGTCCGGCCCCCTGGGCCTCCATCGCTAGTCTTCTTATGTCTCTGAGGATTCTTTTCGCCACGCGTAGGGTTGCCTGCCAATGCTTCTTACCCCTCTGGCGATAGCTCTCATAGATTGCTAGATACCTCTGATTTCTATGTGTGATTGTTGCGTATGCCAATCGTATCAGTAGTTGGCTCCGTAATCCTCTACTTTTCCATCGACGTCTGAACAGCTCATAGCGCGTCTCCAACCCAGTCCTAGACGATGTCTTGAAGGAGGTGGTGTCGTGGGAGATGATGTATGCTAGTGCAGGTCCCTTAAGACCAAGCCTCTCGACGGCCATCCTGTAGAGCGGTAGTTCCATAGCCTTTTCATGAATCCTAGTCGCCAGCCCTTCCGTGTAGCGCCGAAGCACCTTATGAGTCTCGACAGCTAACGGATCATTTGTTGTGGTCCGTGTATGTTTGGCCGCCCTCTTTATCCCAGCCAGCTCCACCCAAAGCTCCGTCAGAGCCCTAACCTCAAGCTCCACAGGAGAAGCATAGAGCGGCTGGAACAGATCAGGAGCTTCATAGAACATCTCTCTCAGAGCCTTCACGTCGTTCTCATCCGTCTTCCTAAGACCATTGTTCTTTCGCTCCTCGGAGAGTTTTTTAAGATCCCTAAGCCTCAGGAACGTCGCCCCGTCAAGCCGCGTTATAGTGGGTTGAAGCTTCCTCGGATAGCTGTCAGAAACCACAATCGTCGGCCTCAACTTCTCAAACATCTCTAGGAAGTCGTTGAAGACCATCACCTCTTCACCGTCCTCTGGGAGGGCATAGACCCTCCCACGTCCGAAGTCTACGAAGACCCTACTCATTCAGACCGCCTCCTCGTTCAGTGTCTTTATCTCGTATGGCCTCGCCACCAACTGGAACCTCACCACCATCCCACTCCCAACCTCTTCCCTCCCCATTCCTCACCACTCGCTCGGAGAAGAACACCCACCGGCCCCACATATAAGGAGCAGTGGCCCCAATAAACGGCAACGTACCAATACAGCTAGACCTATGGGGAAACGAGGTAATATTCAGGGGAAAGGGACAGACAACACTATACGGATACCCAAGATACGAGGCATAAACAAATATAGAACTCATCTCAAAATCCCGTATCTCAGTCTAAGGTGTATTGCTATGCATTATGTGTTTATGAAGACTCTGTATGTTGCTTCCAGCCTCTCATACCTTATGGCTATCTTCAAGCTTTCAGAACTCAATGAAAACTGCGCTAGAAAGAAGTTTAAATAGTTTTGAGATAAGTCCCAAGTGTAGGAATGTCGTCTAAGAAGCCCGCGTCTAAAGCGCCAAAGTCCCTATTCGTCATCAAGGCACCACCCTATTTTGGGGGTCGGGAGCTCGGAACCACCATGGCAGACTCTATCGAGAAGCTGATCGGAAGAACAGTGCGGGTCAGCCTATACCAGCTCACTGACGACCCGACAAAGCAGTTCATACTAGTCAAGTTCAAGGTCGAGCGCGTTAACGGAGACATAGCCGAAACGATCTTCTTTGGGCACGAGTATGAGAGAGAGTTTGTGAGGAGTCTCGTGAGGCGTGGCACCAGCAGGATAGACGGATACTACAACATCGAGACGGTCGATGGATACAGGCTGAGGGTTCAGTGCACCGTCTTTACTCAGAGCCGCGTGAGATCCGGGAAGAAAACCGCGATAAGACACTTGATGGAGCGGGTTGTGAAGGAGGCGGCGGCTAGGCTGGAGCTTGGTCAGCTCGCCCAAGAGATGGTTCTTGGGAAGACAGCCTCAGATATCTATAACTCCGTGAAGAAGATACTGATTCCGCGGCACGTGGGGGTTATAAAATCAAAGGTTCTAGCAACGCCTGCTGCGACGAGCCTTGGAGAGGCTGGAGCCCTCCAAGCCTAGCGGCCACGCCTGTTTCCATACTTCTTGAGATAGTAGTTGTCCTCTCTCAGAGGCCCGAAACTCCTAACCCCGCACTCCTCAACCTGGCGCCTAAGCCTGTCGAACACCTCACCCGAGATCTCACCCCGTTTGTGGAGGAAATTGATCACCTCCATGGCCTCCTCATCGGTTTTACATCTACTGAGATAATCCTCCGGCCCTGGCATAAAGCCTCTCAGGGGCTCATCCATAGACTCCTCTCCCGCCTCGACGGCCGAGCTACCGGAGCTTTCCAGCTCCTTTGATATGGCTGGGAAGAGCTTCTTGAAGTCTCGCCTGTCCCACGTGACCAATGGCCCCCAAACAGGATTGTTGCCGCGTCGTATATAAGCGCGCCCCCCGCAGCAGCCGGGGGCTAGACGGCTCCGCACCTCATCCGAACCTTTTAAAACTCCATCGTCCTATCAGAGCTATGTAAATGAAGGCTTCCGTCTTAGCGGTCCGTTCTGGGCGCGTCATAATACGCGGGCCGGAGGGGGGAGACTTCGAGGTGAGAATGCGGGTCTTAGAGCTTTTGGACGGCGTGAGGCGGCACGGATCCTTGAGTATGGCCTGCAGGGAGCTGGGAGTGACGCTTAAGACCGGCAAGAGCTGGATCAGGAGTTTGGAGTCACGCCTCGGGATCCCTCTTGTCTTGGGAGAAAGAGGCGGCTTGGGAGGAGGCAGAAGCAGGCTGACGGAGCATGCACAGCATCTGCTACTCTCTTATTACTCGGCGAGGTCCGATGCTAGGCCCGGCTTCATAGTGACGCTTCTAGAGAGCCACCTTAGCGCGAGAAACCTCCTATTAGGCAGGGTGAAGAGCGTAAGGGAGGGCGACATAGTCTCTCTCGTTGAGCTAGACCTCGATCCCGGCCAGACTCTGAAAGCCCTTGTGACGACGGATAGTATGAAGAGGATGAATCTGCGGGCTGGCGTGAGGGTCGTGGCAGTCATAAAGGCCACCGAGGCGATAGTTGCGTCAGAGGATGCCTTTGCGAGAAACTAACCCGATCCCTTGGAGGCGGCACTATGTGGGGATCGGCGCCCGAAGCCCCTCAAGCTCGGACTTGATCCTCTGCTCTAGCTTGTCAAACTCGTCTAGCTTGTCGTTTGGGATCGTGTATTTTGCCCTAAGGAGCTCGCTAATGACTGGCAGACTCCTCACGTCGGCTAGGCTGACGCCCCTGTTTACGGCATCTAGGGCGAGCTCGTAGAACATGACGAATAGCCTCAGCATCCTAAACTGCTTTTGGGGGCTGCAGAATGAGTCGACGGGGTCGTAGGCGCTCTGCTGTAGGAAGCCCTCTCTGATCATCCTCGCCGCGTCGAGGACTAGGTTTTCCTCGGGGGCGAGGGCTTCGGGCCCAAGCAGCCTAACAATCTCGAGCAGCTCCTCCTCCCTCCTCAGAATGCTGTAAAGCTTTGACCTGAGCTCGTACCAGTCTGGGCCAACCCTTCTCCACCACTCCGCTACAGTATCTACGTAGGCCGAATAGCTCATTATCCAGTTGACGGCGGGATAGTGGCGCGTGTATGCTAGCGTCGGGTCGAGGGCCCAGAAGACCCTGACGAATCTGAGTGTATGCGTCGTGACCGGCTCCGTGAAGTCGCCTCCCGGAGGCGAAACAGCACCAACGATCGTGAGGCTGCCGACCCGCTGTGGTTTCCCAAGAACCTCGACCCTACCGGCCCTCTCATAGAACTCTGCGAGGCGGCTCGCGAGGTAGCTGGGATAGCCCTCCTCAGCCGGCATCTCCTCAAGCCTTCCGCTGATCTCCCTCAGCGCCTCAGCCCATCTGCTGGTCGAGTCTGCCACAAGTAGCACGTCGTATCCCATGTCGCGATAGTACTCCGCGATGGCCGTACCTGTATAGATGCTCGCCTCTCGGGCGGAGACAGGCATATTGCTTGTATTCGCTATCAGAATGGTCCTCTCCATCAAGGGCCTACCGGAGTAAGGGTCCGTAAGCTCGGGGAACTCCTTAAGAACTTCCGCCTCCTCATTCCCCCTCTCGCCGCAGCCTATGTGTAGAATAACCTGAGCATCACTCCACTTAGAAAGCTGGTGCAGGGTCACCGTGTTATGTAGTATTGATGGGATATCTCCTCCAACAAAGTTGTGGACAAATGGCACCGTCAAGTCATAGACGGTGAATTCTCCATCAATAAACTTGACCTCCTCGACCTCGTCGAAGAAGATACTCTTTAAAGCCTCAGCCAGAACGAGCACTCGGCTGGGCAGCTCTTCCCCCAAAATGCTGCTGGCCTTTAGAGACATCTGAAGACCGTGCCTCTCGCCCAGCTTTGTATAGTTGTGAAGCACGTGTCCAGTCTTTTTGAGCCGCCCGGCGAATGCTGACAGAGCCTCGACGAGGGAGTCTGGGGAGATAGGCACAACGTCCCGCGTCGTCCGGTTCTCGCTAGCACTTGAGAGATAGGACCGAACAGCCTTGGAGAGTGGGAGGTCTGCAGCCTCGGCAAATATATGCTCGTGAAGCTTGCGAAGTTCTCTCACCCCGCCTATTGTCAGGCGCGAGTATCGGCCCCTCTGTGAGACTGTGTATAGTATGCCCAAGCGAGTTAGCAGGTATCCCAACCCACTAATGAGTTGGGGCGAGGGCGAGACAACCTCTAGCACTCCATCACTGAAGGATCCGCCTCCAGATAGGTAACCCCTGAGGAACGATGCGACCACACTGTCAGGCGACCTCAGAATAACGTGAAGAACCTCCGCTTTTCTTGACTTCACACTAGCGGGGAGACCCAGGTGCCTCAGAATAGTGACGACTGCCTTAGACCGAGCCTCAACCCCTCTTACGTTCTTATATGTTTTGGCGACCCCATCAACGCCGAAGACGTCGCTCAGAAGTTGCTTAAACCTATCAAGCAGGTGAGGATCGTTGTTGAAGAACCTCACTGCTCGACCAGATATCATACCGCCAGAGAGCAGCAGGCCGAGCAGCTCAGCAAACTTTTCATCTATGATGGCCCTTATCGTCACTGTTTTTCCATGTGTGGGGCGTAGTCTTAGCATCTGGGCCGGCGCCAGACCGGACAGCCCTAGAATCTTCAGGTATAGTTTGTAGGGCGGCCTATTTTTGCCGAGCCAGTAGCCCTTTAAGGAGTCATAGCTAACTCCAAGCATTCTGCCTATTGTCTTGAGTGTGCCATACTTTTTCTGGAGAACGCATAGCAGACCCTTCACCGCTGCTGGGTCATCTACTCTTAGCTCCTCCAGCGCCTCTCTTGGAACCTCTTGGTAATCAGCCGCAATTATCTCTACTCTTCTCGGCATCGCGAGGTAGTCGCCCCTTTCTAGCGAGGATGCAGGTACTTCTTCAATGACACATTCAATCGGGTTGAGTCTCAGAAGCCTGTGACCCGGAGTTACACGTATCACTCTCCCAGAAGAAGTCCGCACCTCTACTAGGCCCCGTGACTTGCCTCTATAGATGTGCGAGGCGGCAAACTCCCTGAGGGATACCCCGTCAAACCCTATTATCCTCAGGCCATCCACTTTGATTAGCAGCTCGGCGTCACTGCCCGGCGAGTTGTTAGGGCCGGCAAACATCTCGAAGAGACTGCCGATGGGCACTAAGGCTCCGTCAGCTAGGAGGACTGGTGTCTCTGGAGTGACGCACTTGCCCGTGCCGAACGCACCTGGGATACATCCTGTTCCCCCCTTCGCCATGGAGAAGAGCGTGTCAAGTACTCTCTGGCCTGTGATGAGAGGCACCACCGGGTCGAGACGCCTACTGAAGGGTCTAGGGGTCCTCACGGGCCACCGATGTGAGAGGGCGATTTTCTCCAGCGCGCCACCCTTCGTCTCGATCTCGGCGACCGTTTCTTGAACGGTATAATCTCCTTCGGGGGCTATGTATTTGAGCCTGCCAGGCCTAGACGTCGGCGGTACCATGATTGATGACTTTATGAGGGGGGTCTCCTGGACCTCGCCCAGCACGGAGCCCGCCTCGAGCTCCTGACCTGGCCTAACCGTTGGGACAAAATGCCACTTCCTCCCCAAGTCTAGAGGGGGTACCGAGACACCCCTCTTAACGAATGGCCCCACACGCTCGGCGATGGCGCGTAAAGGCCTCTGCACACCGTCATAAATGCTGCCCAGCAGGCCCGGCCCAAGCAGTACCGACAGGGGACTTCCGGTCCCGTAAACCGGCTCACCTGGCGAGAGGCCCGAAGTGTTTTCATAGACCTGCACGTAGGCGTTGTCACCTTCGAGCCTGATAACCTCGCCTATGAGCCGCTCCTCACCGACGTACACCATCTCATACATCCTGGCGCCGCTCATCCCTTCTGCCTTCACGGTAGGACCAGATACCCAGGTGATCGTGCCTTTGACGGGCATTACTGTTGAGACACCTCTCCCCGACCTAAAAAACTTTGAGTATAATCTATGGAGAAGTCTGAACACTTAGCCGCTTTATTATCTCGCTCCTGAGCATAGGCCTCATCCTCTCAAGCCTCGCCTCGATCGTGTTGTTATAAACGGCTGAGCCATCCCCTCTACTCACCTTCACACCGCCCAGAGAATTTACATACTTATCCGATACTCTAATCGAGATCCCCCTCTCCTTCCCAAGCTTCAGAGCCAGCCTCTTCACCAGCTCGGCATCTTCAGGGCTACACTCAACCACTAGGTCCTCGCCCCCAACAATATCGATGGCCTCTCGCAGAAGCCCCATTAAAGAAGATGCATACTCCTCACTTCCTCTCATCTTGGATATCTCCTCGAGGGCCGCGGAGATCACAGAGTTCAGACCGTCCTCCAGTACCGCGAGATACTCGCGACGTGCATCGAGGCTTGCTTGGGTCACGATTCTGGAATAGGTTGCAGAGGCTTCACGCCGTATCGCTGCTGAAGCCGTGGACGCCTTCCTTAAGAGTTCCTCCGACTGGCCGCTGACTCTTCTAAGGTATTCCTCCTCCAGCTCCCTAATTCGAGCTCTATACTCGGCTACTGCGTCTTCGACGACCTTCCTCAACACATCGTCAAGACTCATGGATGGCATGCCGACGAAATAGCAGGCCCTCGCCGTAGTTAAATCTAATCTAATGGGAAGCTAGGTTAAATAAACAAGCTTTTAGCATAGAATTCGCCTAAAGCTCATGCCTCTGGCCTTGGGTATCCGTATAGTGTTGTCTGTCCCTTTCCCCTGAATATTACCTCGTTTCCCCATAGGTCTAGTTGTATTGGCATGTTTTCGTGCTCTATGTCTAATAGGTGCTTTAGTTTAGATTTCTCCTTCTTAACAACGCCTACCTCCTTCTCCAAGACCCTAATGTTTGTTGGGGCGTAGTTGGTTCTCTTGGGAGTATTAGCCCCTTTGAGGTCTTTATATATCCTGGTAGTAGTTCCTTGGCGCTCTCTATGAAGTATAGGATGTTTCCGTCCATGTCTAAGTCCTTCTCGTATTTTATGGCCCAGTAATACTTGTTGTAGAGTATCTTGACTTCTATCTTTCTGGCTCCTCCCTCCGCCCTCTGTATCAACCCCCTCAATACGGGGTTTAGAGAGA
>JAVVGN010000076.1:0-8401 GCA_032249095.1 Candidatus Caldarchaeales archaeon | reverse complement strand
GGGATCGTGGTGTTTGGCTCTTAGCAAGGATGTGTAGGTCCTTCAGTATTCTCTCAGCCACCCTTAAAATGGACTTCCAGAACGCCCTTCTCCCATAGCCCTCTGTCTGAAACCTCTCAAAAAATCTCTGATAGACCTGGTAGTATCCTTGATGCCTGTTAAGCACCACTGAACAAGCAAGCAGTATCAGTAGTCTACTCCTCGTATTTCTCTCCCTATGTCTTCGCCTACCAGTCATCTGAAACCTGAAGACCAGCCTATCCCTAGACAAAGCTTTGAGCACGAACCCGTCGCGCGAAATAATGTACGCTAGCGCCGGCCCCTTAAGACCAACCCCCTCGACGGCCATACTGTAGAGTTCTATCCCCATAGCCTTTTCATGAATCCTAGTCGCCAGCCTCTCAGTGTAGCGCCTCAATATCTTATGAGCCTCATCTGCTAATGGATCATCTGTTGTGGTCCGTGTATTTTTGGCCGCCCTCTTTATCCCAGCCATCTCCACCCAAAGCTCCGTCAGAGCCCTAACCTCAAGCTCCAACGGAGAAGCATAGAACGGCTGGAATAAGTCAGGAGCTTCCTCGGATAACTATCAGCCACCACAACCCTCGGCCTCAGCCTCCCAAACATCTCCAAGAAGCCGCCGAAGATTATCACATCCTCACCGTCCTCTGGAAGAGCATAGACCCTGTTACGTCCGAAGTCAATGAAGACCCTACCACCACTTATCCACCTCCTTATTCTATGGTCTTTATCTCGTATTGCCTCGCAACCAACTGGAACCTCCCCACCATCCCACTCCATCCACATCACCCGTTTCGGAGAAGACCCCCCACCGGCCCCACATATAAAGAGTAGTGGCCCCAATAACCAGGCCATCACCAACCCCAGACTAACTATGCTCAAGCAGAACCAAAGGAATAGAGAGGGAGATAAGCCTCATCAAGAAGGAGAAATCTAAACCAAGACACACACTAGGCATAAAACACGGAAACATACCAACACAGCTAGACCCATGGGGAAACGAAGTGATATTCAAAAGAAAAGGACAAACAACACTATACGGTTATCCATGTTAGTATCGGGGGCATAAAGATACAGTAAGCGAGAGCCTATAGCTAACATGGAGGGGGTAGCAAAGGCAATGTGGCCCCCGAGGGCAGGGTATATGAGAGAGAGGAATGCTGAGAGCTACTTATCCATTGCGAGAGCTGCACGCAGCGCTATTGTGTAACGCTATTGTGGAGGCTGGGCTCAACGGATCAAGCCCTCTAGAAGATCCTCCTGGCCAGATCCTTCTCTATTATGAGCTCGCTGAAGCAGAAGCCGCATACATACACGTCGTCTCCGAGGACCATCGCAGCTCCGAGGTCGCATCCACAGATTGGGCAGGCCTTTAACGGGTCGTCTGGCGCCATAAACCTCTCACCACACCCCCTACACTTCCTCGAGCCCACGGGCGTCTCCGCGCCACATTTGGAGCAGATGATCGTGGTGCCGGAGCTCTTCACCTTAACGCCTCCCCGCGGCGGGAGCTGAGCACCCGCATCCTTCGACCGCTTCTCCCCCACATCAGGCCTCGGCTGCTCCCCAGGACCGCCAGGTCTAGGCCGCTGGATCAGCGACTCAAACCCCTCGACGGCTGGCCTTCTAGAATAGGTGAGGGCCTCCTCCTCAAGCTCCTCCCTAACACCCCGCCTAAAAAGGAGCAGGCCCGACACGCTGATAGGCACCCCCACGAGCGAGAGGAGAAGATGCATCGTGAGGCCTGGCAGCGCCTCGTAGGCCAGAAAGCTCTCAACACCATACGAGACAAGCATTATGTGGATAATGGGTGAGAGGAGCGAGATGCCGAGCCCCAGGGCCGAGAGTATTAGCCCCAGGATAATCTTATTCATCATTAACGATAAACCCCCTATTTTTAAGATTTAAACTTAATCGCCGGCGGGCAGTAGACTCAGAACACGCGGCTCTACACAACGAGCGTACAGGC
This sequence comes from Candidatus Caldarchaeales archaeon, assembly GCA_032249095.1. Taxonomy (GTDB): domain Archaea; phylum Thermoproteota; class Nitrososphaeria_A; order Caldarchaeales; family Calditenuaceae; genus HRBIN02. The sequence continues at coordinate 6,411 of JAVVGN010000076.1, read as the reverse complement.
TCCATAGGTGACTAACGGCTCAGCCCCAAGACCAGCTGCCTATACCTCTCCTCGTCGACCTGGATCTTAAAGGCTCGTCTAAAATAGGAGGTGATGTTTCTGATGTCGCGCTCCAGATACATGGCCGCGTTGCGATGGTCGGGCGTTACCCACTGAGGCCAGTCTATGATTATGTGGTGACCCTCTAGGTCGACGAGTATGTTGTAGGGGCTTAGGTCTCGGTGTATGACGCCAGATCTCAACGCGGCCGAGATCGAGTCAATAATCTCATTCAGTAGCCTCTCCGGTGAGGGATGCTCTCTAACCCTTACCAACAGGTCTCCCTGAATCAGAGAAGTGACGATCATGTGTCTATTTCTGTATATGGGGGCTGGTACTGGGACCCCCACGGGATAGAGGATCCGGAGGGCCTCCATCTCCCTTGACGCCGTTCTCTTTGATGAGACTAGATAGTTGGTCGATTCGAGGCTGACCTCCCTCCACCTTCTATGCTTTTTCATGCTCGCGCGCCCAATCCTGTAGAACTTCACTGCGACGGGGTTACCCTCTCCGCTGATGCCCGTGTATACGTCGGCCTCCTTCCCGACACCTATCCTCACTCCGATGTGCGTGAGTATTCCACGCCTAGCCGCGCTGTTGAGCGCCAGAGCGTCGAGCCCCCTAAAGTTGAGGTAGTATCCGGACTCGGCCCCCCGTGGGGCCCAAACAAGCTTGTGCCTATTGAGCGTCGCCACGATTTCCCTAACCCGCTCCTCATCCATCCGCAGCATCTCCGCGAGATGCGTAACGGTTGATGCTCGCCCAGAATCCGACATCCTCTCCATGACCTCGAGGACCTTAAACTCGATATCCGATAGCCCCGCCACGATCTTAGCTAGCGCCTTTACCTCGCTCATCGGCTAAGCGCTCTCGCCGTCACCACTCTTGGCGAGGGCGATAACAATCCTCATCCCATCGACCTCCCACTCCCTGACGTAGAAGTTCTCGTCAACATTGACTCCGCTCTCTATCTCTATCCTCGTCCTCGTCTCCTCCTCAATATACTCGACCACCGGCTTAAGTGTCTCAAGCCCCTCGGGCGGATTCACAGACAAGATGCACGGAACCTCCTTCACTATCTCCAAGTTCAGATCCTTCCTCATCACCTGTATCCTACGGATCACCTCGTTGGCAACCGACATAGACCTCAGCCTCTCATCCTCAGAGACATCGATGTAGACGGTTGCGAAGCGTCCTTCACACATGACTATGTGGGGAGGCAGCTCCTCAAAGACCCTAAAGTCCCGCTCCGAGATGTCGATCGACGTTCCGTCGCTTAGGACAAGCGTGTAGCGCCCGCTCTTAGAGACCTGCTCGGCGAACTCGGCGGCGTTCAGCCTGGACAAAGCCTCCGCAACAGCGCCCAGCTTTTTACCCGCCTTGGGGCCGAGCGCCGCAGGTATGGGGGCAATCCTCTGTACAGTCTCCCTTGGCTTCTCACCTACCCCAAGCAGCTCGACTGACAGGCTGTTGGTCATCCTCTCTATGAATTCTCTGAGCAGTTGGATGGCCTCGAGAGCTCTGGGCGACTTGGGCGAGATCACGAGCCTCCTAACGGGCCACCTAAGCTTCCTCCTAGCCTTGTTCCGGGCATTGAGAGCCGCTACGATCACGTCGTCAGCAATCTGCATGCTATCCTCTATGGCCAGATTTATGAGCCTCTCGTCGGGCCTAGGCCACTTGTTCAGGCATACGCTCTCAGGGTCATCCTGGCTCCTAATCCTCTGGTACAAGTATTCAGATATGTAGGGAGCGAAGACCGAGAGCATTATGAGCAGCCTTTTTAGGACGTAGTGCAGTGCTGCGTAGGCCGCGATCTTCTTCCCTGTCCGCTCCTCGATCCAGAACCTCCTCCTCACCGCTCTGACATATGTTCTGCTGAGATCCTCGACTATGAACCGCATCAAGGCCCTCGCAGCCTCATGTATCTCGAATCTCTCGATGGAGCTTCCCACATACTTGATCAGGCTGTTTATCCTTGAGAGGATCCACTTGTCCTCCGGCTCTGCGTGAGGCAACATCTGGCTGACACTCTCCCTCTCCGGGTCGTACTTGTCTAGGTCAAAGTAGGTCTTTGCGAAGGACACCACGTTCCAAAGTATGTTGAGGGTCTGGTTCACCTTCCTGACCTCGTCGGGGTCGAAGTTTATCGTCTCCCACGACTGGGCCTTGCTGACTAGATAGAGCCTGATGTTGTCGACACCCCAATTATCCATCGCCTCTGAGGCCCATAAGACGTTTCCCCTACTCTTCGACATCTTCTTGCCATACTTGTCGAGGACAAAGTTCTGGCTTAAGACGGTCTTGTACGGGCTTCTACCGAATAGGAGGGCCGAGGTGAATAGAAGCGTGTAGAACCAGCCGCGTGTCTGGTCTATGGCCTCGGTTATGAAGTCGTAGGGGAAGAGCTTCTCGAAGAGCCTCGGATCCTTCAGCCAGTTGACGCTTGCGAAGTGGGCGACGCCTGAGTCGAGCCAAGTGTCCAGCACGTAGGGCTCCCTATGCATCTCGCCGCCGCACCTATCACACTTGAACACGACATGGTCTATCCAGGGCCTATGGAGCCTGAGTTGGTCGGGCTTCCTCAGGGCGGTCTCCAGCTCTCCGCGTGAGCCCACAACCCTCTGGGCACCGCAGCTAACGCAGGTCCAAACATTAAGCGGGGTCCCCCAAACTCTTGACCTAGATATGCACCAGTCCTCCGCGTTTTCGAGCCACTCGCCGAACCGGTTCTGCCCAGCCCAAGGCGGGTACCACTTGATCCTCGAGTTCTCCTCGATCATTATCCTCTTTATCCTGTCGACCCTCAGGAACCACTGGCGGCTTAGGAGATAGATGAGCGGGGTTCCGCACCTCCAGCAGAAGGGGTATGTGTGGACCATTCTCCCCTCTTTCAGCAGAAGGTTCTTCTCTCTTAGCGTCTCGAGAACCCTCTCCGAAGCCTCTTTGACCCCCAGATCCGCGAAGACCCCCCCCAGCCTATTGAAGACGCCGTTCGGCTCAACTGGGCAGAAGAGCGGCAGGCCGTGCTTCCTGCCAAGGTCAAAGTCCTCAGGCCCGTGGCCCGGCGCTATGTGTACTATACCCGTGCCCTCGGCCATCGAGACAAATTCTGCGGTGAGAACCCCGTGAGCCGGTGGGGCATGATCCCGGTGGGCGCTGACCTCCTCAAGCAGAGGATGCCTATACCTCAGGCCGACGAGGCGCGAGCCCCTGACCCTCTCCAAAACCCTGTACTCGCCTATACCCGCGTCTCTGCATACAGTCTCGAGGAGCTTCTCGGCCAGGATAAGCACACCACCCGCAGCCTCGATCTTGACGTAGTATTCCTCTGGATGCACTGCTGCGGCCTCGTTGGCCGGAAGAGTCCAGGGCGTGGTGGTCCAGATCAGCAGCGAGGCATCCTCTTCGCCCTCTAGGGGGAACTTGACATAGACAGAGTAGTCCTCGACCTCGTCGTATCCCTGCGCAACCTCGTGGGAAGATAGTGGGGTCTCGCAGCGCGGGCAGAAGGGTACGACCTTGTAGCTTGATACAAGGTCTCCGCTCTCGTAGCACCTCTTCAAAAAGTACCAGACGTGCTCCATATAGTCCTCAGCCCTTGTCTGGTAGGCGTTGTCATAGTCGAGCCAGAGGCCAAGCCTCTCAGAATCCCTCCTCCAGCGTTCTATGTAGTAGTCAACGAGGGCGTTCGCCTCCGCGACAAACCTCTCCATCCCAATCTTCTCGATATCCTTCTTACTCGTGAGGCCGAGCTTCTTCTCCACCTCAAGTTCCGTTGGCAGTCCCTGGCAGTCCCAACCTGCCCTTCTCCAGGCGTCGAGCCCCCGCATAGTCTGGTAGCGCAGCACGAGGTCCTTGTAGACCCTGCCCCTCGCGTGACCGATATGCATAAACGAGTTTACCGTCGGCGGCCCCTCGAGGAAGGAGAATATCGGGGCCCCCCGATTCATCTCCATGTGCTTCCTCGGAATATCCCTCTCAGACCAGAACCTCGCTACCTCTTCCTCAACCACCTTGAAGCTATACCTCGGCGGTAGAGCGTACATTACGCGGCGCCAAAAAGTCGTGAACGCACCTATAATTTATAAATTTAGGGGCGAGAGAAAAACTGGAGGATAACTAATTCCCGCCAGGAGCACCGAGAGGTAGGTCTATACACACACCCTCAAAGATCGAGTCGTCGTCAAACCAAGCATAGTATTGGGGTGGCACGCGCTGCTGTATACATGTAGAGTGGCTGCACGGGCCCGAGACCTCCCTGCCGACGGCGTCTGTCCAAAAGTATTCACTCCCCGTGTTGCCCCAGCCGAGGTCTGGGTGCTCGATGGCGCGTAGGTTTCCGCAGAAGAAGCTATCAGGGCTTCCCATAGGGAGGTTTTCGAGAAGCTCCGACATTGGGTAGACCCTGCTCAAGTCACCCACCTTCATGTAAGTCATGGGGTTGTAGACCGCTGTTCCGGGCGCTGCGAAAGAGCGGGCTCCGTTGATGGCGCCGCCTCCAACCCTGACGGCGAAATACCAAACCTCGTAGACCTGATAACTTCTCACACACTCCCCATCAGGTACAATTCTGTCACCCACCCTGGGGCCACACTTTGGACTAAGCTGGCCCGTCGAACCCATGACCTTAACGCTCGTAACTCTTCCGGCTGCGTCAATTACATTTATCTGAATCGAGTGGATTTCCCTAACAAGGCGTGCGGCACCAGCCGTTCCCTGATGGTAAACAATTCTCCACTCCGCCCTGTTACTCTGCCCGTCCCCCTCAATCCTGTGGTAGAAGACCTTGAACCCGGCGTGAGCGGCTATCTCGTCAATCATTCCAGCGACCTTTGAAGGATAGCCGAAGGCTGGCATGTCACGGAACCTTCCCTGCACCGGGTTATCGCCATGCTCGTGGGCAAAGGTCATGTACCCTTCATCGGGTTCGACGGGTCGATTAGAACCGTAACGGGGTGCCATTTCCTGTACTTCCTGCCGTCCGGCCCGGTGACGTAGTATCTATCATGGACCTCGGGGGACAGTTACCTAAAGTACGTGGATCAACGGCGGGGTATGTATCGCTATAAATCGTGGTAGAGGTGGCCGACGTAAGGCTCGTAACCGTCGAAGAACTTGTGGTCCTCGTGCGCGATCTTGTCCTCCGCGCCGCCTCTGCATTGGGGCTAAGAGCCGCGAACATTGAGAGGATGAGTAGTGCAACTACAAGAAGACTTAGTACTAGCTGTAGCCGCATAGGGGATATAGTCCAACACCTACCATTTTTTTGGAGGAATACCCACAAACGTGGAAACCCCCAGTCCGTCCACTAAGACGCGCCGTTCAATGCAAACCATTACTGCCGCGATGACCCAACACTCTCTTCACCAGTTTACAACGATGAGAGTCGGGAATAGCTGCATCAAGACTGTTCTCGGCGGTTAGGCGTAGGTCGTGGAGGTTTTGAGTCTTTATGCGTGGGATGTGAAATCTTTCTCAATCGCTAAGCGGCTAGTTTCCTCTAGACGAGCCGACCGGACCGCTAACGTACCTATAATTTAAAGATGAGAAAATTACCCCTCTTCGCCTTAATATTCCCACGAACACCTAGCTCATCCACAAGCCTATTGTAGGCCGGATACCTCTTACCAGCCTCCTCAATAATCTGCCTCTCTATGGAGGAGATAGCTGGCTTCAGCGTAACCCTCTCGCTCTCCGACAGGGCTTTGGCCTTATTGACGAGTTGCTGATGAGTCTTCAATAGAGACCTGTAGGCCAATATCATCCTACGCATGACTAGGAAGTCCTAAGTAACCCTCCTGAACCACCTCTCCTCTATGTTCATTAATGTCTTGATGTCTCCCCTAGCGCTCTTCGGTAGCTTATGCTCCCTGCGAATCTTCTCAATTAGTGTAAGCCTCCTGAGATAATAGACCTCTACCCCTCTCCTTAGTAGTTCTATCGCGCCGTCCGTGTGTTGGGGTGGTAGTGTATCCATGAATAGCTTGTCTCCGGGCCCAGCAGGGATCTCGCCGAAGCCGTCTACGTGTTTGAAAGCTGTTCCGTCAGTAGTGTATGTTATCCTGAAGCTCTCGCCATTCTTCTTAGTTCTGTGAACGTCTGCGTAGAACTTCAATATCTTACACCCCCCTCATTCTGCGTCTTTATCTCGTATGGCCTCGCAACTATGTGGAACCTCTCTATCTGCTCCCTCTCTAGGACTATCGAGTTGAGTGGTGGTAGGTGGTAGATTCTCGGCGGCGTCTCTCCAGCAGTGGCCTCATGTATAAGCCACCTCAGCGTCTCGATGGAGGGTATCGTCCAAGTCCTCATCATGCCATCCCACTCGTTCTGAACAACCATGACTCCATCGGGTGTCGGAGTGATGTT
>JAVVGN010000075.1:0-8424 GCA_032249095.1 Candidatus Caldarchaeales archaeon | reverse complement strand
ATTGGCATACGCAACAATCACACATAGAAATCAGAGGTATCTAGCAATCTATGAGTGCTATCGTCGGAGGGGTAAGAGACAATGGCAGGCAATCCTACGCGTGGCGAAAAGAACCCTCAGAGACATCAGGAGACTAGCGATAGAAGCCCAGGAGGCCGGCCGACTCCAGCCTGACGGAGAAAAGACCCGGGAGGCTGGAGCGGCCTGATGAGAGCACCCACCGCCCCTAACTGGCGGTGTGGCCCAGAAATACCTCCCCCGGTCTTCTGGGTTTCTCTAATGTCAGGTTGGAGAAACTCCCTCTCCCCCACTCTTTTCCCCTTTCAAAAATAATACAGACATAACATAATAAGTTTGGAGGCAGGCCTGGGCTTCGGAGGCTCAGGTATATAGCTGGGCTCCTTTTCAGACAAAAATGCAGGAAATCATAGAGTTGAGGCTCGTATTCAAGTTCGGTGGAACATCGCTCGCCGGGCCCGATAGGATCAGGAACGCCTGCAGCCTCGTGAAGCATTATAGCATGCGTGGCAACAGGTTAGTCGTTGTCTGCTCAGCGATGTGGGGCTGGTGTCTTCTCTGATGCGGGCTGACGCGGTTGTTGTGGGCGTCGGCTTTGTCGGACTACACGCAGCCTATAGGCTTAGGAGGGCCGGGTACGAGGTTATTCTAGTCGGAGGAAACCTTAGGAGGGGGGCCTCGTGGGGTAACGCCGGGATAATTCACCAAGGCTCGACAACGACGGTCCCCGAGATCATGGGGTTTTGGAGGGTTGTCCGGCTTGCCTTGAGGCGGGGCTCATACCTCTCGACAAGCCCTATTATTGCTTTGAGGGAGTCCCTGCCTAGGGGCTGGATCTGGAGATACGCTAGGGGCCTCAAGAGGGAGCTAGTCATAGAGAGGGGTCGGATCCTATCGAGGCTAGTCCCCGAGAGCAAGAGGCTCTGGCTTGAGACAATCAGGTCGGAGGGGCTTGACGCCGAGCTTGTGGAGGCGGGGTCCCTAGAGGTCTACTTCTCGGACGAGCTCTTCGCGCACGAGTCGCAGTTGGTTAGGGAAGACGCGATGCGGCTCGGCTACAGGGTCGAGGCCCTCGATGGTGAGAGGTGCAGAGAGATGGAGCCGCTCTTGGAGCGGGGGGTCGTCGGCGGCCTTTACTACCTGGATGACGCGTGGGTGAACCCAGCCAAGACGCTCGAGTCGCTCTACTCCGCCGTCCATAGACTTGGGGTGAGGATGGTTCCTGAGGATGCCGCCAGCATTCGGGAAGAGGGTGAGGCCGCGAGGGTTAGGACGCAGAGCTCGGAGATTGAGGCTGAGAGCGCCGTGATCGCCTCGGGGGCCTGGACTAGGAAACTCCTCGCCCGCATGGGAGTAGAGATACCGCTCGCTGCTGGGAGGGGATATCTAGCAATAACAGAACCCACGCAGGCCCGGATATCCAGGCCCATATTCTACGCGGATGAGAAGATAGTTGTGAGCCAGACGGGGGCGGGCGCGATGCGCCTGACAAGCTACTTCGAGCTGAATGATCCTGATGCACCGCTCGACCGCGGCAAGATCGGGCTGATGCTGAAGAAGGCGAAGAGGGCGCTAACTGCTCTGAGGGGCTTGAGGGTGGTTGACGAGTGGGTAGGCTCTAGGCCATGCCTTCCCGACGGCCTGCCTGTTATAGGGCGGGCGAGCGAGAGGAGCACCATCATAGTCGCGACCGGGCTGTGTAGGCTGGGGCTGACACTCAGCCCCGCGACAGCCCTCCTCGTGGAGAGGATTATCTCTGGGCGCGAGGACCCGATTTTGCAACACTTCTCGCCCAGGAGGTTCAGCTGACCGCGGAGAGGAAGAAGGAGGTGTTATCGAGAGTCTGGGGGATATATAGGCAGGAAGCCCTAGGGAGGCTGGCCATACCGGCGCAGGGATAAAGCCCAGAGGCCGGTATGATTGAGGATTTAACGCGCACCCCGCTGTCGGGTCCTGTGGTGGCGGATATAACGTCCGGCCTCCTCTAGGGTTTCCCAGATGCCGCACGGATGGCCAGCCACCCTCCCCCCTTCTTTCCCTCTCGATCCTTCTATACATTCATTTTTATATCCGCCCATCCAGCACCACATAGTGTCCAAATAAGGTGTTATGTTTAAGGGCCGGTTGATGTGTCTTGTATGTTATGGATGTTGTGGCCCTGGTTTCGAGCTGTTTTAGGCGTAATAAAAGAGTAGGGAGGTTAAGGCCTTAGCGGTATTGGACTACATGTTCCATGGTAGCTGTAGGAAGGTCTCCAAGGTTCTTAGCTTGGCTTTAGAGTCCATGAACAAGTCCGCCGTCCACTACCTTGCCAATAGGGTATCTGAGATCAGGGTCTCTAAGGAGCCTAGGTATAGGAGATGTATAGCTGTTGATGAGACCAAGCTACGTGTCAAGAAATCCTACGTATACATATGGTCTGCAGTAGACGTAGATTCCAAGGAATTACTGGCTCTGGAGGCGTCTTATGGTAGGAGCAGCCTAAACGCATTAGCATTCCTTAAGAAAGCATTAAAGATGTGTACAAACAAGCCACTAGTCATAGTCGATAAAGGCCCATGGTATAGATGGGCATTTGAGAGGCTTGGGCTAGAGTATAGGCATGAGAGATTCGGTATGAGGAATAGGGTAGAGAGATTCTTCAGATACCTAAAGGAGAGAACCGTAGTATTCCACCATAAGCTAAGCGCAAGAGACCATGTACAGGGAATAACAAACCTAAAGCTATTCCTAAGCCTATTCACGCTATACTATCAGGTTGCGAGGGAGAGGTGAACAAAAATGCTTATTTGGACACTATCCAGCACCATTATCTTAGGGCGAGCCATGCGGAGAGGGCCCGACAGGATCATGATCCTCCTGGCGGTGCTACTCGCCGTGCTTTTCGCCCTCTTCAACGCTGACCCATTCTCCTTCTCGTCCTCACCAGCACTGCGCCAAGTCGCCGTCGTAGCGGGACCAGTCAAGGCGGGGATACCTGTGAAGGTCAGGGTCATGCATTCTATCGAGGGCTCCCCGCCCACCCCGCCCCCGCCTGGCCTTGTATTCGTCGTCTTGGGCCGCCTGTTCTCGGAGCTCGACGCTAAGGGGGAGGCAGAGTTCCTTCTCCAACCAGGCAATTACAGCCTCATGGTCTCGTGGAGGGACGGGATACTCTATCCACACAGGATGATCGTGAGTGTCGATAAGCCCCTCGAGGTGATTGTAATCTTCAGGGAGGAGAAGATAATCCCCATCTCGCTCAAGACCTATGTTAACTTCACGACCTCCTCGACCAAGATCGAGCTAGAGTATAAACCGCCCACCGATAACAACGTCTACGCTTCAACACCCTTCGTCAGCGTGTTAGATCATGGTGGCCGTAAGATGGTGTTTCCCACGAGCGAGAGGCTTGAGACCCACTTGACGCCTAGGCCCTACTACCTGAGGCTAGACACGCCCGCTGGCTACACGCTCTACGACGTAGTCATCCCGGTCTACTCGAAGATGGAGATCATTATTCCTTGGACAGCCATGATCGTCCCATGGGACGAGGTCTTCATCCCCATACAGCTGACAAACGCAACGGTCGTAGAGGAGACCGAATAGGATGGAGCTCGACATAGTCTATAACCCCGGCCTCTGGCTGCTCCTCAACATCGCCGTTGCCGCGGCTATCCTCACGATTAGGAGGAGGATTAGGAGGGCTCCGCAGGCGAGCCCCGAGAGCCTTGAGGCAGGACCCTACTGGAGGCTCGAGAGACTCCTCCGCTCGGAGGTGCCCCCGGAGAGGCAGCGCGAATATCTCAAGGAGTGTATGGTCACAATCATCAGTATCATGGCTGATAAGGGGATGGTCTCTGACCTGCGCCCCATGACGGTGAGGGAGGTGTTTTCGCGTCTCGGCAGAGAGGAGGTGGAGGCAATTATTCAGAGGTACGAGGAGGTGCGGTTCGGCGGGAGAATCCTCTCGACGGAGGAGCTCGAAGACTTTAGATCCAAGCTCCGCGCGCTGGCGCGCTCGGTCATCTTCTGAGACCGCGCAAGATCCTGTCCAGCTCGATGACGGCGCGCCTTGGCGTTGGGCCCAGCGGACCCCCCAGAACTATACCGTCAAGCCCGGCCTTGCACAGCGTCGAGATACGTTCTTCAACATAGCGCGGTTCCCCCGCGACAGCGAAGAGCTCGACCAGGTTATCCGGCACCACCTTGTGGATCTCTAGCCAGTTCCTTTTCAGCACCATCTCCCTTATCCTCGATAGCGCCTCCTGGCTTATTCCGAGCCCCTCCGCCTGGTCTGGTGGGATGCCTAGGGAGATGACTCCCACGTAGGGCTTGACCGTCTTTCTGGCCTTCTCTCGATCCTCGTGTAGGGAGACTAGGACCTCCATCTCGAGCGAGAAGGCCCTCTCGTCCCGTCCTATCCGCGCCAGCTCTCCCCTCACGATCCCCACAGGACTCTCAGGGCTGTGGAGCCACGAGCTGTTTATCAGCACCCCATCACCCACCTCCGCCGCGAGCCTCAGGAAGCGCTCGCCCTGCGCCGCCACGTATAGGGGTATCCTGCCCCACGGCCTGAAGTCCAGCCTGCCCCTCGCTCCAGACTCTCCTCCAAGGGTCTCCCTGATGATCTTGGCGGCCTCCCTCACCCTGCTTACGGGTCTGACCTGCTCGACGCCTATAGACTCTAGCGTCAGCCGATCGCCGGCGCCTATCCCCAGCATAACTCGGCCTGGAGCAAGCTCGGAGAGGGTTGCCGCGGCCTGCGCGATCCAGACCGGGTGGTAGAGGTAGGGATTCATGATCCCCAGCCCGATCATCAGCCTCCTAGTGACTCCCGCCATCACGGTTGCGGAGATCAGGGTATTCCTGTTGAAGTAGTGGTCGCTCAGCCAGATGGCGTCGAATGAGAGCTTGTCGGCGAGGTGGGCGTAGATCTGGAGCCTCCAGAGAGGGTCTTTGGGTGGGAGCTCGATCGAGAACCTCATGCCTTAGATGTTTAGGCCATGTTTCCTGAGGATCTGGACTGTCTTCTCCGGCTCAACGGCCGCGCAGAGCCTGAGGAGAAGCTCCATGCCCTCGGGGCTCGAGATCCTGCCCGACATGTAGAGCTGCGCGACCTTGATTCCGGCCTCGGGCCCAATACCAGCCGAGTTGTAGGTCGTTAGTAGTAGGTCGAGGAGATCCTCAGCTAGCTCAGGCGAGACCCCAGCAGCTCCCACCCGCCTCCCCAGCCCCTCCACCCCCCCTGGCACTTGTAGGACAAGCATCTCTAGCCAGCTAAAAAAGATACGGCGGCTGATGGGCCTAGAGGGCATGAACGGTTGATGGGAACGGATGGTCGTTGCGTAGCGTTGGGGAAAATCGGTCAAATATTTATATTATAGTGGGGGCCACAAGCCGCGGCGATGGTGATTTTGTGGAGGGCGACGCTTCTGGCCGCCCTTCTCCTCGCGGTAGCTGTGTCGGTGCCGACCTCGTTGTGGGGCTCGCATCGGCGTGGCGAGGAAGCCGCCGTTATCTACGTCGCCCCAACCCTCCTTAAGCTGGCCAGCGACGCGGCGGAGATGCTGGGACATAGCGGGGCCGATCTAAGGGTGATCGGCAGCGTGGCTGCTCTGAGGCTTATACAGCAAGGGAGGGTGCCCGACGCCTACTTGACTGTTGATTCGGAGCTGATTAAGGAGATCCGCGATAAACAGTTCAAGAGACTCATACTCGGCCACTTCAAACTACATTTGGTCTGCAAAGACCTAACGAGTCTTCAGGGTTTAGGTGGAGTGAGAATAGGTGTTGCGGACCCCAACACGGCCCCAATCGGCTACAGGGCGCTCGCCGCGCTCTACTGGTTGTCCACACAATACGGCTATCTGAGGCTCGAAGAGATAGAGGAGGGTCTTTCAGCATCCTTCGCCAAGAGGGGGGATGGTGCTGTAATCATCGACGTGAGGGGGTTCAGCGCCCACGGGAGGTTTGCGGCGAGGGACGACCTGGCAGGGGTCGCCTCCCTTTTTGAGGCGGGAGCAGTCGACTGCATCTTCGCCCACACACCATTCATAGTCTACAAGCGCTATGGCGAGAGGTTCAACGTAATGGAGCTGCCCCCAGAGATACAGTTCGCGGAGAACCCGCCCGTGAGGTTCCTCGCCCTGACCAGCGTGGGCGAGATAGAGATTAAGAGTTTCGTGGCAGAGGTGGTCTCTTTCAGCCCGGCCGGAGACCGGTTCCTAGCCGCGCTCGAGAGGATTGACACATCCATGTATGGGTTGGAGAGGTATTGACGGATGGAGCGATTCTGGATCTACTCGCTAGCAGTCTCGTCAACCTATCTCGCCGTCTTCACAGTCCCCACCCTCGCGACGCAGAGGCTGGCCTTTACCCCCCAGCTACTAGGCCCGCTCATAACAACCGCCTTCTACTCGAGCCTCGCCACGGCTATCGTCATCCCGCTCTCCCTCCTCACCTCGCTCGGCAGCCTGAGGAGCGACGGGAGGATTATCACGGCCCTTACAACCTTCCCCACCGCAATCCCCCACACGGCCATCGGCGTCCTCCTAGCCCCGATCTTCTTTAGGACCGGACTCCACGACACCGGCCTAGCGGTACTCACGGGTATGCTGGTCGTCTGCCTCCCTATAGGGTTCGGAGTCTTTCGAAGCTACCTGGCGTCGCTCGCGGAGACCGGCTACCTAGAGTTCCTCGCGAGCCTCAGGGTCGGCGGGCACCGGCTCATCCTGCTTATCCTCCGGTCCTCCAAGGCCGCGCTCATATCCGCGGCCCTGCTCTGCTGGTTTAGAGCATTCTCGGAGCTTGGGGTCTTCTTCATCATAGCCCAGCGCCCCCTTACGGTCGGGATCTACATCTACGAGACCTTCATGAGGGCGGGTTTTGAGGAGGTCGCTGGCGCTGCGTTGATACTTCTTCTGGTAGCCTTATTGGTCTCGATTGCCCTCACGCTTGGTGAGAAGGGTGCTAGAGATTAGGGGCCTCTCCATAAGGCGCTGGGGGCTCAGCATCTACGTCGAGAGGATGGTTGTGGAGAGCAGGACAGTCATCGTGGGCCGCAACGGTAGCGGAAAGACGAGCCTTCTGAGGTGCATCATGGGCTTCTACCGGCCAGACTCGGGCAGAATACTACTCAACGGCGCCGACATAACCAGCCTCCCGCCGGGCGAGAGAAGGCTCGGCTACCTGCCACAGCACCCAGTCAAGCTCCCCTTCAGGCCGCAAGAGCAGCTGAGATACTTCGCGAAGCTTTACGGCGCCGACCCCGCCCACGTGATAGAGCGGCTCGGCCTCGAGAGGATATCCCAGGGCGCTGGACTCTCCGCGGGCGAGCTTCAGCTGCTCAACCTAGCCACGGTCCTGCTCAAGGACCCTGAGGCACTTCTGCTCGACGAGCCCGTCTCCAGCATAGACTTCACCCAGAAGGTGAGGGTGATTCGGCACATCAGGAGGCTCGGCAAACCCCTTATATACGTCACCCACGACCCGATAGAGGCCCTACTAGTGGCCGACGAGCTCTTCCTAATGCGGGACGGCAGGCTCTGGGGGCCTGTGCCGAATGAGTGGTATGAGAGTGCCGAGAATGCTCTGAGCGAGCTCGACCTATATGTGCTCTTGGCAAGGCGCGCCCAGAGGCCCGCATAGCGCCCACAATCCGCTCCCCCACAATCCGCTTATAGTAGGATGCCCCACTCATGTCGATGCTAAGCTACGTCAGCCCCCGGGCGAGGATAAGAGGCAACGTAGTCCAGGGCGCACTCGTCCTAGGCCCGTCAGAGATAGGGGACAAAACATACGTCGATGCAAACACGATAATCGGGTATCCGTCGAGAGATAAGCTGCTCCGAGGCCCACCCTGCTCAATCAACGAGCTCGACGAGCTGAGTGATGGGGCCAGGATCGGGAGTCTCTGCGTCTTGAGGGCTGGATGCGTCATCTACGAGGGCGTCGAGGTCGGGGACCGGGTGGAGCTGGGGCATGGAGTACTGGTCAGGAGGGGCAGCTTTATCGGGAGCGGGGCGAGGATAGGCAGCGGTTCCCAGCTCGACGGGGCCGTGACTGTGGGCGAGGAGACCAACATCCAATCCATGGCCTACCTGCCACACCTAACGAGGGTGGGCAGGAGAGTATTCATCGGCCCCAACGTCTGCGTGACCAACGACCGCTACCCACTGAGCAGTAGGCTGCTGGGGGTCATGATCGAGGACGAAGCGGTGGTTGGAGCGGGAGCAATACTCTTGGCCGGCGTGACCGTGGGTGCGGGAGCAGTTATCGCCGCAGGCTCTGTCGTGGTTAGGGACGTTAAGCCGGGCGAGATGGTTCTGGGGTGCCCAGCCCGGCCCATCTCGGATAGGAGGAGCTACGAGGAGAAGAAGAGGCGCTACGAGGAGGCTCCCTGAACTATAAACCCCCACAGCGCTG
>JAVVGN010000074.1:0-8735 GCA_032249095.1 Candidatus Caldarchaeales archaeon | reverse complement strand
GAGCCGTGGTGACCGACGGAACGCTCCGAAGCGCAGCCGAGAAGGGCCTGAACCCAGAAGAGTACCTCGAGAACAACGACTCCCATACGTTTTTCAAAAAAGTCGGAGGCCTGATCTACACTGGCCCTACGGGGACGAACGTCGGCGACATAACCATACTCCTAGTCTAAGGCAGCGGGATGACAGTAGGCCCGGCTACCGAGGCGGCTGGCTGAGTAGCCAGCTGAGGTCCGACTCTCTACGCCGTGTCTTCACTTTTTCATGTAGTGCGTGGACGATCAACGGCAGGGCTTTCGTCGCATCGCAAAAACACTGCTGATCATATCCTTCAGAGGTCTTTTTGCCCCAGCTCTTTCCCTCCTTAAGCGTAGCCCCAGAGAGACCGCTCCAGTGACGGTTGTTCGTGGTTATGTATAGCATACCGAAAGAACAGTATTATGGTTGATTTCAGAAGGAAGGTAAAAATATTTACTGGCTTTTCTCCTTCGCGCATATTCCAAAATTATTAAGAAAGTATTGATCAATGCAATTATCAAAAATATTAGACTAATTAACATGATGTCGATAGTGGTGCTGTAATTTAGTGCTTGAATATAGAGTATCCCAAGAAGTAAGGTGGAGACACCGCATATGATTCTAGCTGTTAATCTCATGGCGAATGTGGAGGTTGATGCAGATCTATAACTAATATATCCCGTTATTACTAATAATCCTAGATATAAAATCCCGTCCAAGTTTTTAGTTGTCGCGTCTATTAATGTTAAACCTTCAGACCTCAAGAAAAGACCTTCTCTTACTCCTCCCAATGTCAGTACCGACAAAAAGGTCGAGTACATTATCGCGGGCAAGTATTGGAATTTCATTTTCTTTCCTTCCATGAACAAGATAACTAACCATGGCATAGCAAGTAGTAGTGCTGGAACCAAGCTACTAGCGGCGACAACTCCTTCAAGCGCTCCTCTTACAGGCCAGTAAGCAGTAAACACTACACATAAAAAATAAAATAAGAATTGGATGGAGACAACGCTCTTCATCCCCATAGTAACGTCCCATCACTTAATGTCGATGAGGTATAATAAAATTTGACTTTATAGGGCCCTATATTAGAGTTCCTTTGATAAAGAGCATTTACATTAGTGTATTGGTAACATCCCCAATACCATATTGCATCTATCCAAGAATTGGGTCCTTGAACAGCCCTCGCACGGGGGATTAAGTACCATGTATTGCCAACTTGGAATGAGGGGTTTTCTATAATTAAGGTCCATCCACCTGTTCCAACGTTTGAAGGGCTAACTAAAGAAAATTGAAGATATTTCGCAGTTCTTCCATTATAAACGACATAATAATATCCTAATGTAAATGCGCTTTGAGCAGGAGTAGGTCTAGGAAATGAAGAAAATTCAACAGTAGGTCCATTGTTTATTTGATAATAGAATCCGACTGTATTCGAGTCCTTCCATCTCATCTCCAAAGTGATCCTATTGGAGAGGGATGCACTAATGACGACCCCCACTCCGTGTAATAGTCTTATATATTTATTAAAACCGCATTCCGAAGTTGGCCACAGCCCCTCACAAAACTCCCAGACTTCAGACCATACAATCAGCTGGTTCCTGTTGAGTTCCACACCAATTCTATAGCCATAATCCAATGAGCGTTTGTTTGTTAAAACAACTGCCGCCACGTACCCCCCAAGTAATTATTTGAAGGTATTACGGCTGGATTTGTACTTGGGAATGAGAAAGTAGCTTTAATGGCGGTAGCTTTACACGTAGTACATGTATTATAATCACGGTCGTCAAACCCACCAACATATACACATTGTATACAACCGCTTTCCCATGGCCACCATTGAGGATCTGGATTACGGGGCACCTCTTTTATCTGATATTCGTGAGGGCCAAGATATGTTTGAGCCGCTACGTGATGCATAATAGTTGTTATTGTGAAAAAGCAAACAACGATTAGAGTTACTTTAGCTACAGCCCGAAAACCGTTATGACTTGATGGTGTCAACTTCACACCTCGTATTTTTGACTGAAATAGCTTGTATATATATCGTAGAATCACGATTGCGGTATTACCAATTTGTCACCTTAAACTTTTCTCTATCTATTGTCTAGAGATACTGTCAAGTTGGTATTACCTCTTCTCCTCTTGCCCTGATGATGTTATGCATCGCTGCAGCTGAAACTTGCCGTGAAGAGAACGACGGAATAGAGCTTCTCGACAGGAGAGTACCTGTGGGATCGAAAGAGATAGGAGAAAGAGTTCAGGACGGCATCGCTGACCTGCATTACGGTCAGAGACCCTAGAAGGCTTAAGTAAAACTTGTCGGTACTCCAGACACCAAAAAGAACGAATAAGCTCAGAAAAGTGAAGATCAGTATAATTTTTCGACCTTATATCTAACGTGTATTTCTTTTTTGCACTCACATAGCGATACGTGGTAGGGCTCAAGCTTCACCGCGCCTTCCACCGAGCTGAACTCCTCACCCTCAACTAGACTTACTGCGTCACGACCGCCGAAAATATAGGGGGATATCTTAAGCCAAAGCTCGTCAACCACACTATCTTTAAATAAAGTCCTAGGAGTCCACCACCCTCCTCTGCCACAACCTTTCTATAGCACCTATCGTATAGGAGCGATAAACTCACGCATATCTATCGGCGGCTCGTTGCCTATTATTAACACCTCAACCCCATCTTCCTTAGGGCCTCAACCTTTTCGTCCAAGGCCTTGCCGGTAGTAAGCACCAGGATCTTAGCGGTTCTTAGCGTGAATACCCTAGCGTTGAGCGGGGCCCTAAGTCCCGTCGACCACGATTCTATCTGGGTTACGCCCCTCCACATACTTCAGTCTAAGGGAGGGCTCGTCGGCTATGATGGTGTTAGCCCCCACCATTACGGCATCACTTGAAGCCCTTAATTGGTGGAGCCTCTTTAGATCATGGGGGCAACTTAGCTGGCTAAAACCTGTCTTGCTCGCCAGCCTACCATCGACGGTTATTGTGGAGTATACCACAACATACGGCACAGGTTTCGAAACCCTCATCAAAGACCTATAAACATCATCTGTAATATATAGCCACCTATACACCTTTACTATGGATCCGCTATGGACAGAGTCCGGAGCTGATTAAGGTGTCATGTTTGCTTTTAGTTCACTTTTTGGTATGACTTCTTTTCGTCTATAGAACGCAGGTATAAGTTTAAAGTACGAACCGAATCTTTCCTCCCCCCACTCAATTTTTTTCTATCGGTTCTACATGACCACATGGAAGAAGAAAACGAACGTATACTTTCCATGGCACACTTTTGCGTATTCCACGAAAATACGCACGATGGGGTCTTTCGATGGTCGGTATTCAAGTTGAGTCTATAGACACATGCCTGTATCCTATGCTTCGCAGTTGTTAAGCCATTCACACCCTTGATGGTTCAAGAAATACTGCTCAACGTAGTCATGCTTAATAAGCTAGCATCTATGGATATGTTAGGTAACGACATGTCGTCTGGCGGAAAGAGGTTTATCGGACTCATCCGGGTAAAGAAGACCAAGATAGGTAGGATTAGACCGCAAAAGGGTGCTGTATATGGCGGTAAGAGTGAGGGTTAGGATTTCCGTAGGCGGCAGGTCGTTAGAAACCATCGCCCTAGTCAACACCGGATACGAGGCTGAGACACCTCAGATCTTGATCCCTATACCCGCAGCCGAGGCGCTTGGAGTATGGCCACCGGAAGGGGCCTTCGAGTCTACCTATGAGACCGCGGGAGGTCCTCTAAGGACATGGATATATCCTAGATGGTGCAGCGTAAAAATTGTGGCCGAGGGGGCCGCAGCCGTGGAGGCTGAAGCCGACCTGGTTGTCTCACCCATCGCAGACGAGGTTCTAGTCAATGACAAGCTCACGGGGAAACTACAGATAGTGCTGGAGGATGCGGGGCAGGGCCTCTGGAGGCTTAGACAAGACCCACAAACTAGGCTGAGACCGAGCGAGCCGCCAAAATATTGGAAGTGACATCCTCCGCAGCTCATAGTCATTAAATTTCAGTTTGTTAAGGTCATTTGGACTCAAGAGGTTTCCCCCATGAACGTAAAGCTCTGCTTTGTGGTCTAATTCTTTTCTCTCTGTTTTCTTCTTTTGTTTGTCTTTTCTTATCTTGTTTGTGTGTTTATTAATATGTTGTATATGTATGCTTTTGCTTTTAGCTCTCTTTCTATGTTTCTTAACATGGTGTTTCTCCGTATAGTCTTTGTGGTCTAATTCTTTCTCCTCATGGTGCTCTAATATCTCTTCTTCGGCCATGTTACCCAATATTGGGCAGGATAGGTGATTCGTGCTGCGAGCCGCCCACTTGAGCAAGGGAACGATAGCCTCGCGTAAGGCTTTTCCGTCTTCCGTCAAGGAATACTCAACTCTGCGGGCGCGCCTTCCTTGATTTCACGTTTGACCAGGTTTAGCTTTTGCAACACTTTCAGAGAGTCGGCCAAAGATTTTGGCTAATCCTCGACAGTTCTTTGACACATGGGCCGGTGCACTCTCACCAACAGATTACAACACACATGTGCTCCCTTATACGAGAAAACTCATAGCCAGCATTAAGGAGAAAGGATGCTATGTCATTTACCATGCCACCTCATCAGCCGGGCTGTTACGTTTGATCAGGAACACAGGAGCAGATGTCATAGGTCTAGATTGGAGGGTGGATATCGTAGATGCATGGAATATATTAGGCTATGATGTCGGAGTCCAGGGAAACCTCGACCCAGCTAAGCTCCTAGCTAACAAACAACGCCTAGTGGCTGAGGCGGGGAGTATTCTTGCCAAGGTTGGAAACAGGGCTGGATACATCTTTAACCTTGGCCATGGAATACTGCCCAATACGCCGGTTGAAAACGTCAGCCTGCTAGTTGAGTACGTTCATTCACACGAGGTCGATGCCGCATGAGTCTACTGGAATATTTTGCGTTTATCAAAACACTACACCTGCTTTTCGCATCGCTCTGGACGGGAGGCATAATCCTTACCGTCGTTATCAACAGGGCTTTGAGGAGGACTATGCCTGCGACGGAAGCCACCAAGACCTTAGGCGTCATAGGACGTTCTATCCAGAAAACTATGCGATACTCCCTATACCTCGCGACAGTTACGGGTCTTTTATTGCTTTTGACCCGTGGGGTAGCATTTACGGCGTTATTCGATCCTATCTTTTACACCACGCGTTTCGGAGCATTCCTACTGGGTAAGATAATATCTGTATTACTTGTGCTTTCCCTGCTTCCCCTTCATTCGCGTTTGGGAGAGAAGATATACAAGACAAACGGTGGAGCTGACTACAGGAGGCTTAGGCTGGGCATTCTTTTGGTCGGCTGGGCAACCCTAGGCTTTACAATTGTGGCTATAATAGCTGGAACTTGGTTGAGGCTGTCATGATGCAGATGAGTTTCGACTACATTGAGAGGTGGCTTAAACGGTTTGAGGAGGCGCCCCTACTCGTTTTCTGGGAGTCGACTAAGGCCTGTCCGCTAGCATGCAGGCATTGCAGAGCAGAGGCTATTAAAAAACCCTTACCGGGTGAGCTCTCTTCAGAGGAGGGCAAGCAGCTTATACGGCAGGTAGGGGAATTTGGGGAACCTACACCTACCTCAATAATAACAGGCGGTGACCCACTTACTAGGAAGGATTTATTCGGGCTGGTGGAGTATGCTAGGGATGAGGGCGTACCTGTAGGTGTTGCCCCAGCGGTATCACCTACCTTGACTTATGAAAAACTTAGGATGTTGCGGAACCTCGGCGTCAAGGCAACCTCGATAAGCCTGGACGGGGCCACCGCTGAGGTGCATGAAGGTATGCGTCAGGTCGAGGGGAACTTTAACGAGACATTAAGGGCAATAACCTTGGCGGTCAATGCAGGCTTCATGGTCCAGGTTAATACAGTTGTGTGGCGGCAGAATGCCGAACAATTGCCGTACATTGCAGAGCTGTTAAATAGAATGGGGGTTAAGATATGGGAAGTATTCTTCCTCATAGTTACCGGACGTGCTGTAGCAGAGCTAGACATAACACCGAGCGAGTATGAAGAAGTTCTACACTTCCTTGTGGAGGTATCAAGATACGGTATACAGGTAAGGACCGTGGAAGCCCCCTTCTTCCGTAGAGTAAAGCTGGAAAGATATAATGGCGTTAAATTCGCAGGCCATCTCTACAAAAACCTTGTCAGTGAGCTGCGGCTGCTGCTAGGTGAGCCGCGTAGCAACACCGACCCACGCTTCATACCAACCCGTGACGGTCTAGGGATAATATTCGTTGCCCACGACGGAACGGTATATCCCTCAGGATTCATGCCATATCCGTTGGACAACATAAGGCGTAGAAGCCTTGTAGAGATTTACAGAACACATCCATTACTCATAAAGATGCGGAGAGCCGGGTTCAAAGGAAGGTGTGGTAAATGCGAATATAGGAGGGTCTGCGGAGGGTCGCGTGCTAGAGCCTTCTCACGCTACGGCGACCCGCTGGAGAGCGACCCCGCATGCATGTACACGCCAAAGGGAGGTAATGTGATATGAGAAAGGTGATCATAGTAGTAGGCCATGGACAGCTGCCAAGCAACCTTCCAAGCGAGGTAAAGGAGAAATACTTCAGGCTGAGGGCTAATCCACGTAAAAATCCGGATGAGTAGAGACTGTATGAGAGCTCGATAGAGCGATAGCAAACTGGCCTAAAAAACGAATGATCCGTACAAGAGCAGCTTGCAGTAGCTCGCGGAGCTAATAAGAGTAAAACTCCGTGGAGAGTATGATGTGGTAGCAGCCTTTAATGAGTTCTGCTCACCAAATATCGAGGAGGCGTTAGAAGACGTATGCAGGAAGGGATATGACACAATAATCATAGTGCTCCACGATGCTCATAGCCGCGGTTTTTTTTCACTCAGAGGAGGAAATCCTCTCAAAAATAAAGAAGATATCAACTAAACATAGGAAAAGGATATTATATATGTGGCCTTTTAACGTAGAGGATATCGACTAACTAATGGTGATAATGATAGCATCTTACGTAAAGACGTAGCACCATTATATTTGCCGTTTACTTTCAGGCGAGGTGGTCGCCAATACGGTAGTGTCCAAATAAACATTTTCATTCATCTCCCTGCCCTCGCGGCCTGGTGGTATATTGTGAATAGGTTTAGGAATTGTTAGGTTCTTTGTTCCCTGTATGTGTTTTCTTGCGCTTGGTAGCCTCAGCTATGACGAGGTCCCCCCCTTACCTATACAGATGATTCAAGTTAAGTAGTCTCTAAGCCCTAAGGTGGTTCAAGGTCTATGTAGAGGAACCTGTTGTCGCGGAGTACTTTCAGCCCCTTAGTGAAGCGTACCGGCTCGGTGAAGATGGGCCCGTCGTATACGAATGTGTGGAACTCTCCTTTTTCCCCGCACGGGTCGACGGTTGGTGGCAGATTCTCCAGAAGTTCTTTATTGTATTCGAGTCCTACCAGTTCCTGAGGTGCTTGGGTTGTATCGACGCAACATACTACTGCCTTAAAGCCTAGTGTGATGAATTTATACGCGAGGGTTTTTGTCTCTATACCCCAGAGAGGAAAGAGCCCCTTGAAGCCTGCTTGCTCGAGGTTTTTCTCACGGTAGCGGCGCACATCTTCGAGGAATATGTCGCCGAAGATCATCTCCATGACGCCAATCCCCCTCAGTTGCTGTAACGTCTCAAGCATCCTCCTCTGGTATTCTTCGTCGCTGCATGGCGTTCGCAACGGGACTTTCACCAGCTCAAGCCCGAGGTTTTCCGCCTGTTTTTCAAGTAGTTGGAGTCTGACTCCGTGCATGCTTACCCTTCCGTATAGCTCCGAGTAGGTCGTTACGAGAATCGGCTCAGTTATTCCAAGCTCTGTGACGGCTGTGTGGAGGGCGAGGGTTGAGTCTTTGCCCCCGCTCCAACCGATAGCCACCCGTCTCAAAGCTGCCACCTCCACGAACTCCTACGGCGAGTCATATGCTTTTACGTTACCAGCCTGCGCCATGTCAGGATAGGCATTTTTTAGCCACCTTCTTTTCTTCTGGTTTGGTAGCAAGTACCCTGTCTTTCTGCTGCGGTAGAGTCCGCTGCCTCCGGCCTGGCGTGATGGCGTGGTCGGAGACTATGAGTTGCATGATCATCGCTAGAACGAAGTAGGCGTAATGGGGTCGTAGGGCAGGCCGAAATACCTCGAAAGGTGCTTGGTCCCGACGGGGAGGATGTATAGGAGCTCTAGGAGTTCTTTTAAGACTGAGTTTATGTCGAAGCCCTTGGCCCAATCCAGCACCGCGAGAGAGTCAGTGTATCTCTTGGTGGTCTCGACGATCCTCCTGACCAGCTCGAACTCCTCGTCAGAGTCCCTGCTCATGGAGATTATCGCTGCTTTCGGGCTTATGGGTCTTCTATACTTGGCAGGCGCTCCACCCACAGTCTAGGCAGATGAGGCACCTACACTCGGGGACTAGGTTCTGGCCGCCACACTCGCGGCACCACTAACAATAATCAGGGAGCGAGAGGGCGCCTTACGGGAGAGGGTCAAGGCATAATCGATGCCGCGATAGGTAGGGAGGAACATGAATAAGGCCAAACAACCCATTTCCTAAACTTGGGCGAGCTTAGGACAGGAGCTTAAGCGAGCCACTCTCAATGCCTTGTGGCTTAATTCCTGGGCTCTTTCGTCTCTCTTCGCTACCTTTTGGC
>JAVVGN010000073.1:0-8766 GCA_032249095.1 Candidatus Caldarchaeales archaeon | reverse complement strand
GAGGTAATATTCAGGGGAAAAAGACAAGCAACAATATACGGATACCCGAGGCCATAAGCGTGTGTTTGAAGGCGAACTCTATACTAAAAACTTGTTTATTTAGCTTAGCTTCTCGGGGCGTGTCCAACAATTAAGCTTATAAATGGTAGATATAGTGTAGATAGTGTTTAAATACGTCGCAGAGGGGGTCTTCGTTGGTATCGGTGAAGATTGTCTAAAGAGGATCTCTCGGAAGAAGAGTATCTGGAGGCTAGGCCTGGTCTTGTAAGGCCCGATCTCGACGGTAAGCCCGTCAAGATTTATGGATGGGTGCACGAAATCAGGGATCTCGGCTCGCTAGTCTTCCTATTGTTACGCGACAGGACTGGTCTTTGTCAGGTCGTTTTTAACAGGTCGAAGGTCGGAGAGGATGTCCGGAGGGTGCTGGATAACCTTACACGCGAGTCCGTCGTGAAGGTGTATGGGGTGGTTGGTGTCACCCCTCAGGCTAGGTTGGGTATAGAGCTGAAGGGCGAGCGGATTGAGTTGCTCGCGAGGGCCGCAGCGAGGCTACCTTACGAAGTGACTGGCAAAGTCCAGGCCTCTATGACTACAAGGCTCGATCATAGGATACTCGACCTAAGAAAGCCCGAGAACACCGCCATCTTCCTGATAGCGGACACTGTCTTCGACGCAATAAGAGAGTATCTACGTGGTGAGGGGTTCACCGAGGTCAGGACCCCGAAGATCATAGCGACAGCCACGGAAGGTGGCGCGGCGCTGTTCAGGGTAGACTACTTCGGGAGGACCGCTTATCTTGCTCAGAGTCCACAGCTGTATAAGGAGGAGCTGGTCACCGTCTTCGAGAGGGTCTTTGAGATTGGGCCGTTCTTTCGTGCAGAAGCATCGCATACCCGTAGGCACGTAAGTGAGTTCACATCCGTAGATATCGAGGCCGCCTATATGAACTATGAGGACGTGATGCAGGTTCTTGAGAGGCTCGTAGTGCATGTTTTTAAGCGGGTGGCCGAGGAGCGGCGCGGCGAGCTTGAGAGGCTTGGTGTAAGCTTGAGGGTCCCCAGGGCCCCATTCCCCAGGATAACTTACGACGCAGCGCTGAAGGAGTTGTCGGAGATGGGTCATGCAAAGGAGTGGGGCGGAGACCTTGAGACCATGGACCTCCGGCTACTGGCCAAGAAACACACCGGATTCTACTTCATCACGCATTTCCCAACAAAGATCAAGCCCTTCTACATCCAGCCCTGCGACTCGAACCCCGCGCTTTCGGAGTCTTTCGACTTGATGTACCAATGGCTGGAGCTAGCGTCAGGCGGCACAAGGATATCCGACAAATCCCTCCTCACGAGGCGCCTTGAGGAGCAGGGTCTTAACCCCGAGAGCTTCAAGCACCACACGGCCGTCTATGACTACGGGATGCCGGTCCACGCGGGCTGGGGCCTCGGCTTCGAGCGTCTCCTCATGGTTATCACTAGGAGGACTAACATACGCGACGTGATACTGTTCCCACGTGATAGGTTCCGGCTGACGCCATGAGTTATCAAGAGGAGTTTCGCGAGATCACTAGGCGTATACTTGGGCCAAACCTATCTTGGAGCGAGGTCGAGGAGGTCGCACGCAAGTGGGCGGAGCTGAAAAGGCGGGTCTTGTCCGGGTCAACGGGCATAGACGAGGGGGTGCCCGATAGGGCGGAGATAGAGTATCTGAAGCGAAGAATAGTTGAGATCAGGGCGAGTATCGGTCTAGATGTCCCAGAGCCATGCGATTAAGCTTATGCCATCCCTCTTCACAGCACGGTATGCTGTTAAACCATAGAACACGGAAACATACCAATACAGCTAGACCTATGGGCAACGAAGTAATATTCAGGAGAAAAGGACAAACAACACTATACGGATACCCAAGACAAGACTAACTAACAGGCAACTTAATCTCTGATTGTGTAGGTAGTGTATAAATCGAGGCTTTAGGGACGATGTGTTGTTGGCGGCTGGGTCTGAGGCTGCGCTCTGGACGCTCTTCCTATACGCTGTGCTGACAGTAGTGGCTCCACCCATATTCTATGTAGTCTCGCTCCTCCTCGCGCCCGCCCCGAGAAAGAAGCTGAGGGTCAAGCTAATGCCGTTCGAGTCAGGCCAAGCCCCCATACCCACCCGTGCCGCGCCCTTCCCCATCGAGTACTTTCCCTACATAATCATCTACGTGGCCTACGCGGTGATAGCCGTGATCGCCTTCATAGTAGTCCTAGACATGATCAGCGCGAGTCAAAACATCTTGAGAGGCCTGATAATCCTGATCGTCCTGACGTTTGCATCGATCTATGCGTCGAGCCTGCTTCCCTCCCTCAAGCAGAGGCTGGAGAGAGGTCGGACGGGATGATCGACCCTGTCCAGATGTTTTTACAGTTCTTCAACCAGCTCCCACCCCAGTTACAGGAGATCGTTCGCTTCCTCTACAGCGAGCCCTTCATCAAGGCTGCAATATTCCCCGGAGCACTCTTCAGCACCCTGGTAGGCCTGTTCGCCGTGTGGTTTGAGCGAAAGCTCTTCGCGAGAGTCTCCCTCAGGATTGGGCCGCTGCATGTCGGTCGGGTCTCCGGGTTGCTACAGCTCGTGGCCGACGCGGTCAAGTTCCTCTCGAAGGAGAGGATAATCCCGGAGGGCGTGAACAGGCCGCTCTTCGTCCTGATGCCCTGCCTCGCCCTCGTCCTTTCCCTCCTGCTATACGCTTTTCTCCCCTTCGGGGCCGGGTGGATCATCTTCCCCTCAGACATCGGCCTACTGCTGTTCTTCTTGGTCGCTGCACTAACTCCTGTCCCGATAGTCCTTGCGGGATACGCCTCGAGGAGCAAGTATCCGTTCATAGGCATGTCGAGGATGGCGCTCCAGCTCTTCGCCTACGAGATACCCCTGTTCCTGGCGCTCCTAGGCGTGGTCCTAGCGGCCGGCTCCCTTAACTTGGAGAAGATAGTGGAGGCGCAGCTTGCGGTCCCGTTCGCGGTAACTCAGGTGCTGGGATTCATAGTCTTCACGGTCACGATGTTGGCCGAGACTGAGAGGCTTCCTTTCGACATCCCGACCGCCGAGGGTGAGATAGTATTCGGCTGGCAGACGGAATACTCGGGGGTGTACTTCCTGATGATACAGCTGGCTATGTTTGAGAAGGTGCTCGCCTTTTGCTTCCTCGCAGCCATAATCTATCTGGGTGGCTGGATCGGCCCGCCAATACCGGGGGTTCCGGAGACCATATCAGCCCCCTTCTGGGTCATCCTCAAGGCCCTCCTCGTCTTCACTTTCGTCGCCCTCCTGAGGGGGGTCTACCCGCGCCTAACGATAGAGAAAGTCCTCGACCTGGGCTGGAGGTACCTGATACCTCTCGGCCTCGTGAACCTGATTCTGGTGGCTTCCTTCAGCCTGGCCGGGCCGATTATCCGCCCCTAGCCCTCTTGGACAGGAACTCAAGCCCCGTGGCAATGATGTTGGCGCGTGAGATGGCGTAGACGGCCTGCTGGACCAGGAGGCCGTGCTCTATCGTGTTGGGGCTGTAGTTCCTCGCCTCAAGCCTTCTCTTCATCTCGCTTAGATTTGCCGCGAGGTCCTTCAGGCCGCTGAGCTCGGAGCTTACGGGGCTGGCTGAGAGCTCCTCACAAATCCTATACGCCTCATCGATACGTGAGTAGTCATCTGTCTCGAGGAAGCTCCTGAGACTCGCGATTATCTCCCGGAGCATCCTCCAAGCCTCCTTGAGCTCACCGTGCTTCTGGGCCGCCGACAACAAGCATAGGGAGCAGATGCATCTTTTTAGTGTATCCCCTAAGAGGGGAAGGGTTCTCCACCTCTAAACCGCCACCTTCAGCCCCTTCAGCTCTATATACCTTGCCAGGTGATCCCTGTTGTAGCTCCCAGCGTAGGGGTCCTTGGCCTCCCCATACCTCTCCCTGATGTAGGGCGCCACCACTCTTCCCAGCAGCCTTATGAAGCCCATAACGTCGCCGCTGACGGAGAAGGCGATGTGTCTGAATCCCAGGCTCAGGTATTCCTCGAGATACTTGAAGACCCTCTCGCTGTCTGTGGTGACTAGGAAGACCTGCTCAACAAGCTTCTCCGAGACCCTGTTTCCATGCATCTCGATGTACCTGGGGTCGTAGACCTTGAGGTCGAAGAGAGCTGGGAGGAGGGTCCCGCGCCATGGGAGGAGGGATCTTAGCGCCGCCTCGTAGTCGGTGGGGTGATAACCCACGTGGATGAGGATTGACCTCTCGATCTCCTCACCGCGGCGCCCGACCTCCCTAGCACCCGCATCGACGGCTGGGAAGAGCTTCTGCGTATAGAGTGTCTTGTCGTCTGTCGGCAGCGTCATCAGGGCGTCGCCGAGCAGGCCCGCAAGCCGCGCCCCACGCGCCCCGGTCGTGGCTATGTGTATCGGGATTGGTATTGGCGGAGGATCATAGAGCCTAGCCTTTTGCACGCTGTAGTATTTTCCCTGGTAGCTTGTCTGCTTACCTGTCCAGAGCAGCCTTATCAGGAATACCGCCTCCTCAAGTCTCTCGATCCTCTCCTTGTATGGGGGCCAGGGAAACCCGCAGGGGACCTCGTTCAGCGCCTCGCCCGTGCCGACGCCTAGAAAGACCCTGCCGACAAACATGTTCTGCATGGTCGAGAAGGCTTGGGCCACAATTGGGGGAGGATACCTGAAGAGGGGGCAGGTTACGCTCGTACCTAGGACTATCTTGCTGGTTAGGACGCCCACGGCCGAGAGCGTGGACCATATGAAAACTCCGTGGGCGTTTGTGTCGAACCAGGGGTGGAAATGATCGGATCCCCAGACCGCGTCAAGGCCCATCCTCTCCGCCTCAACCCCCTGCTCGACAAGCGTCCGCGGAGAATACTCCTCAGACGCCAACACGATGCCGAGCCTTACCGCCAATCAGAACACCCTATCGAGGCGCAGCGACGCCCTCTGATAAATTTTTAGCCCGTGCTCAGCTCAGCTTAGAGCGCAGCCAACCATACAGGGCGTCGATGGGGTTCGTGGATGGCGGGTTGGTCGAGATTTTCGGCCCGGAAAGCGTGATCGGGTTGTAGACGAGTCCCTGGCGCGATATGCTCGAGAGCTCGATGTCCGGCGTCATCTCGAGGGCGTAGAAGGGGCAGGCATCGACGCAGAAGCCGCAGAAGACGCATCTACCGTAGTCGACTTGGGGGAAGTAGGACTTCTTGTTCTGGGGATACTTCAGGTCCCGCTTCGACACAGCTATCTTGAAGACCGCGTCCCCCTTCTGAGCCTCCAGGTACATGGCCTCGGGGAACTTATCCTCGGTGATCCTTATCCTCCAGCCTCGTGCTGTGAGTGTCCTGAAGCCCTCATCTAGATAGTTGTCGTAGAGTGTGGAGGTGTTGTGCTCCCAGATCGGGTCCGCGTTAAGTTGAACCTTCACGACACCATCCGCTTTTGAGATCTGCTTAGCGTCGGTGACGTAACCCAAGGTGGGATGCGACCCTCCCCTAGCCTGCGGCTGCGAGACCAAGGGTCTGACAAGCCCCTCCCCAACCACGCTTAAAAGCTCTGCGAGGACGCTCTTCCCCGACGCAAGCCCTGCAAAATATCGCTCCTCAGCCTCCACCACTATATCAAACGCATAGACCATCGTAATGGCCTCGGCGATGTTCTGGCAGGCAATGTCGCAGAGGCTGCATCCTGTGCACTTCTCTAGGATGAGGAGGTGTCTCCCTTTGAACCCTGGGAAGGCGATCCCGAGCTTCGGGTCAAACTTGTAGTTCTCGGACGGTAGGGTGGGGACCTCCTCGTAGGGGTACTTGTAGGTGTAGGGCTTGAATAGGACATGTCTAGCCGCAACCAGTATCGGCCTAACGACCTGCCTTAGGCGCTCGGCCACCGACATCTAGCGATCCTTACGTGATGCATAATTTAAGTCCTTCCAACGGTCAAAGTTCTTTGGGGGTCACGGTGCTCGCCCTTGGCCGACATCGGGGATGAGATACTCAGGCGTCTAAGAGGCGTCTACGAGATCTCCCCCGACGACTTCGTCTCACTCCAAGCATATCTTAGGAGTGGGAGCCCCTTCGAGGTGCTAGTGGCGACTATACTCTCTCAAAACACGACCGACACGTCAGCGATGAGGGCCTTCAACAACCTCGCATCCACCATCCCTGTCACGCCGACCTCTCTCTATAAGGCGGGGGTGAGGCTGATAAGCAGGGCCATCAAGCCTGCGGGGATATACAGGGTCAAAGCCCGTCATCTCTGGAGATTATCAAAAATGATCGTCGAGATGAATGGTGGTGATTTCGAGGAGATTCTTCGAGGCGACCCCCACTTGGTTAGGGAGAGGCTGAAGTCGCTTCCCGGTGTAGGTGATAAGACGGCAGACATCCTACTCACGGTTTTCGGGATAATGGAGAGGCTTCCGATAGACACCCACGTGTATCGCGTGTCTTCGAGGCTGGGCCTGATAAAGGCGGGGATGGGCTACGAGGAGGCTCACGACCTACTCGTGAGGACCTTCAGGGAGGGGTCTCGCCACGAGGCTCACCTTCTCCTAATCACGCATGGCCGGCGGACCTGCAAGGCTAAGTCTCCACAATGTACGAGATGCGTGCTGCGCGACCTGTGCGCCTACTATCTCGCCCGCCGCGCGGGCCCAAGACATAACCAAAAATAGGGCGCCCCACACTTTTAGCGTATCTATGGGTCTTCTGGCGGAGATCTTCGACCCGAGGGCGCTGGCGAGGGCGATGGAGGGTGGGGCCCGTATCCGAAGAGGCCTTCTCATCCTCCTCCTAGCCGCCGCCGTCTACGCCGCCTCCACGACATACTTCGCTGTGGAGAAGCTGAGGATAGGGTACGCGACCGAGGGCGTCCAGCTCCCCAGGCCGTCCATAACTGAGCCCGGAGAGGCTGTCTTCGTCTCAATCCTCTACCTAAGCCTGGGATTCCTGGTAGTGTGGGGGGTATTCTCCATAGCGGTGTATCTTGGCGGATCGGTGGGGAGTGGTCTAACGCGCCTCACCAGCGCCGTCATGCACTCGTTCATAGCTATATCCGTGGCATCAGCCCTCCTTCTCCCGCTTCTAGCGGCATCGCCACCCCAAGAGGTCGTCATAACGAGCGCCGAGATCCGCGACGTAAAGCTGGAATACGTCGAACTCGTCGGCAACTTGGCCTCGAATGGATCGAGAATATCTCTCAGCATCATAGTGCTTAGGTCACCCCTCATGGTATACAACGCGTCGAACCAGCTCCAGCCAATCGAGCTGAGATCCGTCACGGCGAGGGTTTCCGATAGGATTGAGAGCCTCGGAGACATCTATATAGAGAAAATATCTTGGGAGAGGATCGAGTTCAGCGGCTACGAATATAGGACCCAGCAAGATATGGGGCGCAACATATACGGCTCAATCGCTACAATTGCTTCATGGCTGTGGGTAAACTCCTACGTAATGGTCGTGGTGAGCAGAGTCTATGGCGTCGGCCGACGCTTATGCGCGACGGCGGCGATCTTCTGCCTCTCGATCATGCTTTTACTCGGCCTCCTATAACCACCCCACTCCTATCTATCTCGCCCCGCCTGATCCTAGTGCTGTTTACTGGCTCCCCATCACTAGCAAGGACCAGGGGGGAAACCTCCAGAGAGATGGGGGGCAGGCCTTTAGCCTCTCGTAGACGGACAGCCTGCTCCGCACGCTCCAGCACGAGGGGTCCTGAGACAAGTGCCTTGACGCTCTGGTCGGTCAGGATAGGACCATAGAAATCGTCCAGCTTGATTATCCTCGCCCGGTCAAGCCAGCCATACTTATCCAGAACCTCCCTAAGCTCTCTCTCCCTCTCCTCGAAGGGAGCGACATCCCCCTCCTTTCTCAGCGTCGCCGCAAACTCGTCGCTTGTTAACCCGATCATCACCTCTTTTGAGATTCTGAAGGCGGTGTTGAGGAGCGCTATGTGGCCTACGTGTATCTCGTCGAAGGTTCCGCCTAGTGCCGAGACCTGGTATATGGGCCTAAACGCGCCAGACAACGCGACCTCCTCCTCCACCTCGTAGTGCCACAACCTGTGGCTCCGAAGAAGTATTAGCGCCTCTCCCCTCGATATTCCGAGATATAGGGAAAGCTCGTCTAGGGTCACGTCCGGATGCTTCGGGAGGATGTCCTTTAATATCTTGTCGCGCATCACGTGGAAGCTTCCCCTCATCCTAACGAGCTCCCAGAGCATGAAGTAAAGCTCTTGGATCGTTGCCGCCCCCAACCCCTTTTCACGAAGTAAACTGTGTTAGACTATTAAACTGTTCTGATTTAGCGAGAAACACTTATAGCCTAAGTATGGAGGTCTCTCGCGCGGATGACGACGCTGAAGCAGATTCACCGAATATACGAGGAGCTCAAGGACACCCTAGACTTCTTCGAGAACCAGCTAAAAACGGGCTCTAGGCTCGAGATGGTCGACAGCAACATCTCCGAGATCATAGAGACCATAGAGAACCTCCTTCTAGACCCCCGCATCTCTTCCAGTACCCTCTCATCCTTCGAGGAGCTCCGCATGAGGGCCCTCGATATACAGAGACGTGTTAAGAACATGCTAAGCAGGATGGAAGAAGATATAGTAGGTGAAAGAGAATATTGGTGGAAGAAGCGAAATGGAGGAAGGCGATTTGTATGACGGTGAATATATTAATACACTTTATATAATGAGTTGATAATTAGTGCCTTGTGGCCTAATTCCTATGGTTCGATTTTCCCCTCTCCGTCTGGTGCC
>JAVVGN010000072.1:0-9472 GCA_032249095.1 Candidatus Caldarchaeales archaeon | reverse complement strand
GCATCACGGCCAGAGACCGATCCCAAAAGGCTTAAGTAAAACTTGTCAGTACCGGCTCAATCTATAGCAATTGTTATAAGGATCGCCAGAGATAGTTAGGAGGCAATGAGCAGCATCCTTAAGCCGCGCGAACGTGAACTCGTGGAGAGAAAGCTTTCGGAGGGGGTTGTAGGTCGGGTTAGGATCGTGAACTTTACTCAGGAGTTTGAATGTGAATACTGTGAGGTTACTAGGAGGCTTCTCGAGGAGATCGCGGGGCTTAACAGCAACATCAGGCTAGAGCTCTATGATTTTGAGAACGACTCCTCGCTCGCTGAGAGGTGGAAAGTCGATAAGATCCCGGCGACGCTTCTCTTCGGCGAGAGGGAGTATATGGTCAGGTTCTTTGGCGCCCCCTCGGGGTACGAGTTCGCGACGTTACTGGAAGACATTGTTGATGTCTCGAGGGGGGTCTCGAGGCTAAGCCCGCAGGCCAAGGAGCTCGTGAAGAGGATAGACAAGCCTCTACATATACAGGTCTTTGTGACCCCTACCTGCCCCTACTGTCCAAGGGCAGTGAGGATAGCGCATCAGATGGCGATAGAGAGTCAAAACGTGACGGCCGATATGGTTGAGGTCATCGAGTTCCCCCACCTAGCCCAAAAGTACGATGTGATGGCCGTCCCCAAAACAGTTGTGAATGACGTTGTCTCATTCGAGGGCGCGCTCCCCGAACTCCATTACATCCAACACGTTTTGGAGGCCATTTAGGCCCCAAACAAGTATAGAGATAAAGACATAGTCTTCCACGCCTAGACAGTTGTTAGAGGGGTTGACCATAGGCGCGAGAAGATTTGAGGTGGGCAGCGGCGAGCTCTCGATAATCGTCAGAGAGATTTCTGCGGAGCTTCCTCGGAGAGTCACGCAAGTGTATAGGGGCAAGGACGCATCCTACATACTCCGCCTCAGGAGTGAGACAGACGTAAGGGACCTCAAGATATTGCCCGGTAAGGTCCTCTACCTAGCAACAGGGATATACATGCAGCATGACGAGCCTGACGAGCTAGTGAGGCGGCTCAGAGAAAACCTTAGGGGGGCTATACTGAGGAGTGCCGAGTGGATAATCGGGGAGCGAATAACGCATTTTAACATAGAGTTGAGGGGCAGGCGGCTTAAGCTTGTTGTAGAGCTATACCCCGCGGGCGGGATACACCTTATCGACGAAAACCAACTCGTAGTCGCGTCCACAAACCTGAGAGTGGGAGAGAAGTATGAGGTTCGAGAGTTTAGGGCTACCGTGAGCTCGGCGGAGCATGCGATGTCCGTCTTGAGACAGCTGGACGGGAAGACCAAGATAGGAGTAGCTCTGGCGAGGGATCTGCATCTCGGAACAAAGTATAGTGATGAGGTTTTGGCGAGGAGTGGGATCCCGGCCGACAAGAGGCTGCAGGAGCTAGGTGAAGAGGAATTGAAGAATGTGGCGAGCTCTATAGAGTCGATCTTCCTTATGTTTGAGAGGCCAAGACCCATGATATACAGGAGCCCCGAGTCGGAAGTAGTGCACGCCCCGTTCCCCCTTCTCTCATTGGAAGCTAAGGGGTTTAGAGGAGAGGAAGCCACGAGCCTAAACGAGGCTATAATGCTCGCCTACGAGAACCATCTAGCCCAACAAATCCGCCTCAACTGGATGTTAAAGCGTGAGGAGCAGATCAAGAAAATAATGGGGGAGATAGAGGAGCGTAAAGCCTTGATGAGCAGACTCGAGAAGGAGGCCGAGGAGAAGAGGGCTTCAGCGAGTCTACTATACATGAGGCTAGGCGAGCTGAAGGAGATGTGGAATACCTCTCAGAACGGCGCATCTTTGCCAGATTACGTGAAGGCCGTTGATAGGGAATCAGGAATCGTGACATTGCTTTTAAATGGGCGCGAGGTAAGGCTGAGCCTAAAAGAGCCGGTTGGACGGCAGGTCGAAAGACTCTTCCAGGAGGCCAAGAAAATCGCTGAAGGCGTTAGGAACCTGGCGCAAGAGCTGAGAAAGCTTGAGGACGAGCTCAATAAGATCAAATCTGCCCCATTGGAGCAGATAATTGTTGAGCGGCCTGTCAAAAAAACGCTCAGCGGGGAGTGGTTCAAGAGGTATAGATGGTCGATGACGAGTAGCGGGCGCCTAATCGTATCAGGTAGGGACTCCGCTTCAAACATAAGGCTTTTAAAGAGGCATTTAGAGCCGCGAGACCTCGTCTTCCACGCTGAGGTTAAGGGATCCCCAGTCACGGTGCTAAAGGGAGGTGCAGACGCCGGCCCTGACGAGCTCTATCAAGCCGCTACCGTATGCGCGTGCTACAGCAGGGCCTGGAGAGAGGGCCACTCCGCCTCGACAGTATACTGGGTAACCCCCAAGCAAATCAGCTTCTCTCCGCCGACAGGTACATACTTGCCAAAAGGATCCTTCATAGTGCAGCCTCCAAAGAACTATATCACCGTCGAGCTGGCCATCGCGATCGGATACTCGAGGAGGCATGGACTGTTAGCGGGTGAGAAACGTTGGGTTGCCTCGGAGTCTGAAGTATACATGCTCTTGAAGCCAGGCAGGATGGATGCTAAAGAGCTTTTTGACGCGTTCATTCGTGCTGTGTCCAGCGCCACGGATGTTGACACGCGCCTCATAACTTTCACCGAATTCCAGGCACTAATCCCCTACGGGAGGGGCCAGATCATTGAGGGTCCGAGAATAATTGGTGGCTTGGGGTGACGCCATGCGATAGGAAGATTTTTAATTAAGGTGGAGCTAACTTGGATAGGACTTGGCACCATTCCTGAGTGAGGAGATCACGGTGAGGGAGGTCATGACAAGTCCGGCTATTGAGCTTGATGAGGATAGCACCGCCGACATCGCTGCGCAGACCATGGCGAAATATGAGATAAGTAGTGTGATAGTTGTAGGAAAACATGGGCCAGTAGGAATAGTCACGAAGAGGGACCTGATCGAGAAGGTTATGGCGAAGAACAGGCTCCCGAGTGAAGTGAAGCTGAAGGAGATAATGTCGAGCCCCCTCGTCACGATTGAGCCTTCGGCGACCCTCGAGGATGCGGTCAGGCTTATGAACCGTCTAGGGATCAGCAGGCTAGTGGTCAGCTACAAGGGGAACGTGCAGGGGATCGTCAGTCTCAAGGATGTCCTCAGGATAACCCCCGACATCATCTCTGTTGTTAAGGAGCAGATCCGGGCCCGTGGCGGGCCCCTACTGAAGAGGGAGCCTTATCTCGAGGGCTACTGTGACTCCTGTGGCGAGTGGAGCGATATGCTCGTCAGGGTGGAGGAGCAGTATCTGTGCGAGGAGTGTAGGATAGAGATTGAGAAGGGACGGGTCGAGGGAGGCTAAATTCCTGATGGACTCCATGTTGGGAAGGCTAGCGAGATGGGTTAGGATGCTTGGGTACGACTCCCTTTTCAGCTCTGAGAACGATGATAAGCTCTTGGAGAGGGCGTTGGGGGAGGGCAGGATACTAGTTACGTCGGATAAGGAGCTGCATAGGAGAGCCATCGCGAGGGGTGCCGAGTCTATACTTGTACCGATAGAAGGCACTGAGGACCAGCTCGCATTAATCGCCGAATACCTCGAACTGAGGCATGGGGTGCCTCACGGAGATTTCCTTCGAGTAAAGCCGGTGAGATGCTCGATCTGCAACGGCCATCTAATCCAGACCTCGAACAATAGGTGGCAATGCTCGAGCTGCGGGCAGGAATATTGGATAGGCGGACACTGGCGGAATATATTGAGGACGCTTAGTCGCGTCGCGGGACTTCTATCTCAGCGCGCACACGGATAATTACATATTTCTCCGGAGCCCTAATCATATCGGGATGATAACCGACGACATAGGCGCCCAACTCGTAATTGCCGCGAGGGCGGTAGTGGAGGAGGCTTTAGGCTCACCCCAAGCTCGAAAACCTGTCCTTCCGCCCGAGATAAGCGGATTAAGGAGAGGGGTATTCGTCAGCATCTACACGCACCCTACGAAGGAGCTCAGAGGATGTATGGGGCTTCCCCTACCGAGAAGCAACTTGGCGAACGACTTGGAGAGGGCCGCAAGGATGGCCGCCTTCCAAGACCCCCGCTTCGAGCCACTACGCCTAGACGAGCTCGATAGAGTCGTCTTTGAACTGAGTATACTCAGCGAGCCCCAGCCCATCAGTGTTCAGAGAAAGGCTGACCTACCTAAACACATAGTGATAGGCGTGGACGGCCTTATCATCGAGGCGCGGGAGGGTGCTGCCCTCCTCCTACCACAAGTCCCAGTGGAATATGGGTGGGACGCGGAGGAATATTTAATGCACCTTTGTCTCAAGGCTGGTCTCTCACTGACAGACTGGTTAAGGGAGGACGTAAGCCTATACAAGTTCTCCGCCGAAATATTTGCTGAGGAGGAGCCGCGTGGTCGGGTTGTAAGGGTAGTCATGCCGGCCTGCCGCTAGCCTTTCACGCAGCACGGGTCAAGCGTTGGTGCACATACACTTCAGTGTCTGTGGAATTGGGTTTGGACATGCGTCCAGGGTATACACGATAATCAGGGAGATCGAAAAGCTCGGTTTAAGCTTCTCCGTCTCGACTTATGGGGACGCGGTTGGCTTCTTTGAGCGCCAGGGAATAGACGTGTACACTGTTCCGGGCATCGACTATGGGAGAGGTCCGAATGGTGAGGTAAGCATAAAGGCCACCATCCTCTCGAACCTACTCCTCCCAATCAAAGTGACTGCGCAGGCCTTGGTCGAGGCCAGGTTAATGGAGATGGTTGGGGCTGATGTAGTCTTGTCTGACACAAGGGCCTCGGCCATCCTCGCGTCTAAGATTCTGGGCACGCCCTCGCTCCTAATACTAAACCAGTATAGAGTGTTGCTGATGAAAGATAAGTGGCCAAGGCTCGCATCATTCTTTGAAGACTTACTTAACAGCTATACCGCGGCATGGAGCCTTAGTGATGAGCTCTTAATCGCAGATTACCCTCCCCCTCTCTCGATTTCAAGACAAAACCTTGTCATGAGATCCACCGACAGTAAGAGGGCGCAGTATATTGGTCCCCTACTCCAAAAGCGGCCAATCGAGCTACCCCCCAGACAGCGCCTAAAGGCCGAGCTGGGATTCGACCCCGGGGAGCCACTCATAGCCATCATACCTACAGGTCCCAGACGTGATAGGGAACGGTTTAGAGAGCTAGCCCTCTCGATCCTGCCGCACTTATCAGACTTCCAAGTAATAATGACTGATGTGCCGCCAGGCGTCTCCAGGAGCCATAACGCTAGGCATAGACTCGTTGAATGGTACGATGACGAGTACAAGCTCCTAGCGGCGTCAGACATAGTGGTCAGCAGGGCTGGACATACCCTGGCCGCGAAGGCCCTTGCGCTCGGTTGCCGCCTAATACTGTGCCCCATCCCGAGACAGACGGAGCAGCTCAATAATGCAAGAACCCTCGAGGAGATGGGGGTCGCCCTAATCGTGCATGAGTCTGAGCTGCGCTCCGCCGAGAGGCTGCGAAGGGCAATAAACGAGGTGTATGGAGGGATCAATGAGGAGAATCTAAGGAGATATAAGGATTTCGTTGAGCGGGTTGATGCCAAAAAAGTGGTGGTAAAAGAGCTTATGAGGGCTGCAAGACGCGATTCCTGATTTTAAAATATGCAAAGTTATATAGGACGCGTGCCGAAAAATACTCTTGGAGGTTGAACCAACGGGGGCCTAGATGCCCCACCAGCGTCACTCCAGAGATGGTCTCTGGGCTGGTGGATATCCTCTCCCAGTTAAAGGTGAAGGTTGATGTTGCGGCCCTCGCCGCCGAGGTAGGCATAGAGACGGGCCGGTTGCTGGAGACCCTAGAGACATGTGAAGCTCTTGGGCTAGTTAGCATAGTGGACGGCGACGCTGCCCTCACCCAAGTGGGCGAGGCCTTCGTCAGGAAAAGACAGCGGGGACGGGTCAGGATGCTACGAGAGCTCATCAGAGAGGTCGAGCCTTTTAAGTCGATACTTACCTACATGTCATCCCAATCTAGGCCTGTTACTGCTGAGGAGATATGTAGAGAGCTGGGTCTTTGCGACCACAATGATCCTGACAGTGTCTCCCAGCTAAAGTCGTTCATTCTCCACTGGCTCGTGACGACCGGTTACCTCTCATACGACGGTAAAGAGGAGCAATTCAAAATCGTGGGCCGTCACAGGACCTAGCTTATCAGCGAGAAGATTGAGTCAACATACCTGTAGAACTCCTCAGATTTTTTCGATCTGGGTCTTTGGAGCTCGATAGGCACCTCAGCCAGGATCTCAGCGGGTCTTCCGTGAAGCACGATTACCCTATCGGCGAGCGAGACTACCTCCTCGATGTTGTGGGTAACCATAACTACAGAGGCCGGTGGGAGCGTGGAGTCGAGCCACATGTTTTCGATCTCTCGACTAAGGCTTAGGGCGGTAAGAGGATCGAGGTTGCTGAAAGGCTCGTCTAGCAGGAGAAGGTCTGGCTCCGAGACTAGCGCTCGAGCCAATGCGACGCGTTGCCTCATGCCCCCACTGAGCTCGTAGGGGTATGCGGACTCGTATCCAGTGAGCCCTACGAGGTCGAGGAACTGTGATACTTTCATCCTCTTCACCTCCTCAGACATGGCCGAGTTAGATGCGAGCGCGATGTACACGTTTTCCTCCACTGTGAGCCACGGCAGAAGCGGGGGCTGTTGGTGCATAAGAGCTATGCGGGGAGTTGTTCCCAATAGTGGGC
Organism: Candidatus Caldarchaeales archaeon; assembly: GCA_032249095.1. Classification (GTDB taxonomy): domain Archaea; phylum Thermoproteota; class Nitrososphaeria_A; order Caldarchaeales; family Calditenuaceae; genus HRBIN02. The sequence continues at coordinate 2,726 of JAVVGN010000072.1, read as the reverse complement.
GACCGAGGAAGAGAACATGGCCCTTCTCCGGCCTTATTAGGCCCGACATTATTCGAAGGATTGTGCTTTTACCGCAGCCGCTCGGCCCAACTATTCCGAGAAACTCGGCAAACCTGACTGAGAGGCTGAAATTCTCGACTATCCTCAGGCTAACCCCGCTTCTGAGTCTGTACGTATGCGTGACATTTCTTAGCTCTAACAGTACATCACTGCTGCTCATGAATCCTCAACGCCTTGACCGCGTAGTCGTAAAGCCGTCTCCAGAATAGCCTGTTTATCGCAACTATCACCGCGGTCATAACTATTACGGTATATGTTAGGGCGTGAAGCTCCCCAGCTTCTGCGAGCGCAGCCATCAGTTTTCCGAGCCCGGGGCTATCAACACTGAATATTGCTCCTTCGCTGCCTAATCTCTCCGCCACTATTATCGTGTTCCACGCACCGCCGGTCGCCGTCACAAGACCCGTCACTATTGAAGGAGTCGCGAACGGGAGATAAATATACCTAAACTTCGCAATGCCAGAGATCCTATACATCTCAGCGAGCTCTTGGTATTCTCTATGGACCCGTCCGAATCCGCCTAGCGTTGAGTAGAAAATATACCAGAAAGTTCCCAGTGACATGAGCAAGATGGCCCCGACTTCCCTTGTCAGGGCGCTGATCTCAAAGAGTGGGGCTACCAGTGGAAAAATCAGCGGGGCAGGAAGCGAAGCGACTATCTGGAGTAGGGGTAGGATGAATTCCTTGAGGTGACCCCACTTCTCTACGAACAGATATACCAGGATGAGGGAGGCTGCTAGGTTCGCCGAGACGCAGATCGCCACCCTCAACATCGAGAATCCTACCGCCTCTAGCGTCGGAATAGCCCCGATCGAGGCGGCGGCAGCCAAAACTCCTTGGAGAGTGGCGTAGATATCGGGGAGCTCCGCGTAAAACTGGGCCACAAGGAGGAACAAGACCGCTATTAGGAAGACAATCATGATAGAGCGAATGATCCCCCACGAGACATGCCTTATGCTGATAAGAGCTGTGGGAAGAATCCTATGGGCGTTTGCTGAGAAGCGTGTGAGAGGCCGAAGGAACTGTTTACGGATTGGTGGGATGATACGTGGGGAGGCCATTCTTAGGGGACGTGCGTGCTCTTGGACGATATCGAATCTGTACTTGTCAGCGTAGCTTATGAATGGGTTGATCACGAAGAAATAGGCGGCCGAGATGCTGAGCACTACCGCCGCAAGGCTTGCAGCAACGGAGAACATGTCCCCACTTTCGATCGATCTCAGTATGAGGACGCCTATCCCCTTCAGTGCATAAGCCTCCTTACCCAGAACTATGATCTCGCTCGCTGTCAAGAAGTAGAAAGCGTTCGCTATGCTCGCTGGGAGCTGGTCGGCTATCTTCGGAACCGAGGCTGGTAAGTAGACCCTCGTGAGACGCGAGGTCCAGCTCAGCCTGGCGAGATCTATTATCTCCCGGACGGAGCTCGGTATGGATCTCACGGACTCGTAGACACCGAAAGCGATGTTCCAGAAGGTGCACGTGAATATGAGGAATATTGCGGCAAGCTCCGTGCCTATAAAAGGGATTGATGTGGATAGGAAATAGATGGCGATGGGGAAGAACCCAAGTATAGGGACGCTCTGCAGGACATCAAGCAAGGGAATCACTAACCTCTCAACTTTTCCGTTCACACCGGCTGAAATGCCGACGAGCAAGGCCGTAGCGATAGATAGGAGGAGAGCCACCGCTAAACGCAGCCAAGAGAAGGCGAGGCTCGTCAATATTTCAAGAACCAAACTCTAAAGATTCGCATCTCCGCCAATAAAAATACCTTCGACGTCCCGCCGACTCCCACGGGAGGCCTCACCACCACGCTCCGAGTGGCGCCACACCATTTAGCCGCCCGGGTCAAGCCATGTAAGATTTTATAGGTGGAGCAACAAGTGCTAGCTCTGAGCGGCGGTAGTCTAGCCTGGTAGGACACCAAACCCAACAGGGTGTGGAGGCCTGCCAACCCCGAAAAACCTGAAGGGCGGAGCGCTGGGGGTCGCGGGTTCAAATCCCGCCCGCCGCAATAATTTTAGTTATTATTTTGAGGAGGATGGGTTGGGAAATGGTTGGGGGAGGGGCAGGTGTAATAGTGTTTCTCTTGACGTAACTTTCTAGCCTCATCTGCTTTCTAGTAATTGTGAAGCCTATGTATCTGTAGAAGTTTATGTTACTGCTGGCCCGAATATAGATCACATATACGTCCTTGTTGCATGAGTATTTCTTCCCCATCCTAGGATCATAGAATATGGTTCCTCGTCTGACATGAATTCTTGGCCCCGTTGACTCTATGCCAAGTCTCCTAAGAAGCTCCTTAACATATGTGAGGAGTCTTAGGTCGGTGTTGTAGATAGTTATGTAACCATTCTTGTCAACACATCCTTCTGAGTCTGCGAAGCCCCTCAGGAAAGCCGCCACGCATCTCTCACAATGCTCAATATATTTCTTCAGCCTCTCGAGGTCTACTGGTTTTCTGAGTAGCTCGTAGAGCGTCTGTGACCTAACTTCCACGACACACCTACCTAAAGATCTCCTATACCTCGGCCTTATTTCTCTCCTATTCAGAACCTTTGCAAGACACCTGCCGAACTCCTCTACAAACTCCCTATCTTTAGCCTTGAGACCTATCATGACGTCGTTGTAGCCTTTGCGGACGCGGCTTTTCTTCCCAACATATC
>JAVVGN010000071.1:0-9864 GCA_032249095.1 Candidatus Caldarchaeales archaeon | reverse complement strand
AGAACCCTATGCCCAGCATCGTCATCAACGGGATGGCCTTCCTCAGGCTGCCTGTTAGGTACGCCAGGGCTGCGAGTATGAGGAGGTCTGCCCCGGAGACGAGCAGCGTGTAGGCGAAGAGGACGGGATGCCAGAGGAGTGGTTCAGCGGCCTCGTTCGGATAATAGTAGCCGAGCATTACCTGTTCACCTCCTCCGGGAGGGAAATGTAGTAGATCTGGGGTTCGGCGCCCGTGTGAGGCTTAAGGACCTGGACTGGCCTGCTACGGACCGTCCTGGAGAGCTCGTTCTCCTCGTGCAGCGGCCCGAAGACGCGGGCTCCTGTTGGACAGGCCTCGACGCAAGCCGGCAGCAGCCCGGCGGACAGCCTGTGATCGCAGAAGGTGCACTTGTCCGCGACTCCTTTCACCGGGTTAATGTACCGGGCTCCGTATGGGCAGGCCTTGACGCAAGCGCCGCAGCCTATGCAGAGCTCGTCGTTAACAAGCACTAGGCCGTCCGGAGTCCTATACGTCGCTCCAGTAGGGCAGGGTGGGACGCAGGGCGGGTCGTCACAGTGGTTGCACTGCTTTGGGACAAAAATGTTTGTTCCATCAGGCTTGACGATGTGTCCAATCCACGTTCTGAAGTTTCCGAGGGGGACATTGTTCTCGGCGGCGCACGCTACGACGCACGCCATGCAGCCGAAACACTTATCCACATCAATCAGCATGGCGTAGCGCTTACCAGTTTTTGTCGGGGCTGAGGTGAGGGTCGGGATGGCGAGGATGGTGGCGACGGTCTTAAGAAACTCCCTCCGACTCGTATCCTCCATCGAGCGCCATACGTTAGACCCGCGTTAATAGACTTTATGATTGAAAGTTATTCCAATTCATACGTTCATATACAATGGTGTAAAGCATATGTATCTCTCGGCTGTCGATACACGACCCGCCACATCGTTGTCTCCTCCTGCAAAATTTCTAGAGGATACGGACCCGAGGCCTAGCTGTTCAAGAATATTTTAGCGGTAGAGGAAAGTTTTTAACCCCTAGCGCGGTCCTTGGGGCGTGGCTGCGCAGGATCCATTCATAGAGCTTGGCAGGCTTATTGAGAGGGCCAGGGCCAATAAGGAACTGGTAGAGGGGTTGGGAGCGCGCGAGAAGAACTTCCAGTTCAGGCCGACGGATGGTGAGCCCTTCTATCTCACTACGGGCGGTGGGAAGCTTGAGGCCTCCCGTGGAGAGGTGACCTCCCCGACGGCTACCATCGTGGCCTCCTCCCAAGACCTGTCGGACCTTTTTGCCGGTCGGGCCGACGCCTTCAAGCTCTTCTTCTCCGGCAGACTACGCGTCCAGGGAAACGTCTTCGAGGCTCAGGAGCTTGCTAAGATACTGGGTCAGGCGAGGTGACCCCAAAAAGCGCTGGGCCACGATCTCCGAGCCTCCGAAGCTGGTAAAGACTTAAGGGTCGGCTAGGCTGGTTGGATACTCCGGCGGTTGGCATGCTTCCGTTTGACTCCGTAACAGATTTTAGGATCGATCTGGCTGATGAGCATGAGCTTTTCAGGAAGAGTGTGAGGAGGTTTGTGGAGCTTTATGTCGAGCCTAGGGTCAGGGAGATAGAGAGGTCTAACCGTATACCTGATGATATTCTGCGCAAGGCCTCTGAGCTGGGCTTCACGGGCCTCGGGATACCCGAGGAGTACGGTGGGCAGGGGACTGACTACCTTTACACCGTCATCTACACAGAGGAGGTCAGCAGGGTCTGCGCAGCGCTTGTCACCGAGACCCTCGTTAGAAACCTCTTCACAACCCCAATCCTGCTCTTCGGGACCGAGGAGCAAAGGAGGAAGTATGTTCCACCCGTGGCCAGGGGCGAGAAGTTCGCCGCCCACGCAACCACGGAGCCCGGAGCGGGGAGCGACGTGGCTGGCATAGCCGCGAGGGCTAGAGAGAAGGATGGCGGCTGGGTGATAAGCGGCCGCAAATACTTCATAACCGCAGCCGACAAGGCGGACTACTTCGTCGTGCTGGCGCGGACGAGCGATCCTCCCAGCAGGTCGGAGAGATGGAAAGGCCTGACCATGTTTGTGGTCGAGAGGGAGACCCCCGGGCTTCGGGTCGGCGAGAGGATCGAGGTCATGGGGCTTAGGGGTAGCCAGCCCTCAGAGGTGTTGCTCGACGATGTCTGGGTCCCTCAGGACGCTGTCGTGGGGACGGTGGATGAGGGCTTCAAGATAGCCGTAACTACTTATGACTATGGGCGCGTCGGGGTTGCGGCGCAGGCTGTAGGGATACTTCAAGGAGTCTTTGAGAAGTCGCTCCAATACGCTACCCAGAGGATCGCCTTCGAGCGCCCCATACTCTCCTTCCAAGCCATACAGTTCTACCTGGCCGACATTCTGACCGACTTGGAGGCGGCTAGACTCATGACCTACTGGGCAGCCTCCCTCATAAACAAGGGCCTGACCGACAAGGCCATCATAGCAGCGTCGATCGCGAAGCTGCTGACCACCGCTCTCGCAGAGAGGGCCGCCCTCCGCGGAATCGAGATCCATGGCGGAGTCGGAGTAGCCCTCGACGGCATGGTCGAGAGATATCTGAGGGACTCCCAGGTCATAAAGATCTATGAGGGCACCGCCGAGATCCAGCGTATGACCGTCATGAGGCATCTGCTTAGAAAGGTCTTCGGCTTCGAGGTCTAGGCGCCCATACGCCGCGGGGCGATCCATAAAACACTATTATACTGTCTACGCGGTACTACCCTCTGTGGAGCGAGTGGCTATAGTTGGGGTCGGTATAACTAGGTTCGGTAGGAGAAGCGATAAGACCCTTCAGGAGCTGGCTTTTGAGGCTGGGCGCGCGGCCCTCAGGGATGCAGGCCTCGAGACTAGGGATGTAGAGTTCTTGGCTGTGGGCTGCGCGGGTGGGTGGAGCTCCGAGCCCCTCCCAGCCGTTGTCGTGGCGGAGCATCTCGGTCTCGAGGGGGTTGGCTCTATGCGTGTCGAGGCCGCGTGCGCCTCTGGAAGCGCGGCTATCAAGGTGGCCGCGGATATTGTCAGCTCTGGTAGCGCCGATGTAGCCATGGCCCTGGGTGTGGAGAAGATGAACGAGTCTCCGACCACCAACGTTATGGAGCTGATCGGCAGGGCTGGGAACTATTTCTGGGAGTTCGAGAACTTCGGCCTCACGTTCCCCGGCTATTACGCCCTCTACGCTACAGCTTATATGAACAAGTATGGAGCCACTGAGGAGGACCTATCGGAGATCTCGGTGAAGAACCACTACTACGGCTCGCTCAACCCTTACGCCCAGTTCAGGGAGCCCGTGAAGCTGGAGGATGTGATGCGGTCTAGATACGTGGCTTGGCCGCTTCGACTCCTCCACTGCTCACCAATAACCGACGGCGCGGCCGCCGCGGTCTTAGCCTCCGAACGGGTGGCTAGGAAGCTCACCGACTCCCCTGTATGGGTCAGGGCTATCGGGTCTGCGACGGGGTCCGCCAACCTATCGAGGCGAGACGACTTCTTGGGGTTCCACCCAGCGAGGCGGGCCGCACAGGAGGCCTATAGAAGGGCCGGGATAGATCCTGAGAGGCCTTATAGGCATGTAGATGCGGCGCTGGTGCACGATTGCTTCACGATAGCTGAGATTATAGCTTATGAGGACCTCGGGTTCGCGAGGAGAGGTGAGGGATTCATGCTCGCAAAGGAGCACCAGACCTATATCGGGGGCCTCGTGCCGGTGAACGTTGACGGCGGCCTGAAGGCTAAGGGCCACCCAATAGGCGCGACGGGGGTAGGCATGGCGGTTGAGGCGGTGAAGCAGCTTAGGAGACAGGCCGAGCCGGGGAGGCAGGCCGACATCAGGCAGGGTGTCGTACTGACACACAACGTCGGAGGAACAGGCCACTACGCCTACGTCACAATCTACTCGACATAGGGGTGGTGTAGGTGCCCATGGACCGCTCCCAGATCGAGGAGCTGATCAAATCATACCTCGCGGCGATCGAGGAGGAGAAGAGGAGGACTGGGCTCCCTATCGTCAGAGACGAGAAGACGGGTGATCCATTATATTTCGACCAGAGGGAGCTGCGCCTGCGATATCTAGTTCCGGTGAAAGGGCTTACACAGTTCTTCGAAGGACTGGCGAGGGGTGAGATCCTATACACCAAGTGCCCATCCTGCGGCACGAGCTACTTCCCGCCCCACCCCACCTGCTCCAAGTGCGTCGCCGAAACGCGTTGGGAGAGAATAAGCGGCGAGGGGGAGCTCCTCTCGTTTACAAGGATATACGTGAAGCCTACGAGCTTCCTCCACTACGACGACTATGTCGTGGGTGTTGCGAGTTTTCCGGAAGGCGTCAAGGTGCTTGCATGGGTGAAGTCGGGCGGCGCGTCGGACATCCGTGTAGGTATGCGTGTCCGGCTGGAGGTGGAGAGGAGGGAGCCCGAAAACTATTACACCTACATCCTCGTGCCGGTAGAATAATCTATCTAAGGCTCAGAAGCAGACTAGGCGGAGCCACCGCGAATCCGTCTCAGCGCGTCTGAGATAACCTGCTGCGCCTCACCGCCCCTCCGGCTATACACTAGCGGCTGCTCCTCCACAACGATCCCCACGCCCTTCAAGAACTCGATGTGCGCCAGGGCCTCCAGCAGGGCGAGCCACTTATCGATGGGTCCTAGCTCGCCGAACGCTCCCTTACTCCAGCTTACGCCGCTTGACACCTCGATAAGGCTGCTACGGGTCGAGATGTTTGCCAACACCTCGAGAAGTCTATTTTCGTGGTGTCGAAACAGCCGTTCGACTAGCCCTGGTAGATCCGTGATGGGGCCGCCGTGAGACGGTAGGGCGAGACGAGGCCTCAGCCTCTCCACCAATACCAGCGAGCTCAAGTACTCCCTGAGCGGCTCGTAGCCGGCGAGCGGATAATATGCGATGTTCGTCGTCGTGTCGGGCAGGACGTGATCTCCCGACAGTAGTATTCCGCTCGAGCGGCTGTAGACGCAGACGTGTCCCGGTGTGTGGCCGGGCGTGTGAATCACCTCCCATCCACCTATATGCGAGGTCACTCCTCCTAGAAGCCTAACACCCTGCGGCAGAGATCTGAGATAGGCTCCGAGTATCCTGAGAATCTCGCCTAGCTCAAACGCGGTGGATTGGCAGCGAAGGGCGGCTAAATGGGGCCCTTCGACCCATCTCTTCACCGCCGCGAGGCCCTTCGCCTCCCTCGTATGCATCCAGAGGTGGGGGCTGAACCTCCTCCTAACCGCCTCAACTCCCCCGATATGGTCGATGTGGGCGTGCGTCAGAACAACGTCTTGGACGTTCGCTCCAAGAGCGTCGAGGGCCTCTACGAGGACGACCCCGCTGCTGTTGTAGCCCGTGTCAACCAGAACACTCTCGCCAGATCCCGACCGCAGGAGATAAGCGTTGACGCTTCCCGGCCCAACTCCGCCCTCGCTCCTCAGCAAAATCTTGGTCACCCCGCCGGCCATATCGGTGATCTCGGCCAAACCAGCCCCCACCCTCTACCCCTCCACCCTCACACCTGTTCGGATAGGAACTCCCACCGGCCCCTCATATAAAGAGTAGTGGCCCCAATAATCGGGCCATCCCCAACCCTGGACTAACTAAGAGCCTGACACACCAGAGAAAGAGATAGGAGTAAAAGGAAGGAGAAAATCTAAACCAAAGCACATACCAAGACTTGAACACGGCAACATACCGATACAGCTGGACTTGTGGAGAAACGAGGTAATATTCAGGGGAAAAGGGAGAGACAACAAAATACTGATACCCATCTAGACATGAAAATTGGGCTACGCCCCGCATCGTGGCCTCCTTGAAAAATTTTTAGGAGGGATGGGTGCAAGGAGGCTTGATGGTGGGCGGAGAGCTTAGGCGCGTCGCCGTATTGGGTGCGGGCACGATGGGGCATGGAATAGCGCAGGTGGCGGCCCAGAAGGGCTTCGAGGTCTCTATGATCGATGTCTCAGAGGAGATTCTGGCTAAAGCCCTTGAGAGAATCCGCTGGAGTCTGGGGAAGTTCGCCGAGAAGGGCGTGATTAAGGCAGAGGAGGTTGAGAAGGTGCTAGCGAGGATCAGGACCTCTACATCGCTCGAGGAGGGGTTAGCCGACGCGGACGTTGTTATCGAGGCTGTGTATGAGGACCCCGACACTAAGAAGGATGTGCTGAGACGGGCCGACCGCCTCGCCGCGAAGGCAACCCTACTAGCCACCAACACCAGCTCGATCCCCATCAACGAGCTTGCATCGGTGCTGTCGAGGCCGGATCGCTTCCTGGGCATGCACTTCTTCAACCCTCCACAGCTCATGGAGCTGGTCGAGGTAATAGTGGGGAGCCAGACGACGGATGAGGCTCGAGACACCGCGCTCGCATTGGCTAGGAGGCTCGGAAAGACCCCCGTCCTCGTACGCCGCGACACGCCGGGCTTCGTCGTCAACCGAGTCATCGTGAGAATGTTTGAGGCGGTTTCACACCTAGTGGAGAAGGGCCTCTATACAGTGGAGCAGGTCGACTCAGCTATGATATACAGGCTTGGCTTCCCGATGGGGGCGTTCGAGCTCGCAGACTACGTCGGCATAGACGTGCTATACGGAATAATCCGGGTCATAAGCGAGAGGGACCCCACCTTCAGGATGGTGCAGACCGTAGCTGAGAAGGTTAAGAGGGGCGAGTTGGGGGTGAAGACTCAGAGAGGCTTCTACCAGTACTCGGGGAAAATCTACGAGCGGCCCAAGATCAGCCCAGAACCCGGCTCGGTGGTGGATCTCGCCTTACTAGTGGCGCCGGCGCTGAACGAGGCGGCCAAGCTCGTAGAACATGGGATTGCAAGCAGAGAGGATGTGGAGACGGCGCTAAGGTTGGGGCTAAACCTCCCCAAATCGGTCTTCGGATACCTCTCCGAACTTGGCGCGCAAAGAATAGTGGAGGCCCTCAGGCAGTATGAGAGGGAGCTGGGGCCGGGATACACGCCCTCCACCACCCTGCCAGAGGGGGCGAAGACACAGCCACTAAGAGTTGAATTTTCCGAGATAATAGTCAGGAGGGAGCCGCCGCTAGCGTGGGTGATACTCAACAGGCCCCAGAGGCTCAACGCCATAACCCTGAAGATGCTGGAGGAGCTTGAGAGCGCCATCGCAGAACTTGAGAGAGACTCCTCGACCCGCGTGATAGCCCTTCGAGGAGCGGGAGACCGCGCATTCTCCGCAGGCGCAGACATAGCAACCTTTGCGGGCCTATTCGCCGGCGAGGAGGATAAGGCGTCCAAGGCTAGGGAGATATCTGAAAAGTTCTATAGGGTGGCGCAGGTCATCGAGTCCTGCTCGAAACCCGTCGTGGCGGTGATTGACGGATACGCCTTGGGCGGAGGCCTCGAGCTGGCTTTGGCCTGCGACGTTCGAATAGCCTCTGACAGGTCGGAGCTCGGGCTCCCCGAGATAAACCTCGGCATGATCCCCGGTGGAGGGGGGACGCAGAGGCTACCTAGGCTCGTGGGGCTCGCTAGGGCGGCGGAGATGATATTGACCGGCGAGAGGATCAGGGCCGACGAGGCCTATAGGATAGGCCTCCTGAACAGGGTTATCCCCAAGGAAGGCTTCGAGGAGGGAGCGCTAGAGCTGCTGAGGAGGCTTGCGGAGAAGCCGCCACTAGCGCTCCGCGCAGCCAAGCTAGCATTGAGAGCCTCCCAAGAGACCCACATCAGGGATGGTCTGGTGTTGGAGAAGCTGCTCTTCGGTGAACTCTTCAACACACAGGACCTAGTCGAGGGAGTCTCGGCCTTCCTCGCTAAGAGGAAGCCCGAGTTCAAGGGTAAGTGACTCTGCAGAGATCACTTCTTTAGTAGTGCGATCGCCTCCTCCCTAAGGATCCTCCTCAAAACCTTTCCGGTCATGCTGACGGGGAGCTCGTCCTTGATAAAGACGGCTGAGGGGACAGCGAAGACAGGCACGTTCGCCCTACACCATTCGAGGACCTCCTCCTCCGAGATCCTGCCTTTATACTCAGCCTTCGGAGCCACGAAAAGCACCACGCGCTCGCCGACCTCGATGTCTGGGACCCCGACGACGGCCGCAGCCTTAACAGCCTCGTGGCGGAGAACGATATTCTCGATCTCCGCAGGGTAGATGGACCAGCCCTTATACTTTATCAGATCCTTCTTCCGCTCAAGAATGTAGAAGAACCCCTCCTCATCCATCCTAGCTATATCTCCGGTCCTGAGCCAGGTTCTTCCAAACATCTCGAAGAAGACCTGCCTGTTCGACTCCGGGTCATCAAGGTATCCCCACATCACCTGTGGCCCCGAGACAGCTAGCTCGCCCACCTCACCAACCTGTAAGGGCTCGTCCGAGTCCAACTTGAAGATCCAGGCGTAGGTGCTTGGTAGCGGAAGACCGATTGACCCGATCCTCGGGCTAGCCGGCGGGTTGAGGTGGGTGACGGGGCTCGTCTCGGTCAGGCCGTACCCCTCCACGATCTTGAGGCCGGTAGCATCCTCAAACCTCCTAGCTATTTCAGGGTGAAGCTTGTCGGCACCCGATACGCAGAGCTTCACACTAGAGAAGACCTCGCGCCTAAAGTTGGGCGAGGTCACCATAGCGTTGTAGAGTGCCGGGACGCCAAAAACAATGGTCACCCCATACTTCTCGATGGCGCGCAGTATCTCCCCGAGGTCGGGCCTCGGAAGCACAACCATGCTGAACCCGAACGCGAGCGACATCCCCATAATGGCCGTCTGACCGTAAATGTGGAAGAAGGGTAGGACCGCGAGAACCCTCTCCTCACCCGAAAGCATAGTCTTAGCAACCTCGTAGCTCTGGTGTATGTTCGCCACAAGGTTCCTGTGAGTTAGGACCGCTCCCTTCGGCAGCCCCGTAGTGCCGCTTGTAAAGCATATGGCCGCCCAGCTCTCCGCAGGCTTACCCCTGGAAACCTCACCCTCGGAGAGCGGTCTGTGTCTTAGCGCGTCTCTAAACAAGTACACTTTTCCTCCAGCCTTGACAGGAGCGCTGGGCACCTTCTTGAGCAGCCTCCCCAGGACGCGCTTCGCCGCAGGAAGCAGGTCAGCAATATTAGACACAGCCACGAAGCCTGCACTAGTATCTTTAACGGCCTCGCTAACCTCGCCGTAAAAGAGGTCTAGGCATACCACACCCACTGTGCCGCTCTTGGTGACGATGTATCTCAACTCGCTAGACTTGTAGAGGGGATTCATGGGGACAACCGTCCCGCCAGCCATCAAGATGCCGAGATACGCAACTATGAACTGGGGCGAGTTAGGCAGCACCAGCCCCACCCTCGAGCCCTCACGAACGCCCCGCGACCGCAGAAAAGAGGCAAACCTGAGAGAGTAGTCTAGGATCTCAGAACACCTTACGACCGAGTCCGCAAAAAAGCAGCATGGCGCCCCGCCCCTACCCCTAAGAGAAGACATAGCAAGCTCATGATACATCACGTCCGGAGCATCAACCTCCTCCCTAACACCCGCGGGATAGGACCTCCGCCAAAAAGCGCTCCTCAACTGCTCCTCAATGCGAGAAAACCCAGCCACAGCGAAGAAAGGAACATAACCTAGATATAAGTATTAACTCAAGCGTATACATACTGCCGCCACATATAAAAAACCTTCAGGGGGATGCACACCAAACCAATGCATCCGAAGCGCCGACCACCTAGACGCCTCTAAAAAAAGAAAGGACAGCCCACGAGACAGTGTCCAAATAAGGCGTTATATTTAAAGGCCGGTTGATGTGTCTTGTATGTTATGGATGTTGTGGCCCTGGTTTCGGGCTGTTTTATGCGTGAGCTCGTCTCCAAACTATTTAAGCTTCTTCTGAGCATGGTGTATTGTGGAGTT
>JAVVGN010000070.1:0-9882 GCA_032249095.1 Candidatus Caldarchaeales archaeon | reverse complement strand
CCTAACATACCTGTGAATCCCAGGAATGGTAGGAGGCCTAGACCATACAATGTTGGGCTATACAGGAGGATGAGGCCCGCTGTAGAGAGGTTCTTCGGATGGATAAAATCATTCAGAAGAATAATCATAAGGTATGAGAGGCTAGAATCAACATACAAAGCCCTAGTAACAATAGCACCAATAATCATACACCTAAGATACGGAATTTAGAGATGAGTTCTTATTAAAGGGGTTAAATTAATGGGTAATGATTTCCGCTACCAACAGTTTATAGGGAAAAGTTACATGTGACACTTGTCTACTTGTTATTAGATGGGCGTTCTTCTGGGTTGTCTAGCAACATCCACGAGCCCTTCTAAGGGCATCTTTGTTGTCTCCTTTATGGTTCTTAGGATCAGCTTTGTATCTGTCGATATAACCCCTTCTAGCTTTCCGATCTTGTCGAGGAGTTGGGTGAGGCTCTCTTTGTCCCTTGTCCTGACCTTGAGTATCGCGTAGTAGTCTCCCGTGACGTCGTGTATCTCTAGAATCTCTGGGAAGCGTGAGAGCTTGTTCAGGATCTCCTCGTATCTGAGGGGGGTGGCCTTGAGCCCTATCAGGGCGCCTATCCCGAGGCCGAGCCTCGACTCGTCCAGCACCGCCGTGAACCCCTTGATCACCCCATCCCTTACCAGCCTTTTGATCCGGGAATAGACCGCGACCTCGCTTATGCCCAGCCGCCTCGCGAGGTCGGAGTAGGGGGCCCTCCCATCTTCCTGTAAGATCTTGAGGATCTCTAGGTCCCTCCGGTCGAGGTTTCGCACAGTTTTACGATACTCCATAGAGAAAACAAGGAAAGAGAGGCTTAAATAATTTTGAGACGAGTTCTTTGGATGGTGGGCCGTTATTTTCAGTCTGGTGTCTGAATGTTTATGTAACGTTTCTAGTGTCGTTCTGTTTTGTTGTTGGATGAAGGCTGGACCGACATGCCCGGGCACAAGGGGCCGTGGCCGGTGTGAGTCCCGTCCGATGCGGGATGGTCCCCGAAGGGAGCAGGGATGCTCCCTGCGCCGGATCAACCTATAATTGTTGTCGGGGCGCTTTATGCAAACTTTGGCGTGGGCGGGGTCGTCTTGCAGGAGAAAAATAGTGAGCATTTTCCGACGCGCCCATCCTAGCCTTACCCTAATGACAGACGTTATCGTGGGTTACCCGACCGAGAGCTGGGAAGACTTCGAGGAGACGTGTCGGCTTATTGAGAAGGTGGAGCCCGACTTTGTCAATATCTCGAGATTCTATCCGCGGCCCGGAACACCTGCTGCTAAGCTTAAGCAGCTTCCCGCCGATGAGCTTAACAGGAGGAGCAAGGTTTTGACTGATCTCTGCGGAGAGATTAAGAGGACGGACACATATAATTTAGGATTCCTTCCGGTCCCGACTATCTCCAGGCCCTAGATAGTCTCTCGTAGTCCTCGGGGCTTAGCCTCCAGCCGCAGCCGCCGGCGTTCTCCTCAACGTGGCTTATCTTCGAGGCCTTAGGTATTGTGATTACGTTTTCGCGCCATATGACCCAGTTTAGCGCGACTTGGATCGGGGACTTAGAGTATTTTTTCGCCAGTTCATAGAGTATCTCTGACCTCTTGGTCTTGGCTTTGAGCTCCATCGCGATCCGGCCCTGCCCGAGGGGGCTGTAGGCCGTCACGGTTATCCCGTTTCTCTCGCAGTAGGGCAGCGTGTCGGCCTCGATCGACATATCGTGGAGTCCGTACTCGACTTGGTTGGCGACTATCTCGGTTGTGGAGAGGTGGCTCTGGGCCTCCTCTATAAGCCTAGGCCCGAAGTTGCTTACGCCTATGTACCTCGTCTTGCCCTCCTTGTAGAGCCTCTCCAAGGCCTTCATCGTCTCGGAGAGTGGAATCCTCTCGTTGGGCCAGTGAATCATGTAGAGGTCGACATACTTCACACCCAGCCTCCTCAGGCTGGCCTCGCAGGACTTTAAGACGTCGTCGTACCTGAGGTTCGTGTACCAGACCTTCGTGGCTATGAAGACCTCGTCCCTGGGGAACACCTTGATCGCCCTGCCGACCAGCTCCTCGGAGTGGCCGGACGCGTACATCTCGGCGGTGTCTATGTGGTTCATGCCGAGCTCGATGGCCCTCCTGATCACGTCGATAAGTTCTAGGTCATGTGCATAGTCGGGAGACATTCCTCCGCCGAGCTTCCATGTCCCAAAGCCTATGGCGGCGATCTTCTCGCCTGTTTTTCCCAACCTCTTATACTCCATATGCTCGCTCGTCCCCGTATAAACACTGCCGAGGCGGCTTATAACCCCTATATGCCTGTAGTAGTGATTCCGCTATGTCTTTATCTCTACCTCGAGGGCGTAGTTAGTTTGCGATGCTGTACGTCGCGCGTGGCGAGGCGCTCCTGAGGTACAGCCTGGGGCAGAGCCACCCGATGAATAAGAGGAGGATTGAGGCCTTTTACAGGTCTCTCGACGAGTCGGGAATCCAGTACACTGTTTTCGAGCCCGTAATGGCGTCGGTCGAGGAGATCGCCCTCTTCCACGACGCGGATTACATAAGGTTTGTGCAGTTGATGTCGGAACGGGGGCGCGGCTACCTAGACTATGGCGACACGCCCGCGTATCCAGGGGTCTTTGAGGCTTCCTCATACGTTGTGGGGACGACGCTTGGGCTCGTGAGGCGAGTCCTCCGTGGTGGTTGTAGGGGGTTTAACCCGATGGGGGGCCTGCACCACGCCATGAGGTCTAGGGCGGGCGGATTCTGCGTCTTCAACGACGCCGCGATAGCGACCGAGTATTTGCTCAGGAGGGAAGGACTGAGGGCCGTGGCCTACGTCGATATAGACGCCCACCACGGCGACGGGATGTACTATGAGTTTGAAGACGACCCTCGAGTGATCTTCCTCGACATCCACCAAGACGGAGCGACCCTCTATCCCGGCACCGGGTTCAGGCACGAGAGGGGGCTGGGAGAGGCCCTGGGCAAGAAGCTCAACATACCCCTACCCCCGGGCGCGGGTGACATGGAGTTTAAGGAGGCCTTCGACGAGGGACTCAGGTTCTTGGAGGCTGAGAGCTTCGACTTCATACTCTTCCAATGCGGCGCGGACGGCCTGTCGGGAGACCCTCTGACGGCCCTGGAGTACTCCGAGGAGGCACATCGTTACGCGTCGAGGGCCCTTAGGCGGCTCGCTGAGGAGAAGTGTATGGGCAGGATAGTCGCGATGGGGGGTGGTGGCTATAATTTGGAGAACGTGGCTAAGGCCTGGATAGAGGTGGTCAAAGCGCTGTCTTGAGCCCTAGAGGCTTCTCCCCCTACAAGCCTGGCTTCAGGATACTGGGCATAGCGGAGAGCTTCAACCCCGCGCTTGGTGAGAAGTCTTTTCTCGCAGGAGTGGTGGAGCGGGCTGACATGATCATCGACGGATTCGTTGTCGGCCAATGCACTGTTGGGGGGATGGACTCGACCGGCGCCATCATCGAGATGTATAGAGAGTTAGGGCGTGGAGACATCAACCTAATCATGCTCGGCGGATGCGTAATCAGCCTCTTCAACATAGTTGACCTCGCCAAGGTCTCCGAGGAGACCGGACTCCCACTGATCTGCGTCACCTACAACCCGTCCGAGGGGCTGGAGCAGATAATCAGGGATAGGTTTCCCCACGACTGGGAGGAGAGGCTGAGAGTCTACTCCGCCAACGGCCCAAGGGAAGAGGTGTTGCTCAAAACGGGCTACAAGGTTTATGTCAGGTGGATAGGGCTCTCGAGGAGGAGTGCCGAGGTTGTACTGAACAGGTTCACGGTCAGCGGTAGGGTGCCGGAGCCCGTCAGGGTTGCCAGGCTCCTGGCCAGGTCTCTCCTCAGACTTGGGGCTAAAACACATCTCCAGGCTGGGCCCTGATCCTTGGGGGAGTGGCTGAGCCCGGTGATACGACCACGGGCCTCCCCATCTCGCCGATCAAGAGGGACTCCTCCGCAACGACCCCCTCCTCCGCCACGATAGTGTATGCGAGCCGGGAGCTAGACTCGACTAGGGCTCCCTCGAGAAGCACTGACGATTCCACGACCGAGCCGTCCCCTATCTCTGAGCCTTGCATCGCGACTGCGCGCTTCATGACGGTCCCCCTTCCAACCCTCACGTTAGCATCTATGTAGGACTCCGAGACGGCTGCGCTCGGGTCGGCGAGGGAGGGGCGTCGGGCCCTGGCTCTCTGGGGCTCGGAGAGGGCGAGGAGGTTGGCCTCGATGTAGTTGGCTAGTGTCCCTATGTCGAGCCAGTATCCAGCAGTATGTTTGTAGACAGATATGCGGCGCCCCATCCTCACGAGCTCAAGCAACGCGTCAGTCAGCTCGTATTCGCCCCGGGGCGAGGGCTCGATCCTCTCGGCGGCCTCGATGATTTCGTTGGGTAGGAGGTAGACTCCTCCATTAACTAGGGCTGTTCCCGAAATGTCCTCCGGCTTCTCCCTGATACCCTTCAGCACACCGCCCTCCTCTAGAAGGACTCCGAACCTCCGGGGGTCGTCGCGGAGTATGGCGAGGATGCTGCCGTCGTGGGGCCCCATCAGCCGGCTTGCGAGGTTCTTGAAGGCCGAGGAGTCGACGAAGATGTCGCCGTATACTAGCAGGAATCTTCTCTCGTTCCCGATGAATTTTTTCGCTGCTAGAAGGGCGTGGGCTGTTCCGAGAGGCCTATCCTGGATCGCCTGGCTTACGGTGGCCCTTCCTAATCCCCTGAGCGCCTCCAGCATGGCATCTCCACGGCTGCCCGTGACGACGCATATCTCCTCCACGCCTGCCTCCTCGAGCTGCTCCGCGATGCGCCGGATCAGCGGGACGCCCGCCACGGGCAATAGGGGTTTTGGCCTCCTCCTCGTGAGAGGGTCGAGCCTCCTGCCCTCGCCCGCAGCCAAGACTACGGCCTTGAGTCCCAAGACACCGTCTAAAGACCACGTCGGCGGATAATGATATACCCTCGCCCTCGGGGGCCACATTGCCTTTAAGGAGCAGGTGGGGAGATGGTAGATTCGTGCTGAGGCTGGTTGGGCTGGGGCTTGGCCCCCCAGACTACCTGACACTTAAGGCTCTCTCAGCGCTAGAATCCTCCAGAATAGTCTACCTAGACACCTACACGAGCAGCGTGCCATCAGAGCTCGTCAATTTCTTGGCAGGGAGGCTTGGAACACGGCTAAGGCTCGCAGAGAGGAGGGATCTGGAGGAGGGTGTGGGGGCTATCTTGGACGAGGCCTCCGTCGGGGAGGTCTCAATAGCTGTCGCCGGCGACCCGATGATCGCGACGACCCACGTGGCCGTTCTCCAAGAGGCTGTAAAGAGAGGCGTCGATTTCGAGGTCATACACGGGGTCTCCGCGCTCTCAGCCGCCATATCCATGTCGCACCTCTCCTCCTACAGGTTCGGTAGAATAGTCACCATCCCTAAGCAGTCCTCGGCGGAGAGCCTCAGCACAATTTATCGCCGCATAGCGGAGAATCTGCAGGCCGGTCTCCATACCCTTGTCCTGCTCGATGTCGCAGGCACCGGTATGCTGGCCTCCGAGGCCTGTGCAGAGCTATTGAAGGTGGCTGAGAAGGAGGGGGGACCACTTTACGCCGACAGCCCCCTCATCGTTCTCGCGAGGATTGGATACCCTGACGCCTTTAGAGCCATCTGCAGGCTCTCAGAGGCACTGCGCCTCAACCTCCCCCCACCGCCCCACGTGTTAGTGATACCTTCCCGGCTCCAGCCATACGAGGCCGAGGCGCTCGAGAAGCTGCTGCGCGCCCCCTCTGACCTAGTCTTCTCCGCTAAGCAGATACCGACAAGGTGGGGGAGGGTGGAGAGATATGTGGAGAAGACGGCTAGGGCTCTTGAGGGGCTGACCGTGCGGGACCGCTCGGGGGAGGTGGAGAGGGCGCTGGAGACCGCGAGGTCCTATATCGAGGACGCGAAGTATTTTGTGGAGCGCGAGCGGGTTGATGACGCAATGCTGGCCATATCATACGCGGAGGGCATACTAGACTGCTTGAAGATCCTCGGGAAGGTGGAGTTCTCTTGGTGAGGCGCGGAAAAACTGTCCTGACCTCCGGGGTCTTCGACATACTACACCCGGGACACCTATTCCTACTGCGCTACGCCAGCAGGCTTAAGGGCAAAGGTGGGAGGCTCGTCGTGGTCATAGCGCGAGACGAGACGGTCCGGAGGAGAAAGGGGAGGCCACCAGTCTTCCCCGAGAGATACAGGCTGGAGGTCGTCAGGAGCCTCAGATACGTTGACGAGGCCGTCCTAGGCTACCGGCCCTTCAGCTTCAGGCGGATAATGGAGCAATTCCAACCCGACACGGTCGTCTTCGGGTATGACCAGGACCGCCTGAGGAGGGAGTTCGAGAAGATGGCTGAGGCGGAGGGGTGGAGAGTCAGGATAGTGAAGGCGCCCAAGATGCCGCGCTCCCGCCTAAACAGTACTAGCGAGGTTGTGGAGAAGGTTCTGAGGCTCTTCTCGGGACGAGGCTCAAGGCTTAAGGCGCCTAGATCTTCAGGCCTGAGACGTTCTTCTCGAAGCTGATGGACTCGAACACGAGTCCTAGGTAGCGGGCGTATCTGTAGGCCTCGAGAATCTCCTCCCGCGTAGGCCTCCTAGCTATCTCGGCGTACCTCTTATCGTACAGGGGGCTTAGCGGGTCTGCGAAGCAGTCTGGATGGTACTGATCCATAACGTTGACCGGAACGTCGGGCATGTTCTCGGCGATCCACCTGAGGACCGGCTTCGTGCAGCACTCCACATGGTTCGGCATCACGAGGTGCCGGATGACTATGTCCTCACCCCACTCATAGATTGTCTTGTGGTTCCTCGAGACCGTCTCCCAGTACCAGGGGGTTCGAGCGAGCTTAATGGAGCAGGCGTTGCTCCCAAACTTGAAGTCTGGGAGCCAGATATCGACTAGCTCGCGGAGAATCTTCAGGGTCTCCACACTCATAAACATGTTGGAGTTCCAGAGGATTGGGGCGTTGAGCTCCCCCTCATACATGTATTGGGCCGGCTCAAGCCTCCTCCACCTCAGGGCGTCAGGCTTTATCATCCAGATATATGCGAGGTCGCTCTTCTCCGGAGCCACCCTACCAAGCAGGGATATAGCCTTCACAATCGTGTGGAGGTGGATCGTCGGCTCACCGCCCACCAAGTTGATGTTGTGGCACCCCTCGACGCGGAGCTCCCACATGATCTTAGCAAGCATGTCGGCCTCGACGACGACTCCGTTCTCCTTGTCCCTGCTAATGTCGCTGTTTTGGCAGAAGGCGCACCTCATGTTGCAGGAGGTGAAGAAGATCGTGCCTGAGCCTCGGAGGCCCCGTATAGGCAGCTCCTCCCCGAGGTGGTGGAAGTAGGAGCTCACCCGCGAGTAGGACTCGAGCATGCAGGTGCCGTACTTTTTCCCCTCCTTCCGATTGACCCTGCAGTTCCACCTGCAGAAGTTGCAGTGCGTGAGCATCCTCTCGACAAGCTCAACCTTCAGATCCATCAGACTCGTCCGGGGCGTGCCCATATCCCTCAGAGAGACCTCGCCACGCCTCACCGCTTCACGTGCCTCCATGAAGAGACGAGCGCCCTCCTCGTGGGCGTCCCAAAGCTCCTCCTCGCTGGCGGCAAGGTCCACATCGACCGGTACTCTTCTACAGATGAGGTATTTGGCGGGCATCTTGTTGGTGGAGACTGCGAGGTACCACGAGAGCCTCCTCGCCACCTTCTCGTCGCTCCATATCCAGAGCTGGCTGAGCACCGTCCAGCCCCCTACTAGCCTCTCGGCCGGATAGGTCTTTAAAAATACTAATTTTTATTGATTTTTTCTATTTATTGCTTTGTGGCTTATAGATGGGGGCGTCCTTGGAGGGGTTTGAGAGTTGGCGAGGAGGCTCCGCATAACGCCTCTCGGAGGGGTTGGAGAGGTTGGCGGTAACAAGTTCTACATCGAGGCGGGGGGAGAAGGCATCCTCATCGACTTTGGGATAAGCTACAGCGCGAAGAGACGCTTCTTCGGAGGCTACCTGAGGCCCAAGAAGCATGCCACGCTGCTCTCACTCCTCTCAGCCGGCGCGGTGCCGAGAGTTAGGGGGCTCTATGACGAGGAGCTCTTTGACCCTGGGGGGATCTGTAAGGAGCTGCTGAGCCCCGCCCCGGAGCTGGACCCGCTGGCCGTGGTGGTGAGCCATCCGCACCAAGACCATGTCGGCCATGTCTCTCTGCTTAGGCGCGACATAACCGTCGGGATGGGTAAGGGGAGCTACGAGATAGCGAGGACGAGAGAGCGGACAAGGTCGACGAGGACCATAGAGGATAAGATCTTTTCCGATGGCGAGAGACGCTTCGAGCTCTTCAGGACAGGAGACGTGCTGAGGTTGGGGTCCTTCGAGATTAGGCCGATACATGTTGACCATTCTGTCCCAGGCTCCTATGGCCTCCTGATTCACCACCCCGAGGGAGGCTTGGCATACTCGGGGGACCTGAGGATGCATGGGCCCAAGAGCGAGTTCACGCGGGAGTTTCTGGAGGCCGTGTCCTCGGAGGGCGTCGAGGCCCTGATGCTCGAGGGTACCAGGATAGACGATGCGAGCGAGTTTTCAGAAGCTATGGTGGAGGCGGAGATGTCGAGGCACATATCTGGGAGAAGGGGGCTTGTGGCCGTGTTGATGGGGCTTCTGGACTATGATAGGTTCAGCTCGGTCGTCAGGGCGGCGGAGAAAAGCGGTAGAACCGTCATAGTCACGTCTAGGATGGCCGCTATGCTCGAGTCCTTCAACGAGATTGGGGTTATGCCTGACGAGATGCTCCCGGGTAAGGGGGCACTGAGGGTCCTCTTGGAGCGGAAGGGCGAGGGGCGCTTTGCGGAGCAGGATTACAGGGGTTGGGAGAAGGAACTCATCGAGAGGTTCTCAGGCGAGGGGGAGGCGATCCTCAGAGACGTGGATGTGGGGAGGTCCCAAGAGAAGTTTCTGGTCGTTCTTAACTCTCCCGACGAAGTCCTCGATTTGCTCTACATGAGGCCTGCCGAGGGCTCGATACTGATCTACTCGACCAGCGAGCCGCATACCGAGGAGCAGGAGATTGACAGGGAGAGGATCGACAACTGGGCGCTGAGGATGGGAATGATTACGGCCCAGATCCATTCGTCTGGGCATGCCAGCCAGGGGGAGCTCAGAGAGATTATCGCCGCGATCAGGCCCAAGGTACTGATACCTATACATACTGAGGTGCCAGAGCTCTTCAGGAGCCTCGTGGAGCCGGTCTCCCCCGCCACAAAGCTTATAAACGGCGTGACAAACGTGCCCATCAACCTGTAAGCCCCCACTCGTAGCGTAATACCCTCTAAAGCGCCCCAAAACCGCCCTGATAAAGCTAAAATTCCCCCCCAATAACAGTTAGGCGAAAGCATGCCCAGAGAGTTTGTAATCGTGGAGTCCAAGGTGAGGGAGCTGCTGCCAGAGGGCTATAGGCTGAGTAGCGACGCCCTGCAGGGACTCGACGCCGTGGTCAGGCAGGCGATACAGAGGGCTGTTGAGCGCTGCAAGGCAAACAATAGGAAGACGATCATCAAGGAAGACTTCTAGGCGCGGGGTCAAGCAAGCGGTAGTCGGCGGCCCCCCTTACAACTTTACATACTAGTCTCTTTTTCAGTTTTTTGGCGTGATGAGAGCGGGTAAGCATATCTAGCATGGGTACCGTATAGTGTTGTTTGTCCTTTTCCCCTGAATATTAACTCGTTTCCCCACAAGTCCAACTGTATTGGTATGTTTCCGTGCTCTATGCCTAGTATGTGTCTTAGTTTAGATTTCTCCTTTTTGATGAGGCCTATCTCCTTCTCTAATTCTTTTATGTTTGTTGGTGTG
>JAVVGN010000069.1:0-9950 GCA_032249095.1 Candidatus Caldarchaeales archaeon | reverse complement strand
GGATACCCAAGACCAGACTAACAAATGACCAAAATCTCTTTATTAATCCCCTTCGGCGTAGTGTTATAAAAGACTGAGACCTAACTAAGAACAGGTGAGGAGAGTGGATCGGCTCGTTCCGGCGCGGCGCTGGGGCTAGGCGATGCTGCTTTAGGGCGGGAGGTCGCGGCCTTCGAGTACCCGGTCAGAGCTTGGGGCAACATAATAATATATATCGCGCAGATGCTATAGGGTTTGTCTATGATTACTCAGGTCAGTGAGGCTTTGGCCAGGTTCAGCAGGATAGGCGCCATGGTATCGTTTCTAGGGGCCATCCATTCGCTAAGCCTGCTCTTGACCTGGTTCTCGATAAACTATGATAACGTTGGCCGTAGCCTGATCTCAGGCTACACCTTCAGCGAGCCCCTCATAATATCTCTCGTGGCAGGAGGCACCGCGGGGGTGGCGGGCATCCTCTCCAGCTCGCTTAGGGAGATCTCCAAGATAAGAGTCGTTCTTCCAACACTCTCCTTCACCTCAGCAGGACTCGCGCTCTTCTCCCCCCTATACACATACCTAGTCAAGCTACCCTCCTTCCAGCTTTCATATACACCGGAGTTCGGGATGTTCGGAGCCCTCATAACAGGCGTGGCGATCACCGGGAGTGCGGTTCTAGCGACGGTGGCCAGCATTAGGACCAAGTCCACTGTATATTTAGGGCCGCCTCCTTCGTGGGCGACGCAAGAGCTTGATTTGGCCCGCGGACCAGGCGAGGGGGGTGTTGAGGGGCAGGAGGTTCAGGTCCCGGAGGTCTGGGAGGAGACAACGAGGGTTGAGACAGCCCAGCACATACCGAGCCAGCCAAGCGGCCAGGCACCTACGGGTGGGAACTGCCTGATATGCGGCGACACTATTCCTAGCGGAGAGCTAGCGGCCTGTAAGGGGTGCGGGGCAACATTCCACAGGGACTGCATGAATGTATGGATAGATCTCGGAAATAGATGCCCATCTTGCAACGCAGAGCTCACATCATGAAGCCGCTTAGAGTCGTAGAGGATGGGCATGCGGTTCTCCGTGGTTAGACATCTATATTATCCGCGTATTTTCTTTTGAGGGAGATGCCGGAGAGCCTATTCGAAAAAGTTACTAGCTTGGCCCTGAGAAGAGGCATATTCTACCCCACGGCCGAGATTTACCGGGGACCAGCCGGCTTCTATGACCTCGGGCCGTTAGGAGCCCTCATGAAGATGAACTTGGTGAACTACTGGATCGACGAGTTCGTGAAACGCGAAAACTCATACGAGGTATATCTAATTGACGGCGCACTCATACTCCCCTACAGCGTCCTCAAGGCCTCGGGACATGCGGATAAGTTCACGGATCCCAAGGCGGAGTGCTCTGTCTGCAGGAGAATCTACAGGCTTGACCAACTGATTGAGGAGGTGAGGGGCGTGAGAGTCGAGGGGAAGCAAATTGAGGAACTGGCTGCGCTTGTGGCTCAGCTCGCAGTAAGGTGCCCTCACTGCGGCGGGGAGCTTTCCGAGATAAAGCCTCACAATCTAATGTTCAGGCTAACCGTGGGCGGAGCCGAGGAGGTGTCGTTTCTGAGGCCCGAGACAGCCCAAAACATCTTCATAGGCTTCAAGAGGATAGTCTACGCAATGAGGGCCCGCCTGCCATTCGCGGTGGCGCAGATAGGAAGATCCTTTAGAAACGAGATATCACCGCGCCAATCAATCATCAGGCTCAGGGAGTTCAGCCAGATGGAAATAGAGGTCTTCATACCTCCCGGCGATGATCAAGGCCCCTCAGGACTTCAAGAGATTGGGGGGACAGAGATTCGGATCCTGACTAGGGAGGAGCAGCTGAAGGGTGGGAGTGAGCCTATAGTGATTAGGGCAACCGACGCCTACGAGGAGGGGATTGTGCCTAACCGCTACCTAGCCTACTACCTCGCGAAGGAGGTTAGATTCTTCAAGTCCCTCGGAATCCCGCCTGAGAGTATGAGGTTTAGACACCTTCTCCCCGAGGAGACCCCCCACTATTCCGGCGGCAACTTCGACCTGGAGGTCGGATTCTCCTTCGGTTGGAAGGAGATCGTGGGTAATGCTTATAGACGCGACTATGACTTGACCGTGCACTCGACCCATTCGGGCGAGGATCTAACCGTAGACTACGACGGCAGAAAGGTCGTGCCCCACGTTGTTGAGCCCTCATTCGGCATTGAGAGGATACTTTACACAATTCTTGAGTTCGCGTATACCGAGGGGGCCCGGGACTGGCCAGTCCTTAGGATGCCCAGGCCCATCTCCCCCATAAAGGCCGCTATCCTGCCCCTCATGGATAAGGAGGAGCTCGTGACAAAAGCTCGTGAAGTTTATGGTTTTTTGAGGAACAGCAGGCTCCCCCTTTACGTGGTGTATGATAGCCGTGGATCTATAGGAAGGAGATACGCAAGGTATGATGAGGTGGGAGCAAACCTCTGCGTCACAATCGACTACCAGACGCTCCAAGATAGCACCGTGACCGTGAGGGATAGGGACACAGCCCAGCAGGTCAGGGTCCCAATCAGGGATCTAGAGGATTTGATATTCAAGGACATGTATAGAGATATGTAGGGTTGGAGAGCGAGGAGTTAAACCGCGTAAAGGGGAGGTTAGCACGCCTCATAGTGGGGGTGACTGGGCCGCCAGGCTCAGGGAAGACAACCCTTGCCCAGAGGGCGGCGGAGCTTCTCTCTAGGGATGGGATTCCTGTGGGAGGATTTGTGACGAGGGAAGTGCGGCAGGGGGCGGCCAGGATTGGCTTCGACATAGTCGAGCTCGGACTCGGTCGAGTAACACCACTGGCGAGGGTTGAGGCGCATGGCGGGCCTAGGATCGGCCGCTACGTTGTGTACTTGGAGAACTTGGAGAGGGCTCTGTCAGATACCGTTGATAGATCGCTTGAAGCGGGCGAGGTGGTTGTGATCGACGAGGTGGGGCCTATGGAGCTTCTGAGCGATGGCTTTAGGTCAAGGGTTAGGCGGGTCCTCTCCGAGGCTCAGCGGGCTCTCCTAACTTTCCACTACTACTCTAAAGATCCCTTGGTTATGGCGGTGAGAGAAGGGGTAGGGGAGCTGATCGTTGTTAGGAGGGGAGAAGCAATACGGACGGCCGAGAGAGTTGCCGCATTACTGGGGAAGGCTCGATGAACTGATGTCTGGCCCCTCAGAGATCCCATTCAAGACTAAGATGGTCGTTGAGGGTGCCGCGAAGCTTTTAGTCCCATTATTCGAGGAAATGCCAGCCTCCTCCAAGATGCCCGCATTCTATAATCCAGCCTCGAAGGCCTCGAGGGACTTAGCGGTGTTGGCGGTAAACGCTTATTTCAGGGGGGCCGGCTGCCGCTTCTTCGCCGAGCCCCTTGCCGGAGCCGGAGCTCGGGCCGTAAGACTGCTGCTTGAGACTAATGTGGCGCGAGAGGGGGTCGCGGGAGACATTAATCCCTGGGCTGTAGCCCTTTCGCGCATCAACGCGAGCCTAAATGGTCTCTCTGAAAGGCTTAGGGTGGAGCACAGTGATGCGAACTTACTGTTGGCGCGGCTTGCGCTTGAGGGGAGGGCATGTTATGTCGATATAGACCCCTTTGGTTCGCCGATCAGGTTCCTAGAGTCCGCCCTGAGGGCCACGGAGAGGAATGGCCTTTTGGGCGTCTCGGCAACAGACCTGGCCGCACTCTCGGGATCCTCACGCAGGACAGCATACTGGAGATATGGCCTAACTCTAAGCAAGACCGTCTTCTTCAAAGAAGTCGCCATAAGGGCACTCGCAGGTGTTGTCGTCAGAGCCTCTAGCCGCCTAGGCCTCGCAGCTACACCCGTTGTCTCAGCTGCATACAGGCACTTCGTAAGAGTCTTTTTCAGGGTTGAGCGCGGCAAAAGCAAAGCCTACGCAGCCTCAAGGATGACTGGACACCTCGCCCACTGCAGAAGCTGCCTCAACACCATGAAACTTGAACGCCTAGAGGATTGGAGCAGAAGCTGCTCCATCTGTGGCCACGAAAACGTTCCACTCGGTCCAATCTGGCTGGGGCCCCTGACCGACGGTGCTATCATCCAGAGGATCCTAACATCCGAGCTCGCGTCCGACGACACATATAGTGAGGTGTTAAGTTTGATTCGCAGACTGGACCGAGAACTCCAAGACATACCCTGGTCCTACCCCATCAGCGAGTTATCCAGGAGGGCTAAGACCTCTCCTCCAAGGCCCGGTGAGATTCTCGAAAAACTCGTCGAGATCGGCTACAGAGCCTCGGCTACCCACTACGACCCTTCCTCGATAAAGACCGACGCTCCCGTGACGATACTCACGAGACTCGTGGCTGAGCACAGGTCAAAATAGGAGATGGTCAACCTTTCCTAAGCGTCCCTGACGGCGCGCCTAGCTCGTCTACTTCGTCCTAATGTTCTCGGCTATGTAGCGCTTGGCTATATAGATCGTGGTCAATAGTAGGAGCAGGACCGCGGCGACGCGGCCTATGTCGGGGAGAAATATTGAGGGCGTGATCAGTAGGGAGGCGGCTGCCAGGGTTGTTGGGAGAAGAACAACGAGAATCACAGTAAACAATGCCTCGACAACCTTTCTGTCCGATATCAAGGTTGCTAAGGAGCCGAGCCAGCTATCCTTAACAGGTACCCTAGCCAATGGTGCACCCCCAATCCCAAAAACCATGGATGCGAGGTCCGCGAAGAGGGCGGGTTTGCCGGCGGCGAATCCGTTTTGCCTTACTACGCCATAAAGGACCCCGTCTTTAACTATCCGGATTTCTTGGGACGCAGTGTAAACATTCAGCCCATGTAGCTTCGCGACCCTCCATACAGCCCTGATGACATCCTCAGTGATTTTGAGTGCGAGTTTCTCGTCGAAATAGCCCAAGAGGAGCGGGTCAACGGATATCACCCTATTCACGCTTATTGCGCCGTCTTTGAAGCCTGGGAATCCAGCTTGGATAGAGGCCAGATCCATCCCCTGCTTGAGCTGCTGCTTAACCCACTCCTCAGCCCTACTGAAGGCTTCAGACATCAATTAGCACGTCCAACCCGCCTCAATAAATAGCATTCCGACCCCCGACAGGCCGACAGCTCCTTTACACCCACAAGCAATACCATCCTACAAGGAAAACGATACATTAGGTAGGAGAGTGAGGGCGGAAATATTGCGCGGATTCTTCTGCTAGATTCTGGCGGAGCTGATGGGTAGTGGTCGGCGAACGGGCTGCTTACTCTCGCTGCTGTGTCGTCACGCCGCTTTCCTGCTTTACAGGGGCGGTCGGCAGAGACACTTTGACCTCAACCCTGTCCCCGTCTGATAATCCATACTTTCCGCGCAAATAGACTGGGGAGATCACCTCTATCACGTTCTCGCCATAATGTGTTCTCTCGATAAACAAGATCGCGCAGATGTCGCTCTGGTTGAATGTGGCGAGTATGGCGCGCGCCCCTCCATAACTTCTATGCTGGTCCCTGAAGCCCTCGATTATTATATCCGCGTATCTGGATACGAGGCGCTTGTTCTGGATCGCGTCCCACGAGAGTAGGTTGATGTTGAGGGTCCCTGGGTACGGGTCGAATCCTAGCTTTTCGCGGATCTGGTTCTTATACCAAGGCAGCGAGATATAGTATGCCCCCTCTCCAAGCCCACTGAACACCCGGCCATTTAGAACGACCTCGATGGGCCTATCTAGGACCCTTTTAAGCTCCGTGTAAAGCTCGGACAGCTCGTTAACCCCTTTGCCGGTCAACCTAACGAAGCAGCTTCGCCCCACCATCCTTCTCTCTATCAGGCCCTCCTTCTCGAGATTAATCATAATTCGGGAGACAGACTGCTGCGAGGTCCCTAGATATCGGGCGAGAATGGGGGTTGTTGTGTGAACGCTGTTGCTGAAGCCCTTCTGCTCATATAAATAGGCTAGAAGCCGTATGTGTAGTGTGTTTAGCCTCATCTAACCTACAATATTATGGCGTTATACCACCTCATTAGTTTTACCCGATTCTGAGATGCTAAACGGGTTTGAGATTAAACAGGGACGGCCTCCAGCCTCGCATAGTTGTTACGGCCTAAAACGAGGATGTCAATCCCGTTCCCGCTGGCCGCGTCCCTCGCCATACCGGCCTTAACGGCCTTGATCGCCAACTCCCTCAGCTCCTCCAAACTTGCCCCAGGCCTATACCATGTCTCAAGAACGCCGGAAGCTATCTCGGCGCCACTCCCCACCGCCGCGAACTCGTCCTCAATAATGGAGCCGAGAGGGTCGAGCACATAAATGTGCGGCCCGAGCGGGTCAACACCTCCGACTATTGTCTCGGTGAAATATGGGAAGAACCTGCTTCCGAACAGATAGTTTGAGATTATCTTAGCGACCGTGTTTATCTTTGGCAGACGGCCCTCCTCTATGATGTAGAGGTTTATGAGGGCCTTTGCCTCCCTAATGATGTCCTGCATGTCCGACACGAGCCCCGCACACGCCACGCCCGCGTTAGGCGTGAGTTGGAAGATCTTCCTAGCATTCTTGGAGACGACGAAGTTACCGTATGATAGACGCTTTTCAGATCCAAGTACGACACCGTCAACACCCTTTATCCCGACGGTGGTTGCGCCAGGAATCAGGTAATATCCCTGCTGCACAACACTTCTCGGCACGCCCAGCTTTTAAGGATTCTTTTCTGGTCTTGGATATCCGTGTAGTGTTGTTTGTCCTTCCCCCTGAATATTACCTCGTTACCCCACAAATCCAACTGTATTGGTATGTTTCCGTGTTCTATGCCTAGTATGTGTCTTAGTTTAGATTTCTCCTTCTTTACTACTCCTATCTCCTTCTCCAAACCCCTAATGTTTGTTGGTGAGTGGTAGATTTCTCTTAGTAGTATTAGTCTCTTTGAGGTCTTTATTTATCTTGGCAGTAGTTCTCTTGAGTATAGTGGGTCTATGTTGATGATGGCCCGATTGTTGGGGCCACTACTCTTTATATGTGGGGCCGGTGGGGGGTTCTTCTCCGAAACGGGTGAAAACATGGGGAGAGAAGATGGTGGTGACTGATTCGGGGATCGAGGTTGCAGTGGAGAGGGTTCTGAACATTACTCCGACCCCGGACGGAATCATTATTGTGCAGAACGAGTATGATGGGAGGCTGAAGACATGGATGATACCCTCACTCAAGACGCTGAGGTGGCTAATATACGAGGCCACTGCTGGAGAAAAACCGCCGAGAATCTACCACCCACCACCACTCAACTCGATAGTCCTAGAGAGGGAGCAGATAGAGAGGTTCCACATAGTTGCGAGGCCATAAGAGATAAAGACACAGTATGAAGGAGATCCTCTCAAGAATCTGGAGGATTTATAGGCAGGAAGCCCTTGGGAGGCTGGCCATGCCGGCGCAGGGATAAAGCCCGGAGGCCGGTATGATCCCTCGATTAACGCGCACCCCATTGTCGGGTGCTGTGATGGGTATTTTAACGTCCGGCCTCCTCTAGGGTTTCCCAGATGCCGCACGGATGGCCAGCCAACCCCCTCCCCCCTTCTCTCCCTTTTCTCATGTATACCTATGGAGTAAGGAATATCATCGCTATCAGGTGTAGGCGGCTGGGACGCATCCTCATGAAGCCCGTCTCTCCATCCTCCAGGATAAATACCCTAGCCCCAGCCCTTCGGCAGGCTGTGGAGTAATTTCTTTATATAGTCTCAAGCGAGTAGGGCCTCTGTGCTCAAGGTTAAGGCTGGACGGGTCTTGGGGCGCTGGGAGTGGGGGCAGCCTATGTGCGACGCATGCCTCCTAGAGATCGAGGAGGGCGTCGAGCCGCTCAAGTGCGAGAACTGCGGCGCCAACTTCCACCCCGACTGCTACACTAGCCTTAAGAACACCAAGGCGGTATGCCCTAAGTGTAAGGTGACGCTCGAATGAGTGGGGAAGGAGAGGGGGCGGACGTTGGCGCGGAAGAGGAAGAGGTGGTGGTTGACGCTATAGAGACCCCCCGTGGCCGCGTCCCCGAGTTTGACAGCACCTTCAAAGCACTCGAAAAGATCACTGCGCGTCTCCTCGAACAGGATGAAAAGATAGAGGCCCTGGCGAAGAAAGTGGCCTCTAGGCATGATCCACTCGAGAGCGCTGAGTTAAAAGAGCTTCTGTCAAATCTGAGGGAGGAGATCTCGCGCTTAGAGTCTAGGCTTGCCAGTATGGAGGAGATTCTTGCCGAGATAAATGAAAGGCTAAGCATACTAGATTACATGGCTGATATAGTTGAGAGATACGTCAAGCTCGAGAGGGACTAGGAGAGGCCCCTAAGTATCCCTCCTCGGAGCTCCTGCTTAATCCTCTCGAGCTCGCGCCGCTCCGACTCAAGCTTACTGATATCCTGGAGGAGCTGCGACCTTTTACGCTCCAGCCGCCTAACCTCTTCGGCCAGTTGTGAGAATTGCTTGTTATACTCCTCCATCATGGTTTTAGCTGATTCAAGCTTGGCTATCTCCTCCCTCTTCCTCTCCTCAAGTCTCACCAGCCTCTCGAGACGGGCCTCCCTAATCTTGAACTTTCTATCGAGCTCCTTCACAACCTTATCGATCTGCTGGGAGGCGGCTTGAAGGGTGGCCAGATAGGTCTCCTTCAGCTCCTTAATGCTGTTTTCCAGCTCAGTCTTCTTCTCCTCCAATGCAGCGACCTCGCTCTCAAAACCGCGTAGGGCGGCCTCCTTCTCCTCCACGCTCTCCTTAAGGGATGACAGCTCCTGCTTCAATATCTCGAGGTTCCGTCTCTCCTGCTCAAGCTCCTCTCTCTCCCGGATTATCGCGTTCCTAGCCCTCTCCAGCACATCCACCTGCTCCTTCTGAAACTCCAAGAGCCTGCTGAGCTCCGTCTGCTGCTCCTGAAAGATCGATAGGTAGGAGACAAGTGACTTAAGGACTGCGACTCCCTCGAGGAACCTGTCGACGAGGTAGTCCGGCTGAGTAGTGGCTAGGGCCTCGACCCGCTGGGAAAGCTTTTCAAGCGAAGACTTAATATCGCCCAACTCCGCGGCTCCGCTTTTCCGGACCTCCTCCGAGAGTCTAAGCTCGAGCTCCTCAAGCCGCTCCAATATATTCTTCAAGTTCATGTTAATGGCCTCGAGCTCCTCGGACCTGCGGCCTATTATTGACCCCATCTCTCTGTATCAACCTTCATTATTTGCATATAAATCTATCAATCGGTTCGCCCTGGAGGGCCCTTTCGGCGGGGTGTCGGAGGCGTACTTATGCGCGGGAACTCTTCGTGGAATTGACGGGTAAGGACCCTCCCTCGGAACTCACATCCATATAAACATGAAGGGGGAAAGAGTGGGGGAGGGGGTTGGCTGGCCATCCGTGCGGCATCTGGGAAACCCTAGAGGAGGCCGGACGTTAAAATACCCATCACAGCACCCGACAATGGGGTGCGCGTTAATCGAGGGATCATACCGGCCTCCGGGCTTTATCCCTGCGCCGGCATGGCCAGCCTCCCAAGGGCTTCCTGCCTATAAATCCTCCAGACTCTTGAGAGGATCTCCTTCTCCATCCTCGCGGTCAGTTGAAATGATGCGGTGTTGTTTGCTGAAACCGTCAGCCTCTGCAAAGCACGCCTCAAGTGCCCGCTATAGATCTTCCTTCTCTCGCGAATCGGTTTAAACAGCCCTAACAGGTTGCTTGTCTTCCTGAACCCCTTAGATGGATCTAGGTACGTTATCAGCTCGGCCAGAGCCTCCATAGCAACGAAGTTACCACCCACACCTAGTTCATCCACAAGCCTATTCTAGAACTCGTCTCCAAACTATTCAAGGCTCCTCTGAGTTTGGTGGATTATGAGGTTTAGGGTGATTAGTGATGGTGGGTGGGAGATCATTAGGCCGTTTCTTACTCCTAGGTTTAGCGTTGGTTGGCCTAGGGCTGATGATAGGATGGTCTTGAACGGTATACTATATGTCC
>JAVVGN010000068.1:0-10253 GCA_032249095.1 Candidatus Caldarchaeales archaeon | reverse complement strand
GCCACAAGGCAGCTTTGGAGAAGATTTAATATTGTAGCAATGGGGCCGAAACCTCTTGGATTGCAAGGAAAGATATTTTATTGTCGTAAGAGGCGAAAAACACTACAGGTATAAAAAAGAGATCTACTATCTCTACATTCGAGTCAAAGGTAACATGAATTTCTACCGCTACGTCGGGTTTACTATCAGGAGGAAGCAGGAACGACTTGAAGAGTACTTGAGGAGGGCCGGAAGGCTACCCACCCTCCCCTTTTTCATAATTACCAGTTCACCACGTCTGTGGGCTTCTTTACCTACTCTCCTTATACATAATTTTTTATATAAGTATTTACAAGAAGCTTTATATAGATCTTGCCCCGGGTGGGACTCGAACCCACGGCTTCCCGGTCTTCAGCCGGGCGCTCTCCCAGCTGAGCTACCGGGGCGAGGCTAAGCAGAGTGCCTGCCATGTTTAGGTGGATGCTGTTTTATAGGTGTTGCGGTACGTCGACTCGTCTGTTTGTCTTTTGAGGGTTTACCATAGAGTTCAGCTGCGAAGATTACAAAAGTTGAACTGTTATGATGGACGCTACTTCAAGGCGGTTTTTGAACGAGGCCGGGTAGATAGTGGCAACCGATTATGTGGTTTGTTGACCCGGAGTCTCGATGTTTTTTAAGTAGGTGCATGAAGATATTTATAGAAGTACATTCAACCGTATATGTCGCATGAAAGCCCGTGATAAGGAGGCTGTTAGAAGAAACCTGTCCCGCAGGGAGGCCCTCAGCACCGCCGCAAAAGTTGCCACCGGAGTCGTAGTCGCTGGGGTAGTAGCCGGGATAGGTGGGTATCTGGCCGGGACATCAACAGCCCCGCCGATTGTAAGGACAGAGGTTCGCACAAGTCTTGTACCTACCACCGTAACAAAGACTGTTGGGCCTGCTGCAAAGTCCATGAAGATCGGCGTCATAGGGAAGTCGGTGCACCCATACTGGTCAGTCGTCGATAAAGGCTCGGCTAAGGCGGGTGAGGAGCTTAAGGGGACTGGGCTCGACGTGACTGTGACATTCTGGGTGCCGACTAAGGAGGATGTCCCAGCACAGCTACGAACCATGGACAACTACATCTCAGAGGGCTACGCTGGAATCGCTGTAGCTCCCTCAGACCCCGACGCCATCAAACCAGCAATCAAGCGAGCCTTAGATACAGGAATACCCGTAATAACAATAGACACAGACGCCCCTGCGAGTGATAGGCTCGCCTATCTTGGAACAGATAACTACATGGCTGGAAGAGCTGCAGGAGAAGCGATGCTCGAGGCCTTGAAAACTATGGGGCTTGCAAAGCCTGGGGGGAAGATAGCTATGGGGACTGGATCAATAACAGCGCGAAACTCCCTTGAAAGGATGCAAGGTTTTAAAGACGTTGTTGAGCCGGCAGGATACAAAGTATTAGAACCAGTAGTAGATAATGAGGACGCTGCAAAGGCCCTTGAGCTGGCCTCAGCGACATTAGCGGCGAACCC
Source organism: Candidatus Caldarchaeales archaeon (assembly GCA_032249095.1). GTDB lineage: Archaea > Thermoproteota > Nitrososphaeria_A > Caldarchaeales > Calditenuaceae > HRBIN02. The sequence continues at coordinate 8,751 of JAVVGN010000068.1, read as the reverse complement.
AGACCTCGTTGGAGCCTTCGGAGTTTACGCATATAACGGTCCTGCCTGGGCTAGGGCCGTAGAGGAGGCTGGTAAAGTTGGAAAGATCGCTATCGTCGAATTCGACGCTACGAAGGAGAATATAGAGCCAATAAAGGCGGGGATCGTCTATGCTACGATCGCGCAGAGACAGTATTTCATGGGCTACTACGGAGTTAAGTTGCTTGCATTGATGAATATGTGGGGAAGAGAGTCGGCCCTTCGCTTCTTTATACCTCGCTACCCGGCAAATAAAATATTCGACACGGGAGTGGATATAGTAAAAAAGGCGAACCTTAGGGATTATTATAACGAAGTCGTTGGTAGAGGAGAACCAGTAGACTGGACGCCAGACTAGGTAGCTTAAAATATGTTTTTATTTTTCGACACTAGTTCTCAGCAATGGCTATGAAAAAGAATCTCTTTACGCTTAGCCTAACTCAACTCGCATTAAGGCCCGAGGTTACTCTGATTGTTGCGACAGTTTTAATAGCTATTTTTTTCTCTCAAGTGGCGCCCCAATTCTCATCAGTTTCTAATCTTCAAAACATTGGTAGATGGATAGGGACATATGGTTTCATGACAATGGGTGTAATGTTTGTGCTACTGAGTGGAGGGATAGACCTGTCTATAGGATCGGTCGTGGCTTTCTCAAGTCTAATTTTGGCTCACCTCATCGAGAACATCGGGTTGAATTGGGTGATTGCAGTTATTGCAACTATTCTGATTGCGGCTGTTATAGGAGTTCTCCACGGACTATTCGTCTCACACTTCTCCCCTCCGCTCCCGCAAATAGTACCAGCTTTTTTAATCACTCTAATAACACAGCTAGTCCTAAGAGGAATATCACAGTTCTGGACCAGAGGATATCCTATAGTTCTCACGAAGGCACAGATCCCCGAGTTCATTTTTTTAGGAAACGGGAACATAGCTGAGATCCCAATACCGATGCTGCTGATGATCGGCTTTTTGATCATTTCATTCGTAATACTTAGTCTTTCCATATTAGGCCGCCACATATATGCTGTGGGAGGGAATTTGGAGGCTGCAATAGTTACAGGGATCAAAGTAAGGAGGGTAAGAGTTTTTTGCTACTCTATGAGCTCATCCCTATCTGCCATGACGGGTGTGATTATAACTGCCAGGTTAAGCTCAGCATATCCCGGAATAGGCGTGGGATACGAGTTGCAGGCCATAACAGCTAGTGTATTAGGTGGGGTTAGTTTAGTTGGAGGTGAGGGGCTTCCTTTAGGGGTGCTGCTTGGCGTCACTCTGATGACAGTGATAGAGAACGGTCTAGTCGTGATGAACGTTTCTCCTTATTTACACCTGATTATCATTGGTTTTCTCCTTGCGGTGGCAGTATCAATAGACTTTCTGAAGAGGGGGCGCGTGAGACGATAGCGAGTGAACTGCTACTCAGCCACCATTCCACGTATGATGTCATCCTGAGTTAACTCGCCGCTATTTTTCAAGAACACCTTACGTCCCCTCCTAAGCAGCATTATTCTATCAGAAACCCTCAAAACATCGGGAAGCCTATGACTGACAAATATTACTGAAGTGCCTGCGTCCTTGAGCTCTTCGACAGCTTCCAGTATCCTTTCTGAAGATTTAACAGACAGGGATGCGGTAGGCTCGTCCATCAAAACTATTCTGGGATTAGAAACAAAGATACGCCCAATGGCCACGATTTGTTGCTGACCCCCTGATAAAGAGTAGACTTTATTGTCAATCGGAATGTTCTCTCCCGCGATTTTATTCAATATTTCAGCCGCCTTTCTCCTCATAACCCCCCTGTTTAAAAGAAATGAAAGGAGTGGACGTTCCCTACCAAGAAAGATGTTGTCCACTACGCTAAGGTTCGGTGCTAGCAATAGCTGCTGATAAACCATTTCGATTCCTGCTAGTCTTGCCTCGAGTGGCGAGTTAAACGAGACGGCCTTTCCGTTAACATATATTTTCCCAGAGTCAGGCTTGTAGTATCCCGCGATTATCTTTAATAGCGTTGATTTCCCGGCGGCGTTATCCCCTACCAGCCCTAGCACCTCCCCCTTGTATAGTTCAAAGCTGACTGATTTTAAAGCCTCTACATATCCGAACCGTTTCGAGATGTTCTCGCATCTAAGCATAATCTGAGCGTCGTTCAACCCAAAATTACGCGATCCTGCTCCTTTGATATAAGCGTTTTAGGCCCTTGGAGTTTGGGCGCGGCTGAAGAATCCTGCATGAGGCAAGGATAATTTGTTTTTGTGCGTCCCTCTACACCTCTCATTTCTTGCCAGAGGCACTCGTCGAGATATATGAAGAGCCTTGGCCCTGTCGCGAGACTGTGGAAAAACCAAGAAGCCTATTTGCCGCCTTGTCCACCATACTAGGCCGCAATCGTCCAACTTTAAGCGGGACCTGCAGCTACATCACATGCAAAACAGTTTTCGGAAGCCAAAACTTAGACTACTGTGTTTGGTGGGGCGGATAAATCAAATGCCCGAGCAGCTCCGTACAGTATTCTTGAAAAAGTGAGGTGCCAAGAACAGCTGAACATTCCACGCTGATTATGGAGTCGTCAGATCTCTGCGTCCTGAAGGTGAGTGAGCGCATTGCACCTTCTTGGCTTGTTTGAGGGTCTGTGCTGTAGAGCCCATTTATAGCCCCACCGCCTCATTCCGTCTACAACGGGCTTCAACTCCATCGCTGCGGGAGTCAGAGAGTATCTGACCGCGAATGGTTGGAGACTCACAACTTCTCTCATGACAAGGCCCTTGGCTTGGAGGGATTTCAGGGTCCTTGAAAGAGTCTTTGAGTTAAGACCAGGTATCTGGCGGAGAAGCTCATTAAACCCCATAGGCCCATCCATTAAGTAGCTTATGACGACCAGCGACCACACGCTCCCCCACAGCTTCGCCGCAGAGACTATGGGGCAGATTTTGTCACGAAGCTCCGTCCCCATCATCTGGTAGCAAATTTGCCACTTACTAATTAAAATACTTGCTACTCTCTACCTGATGGTGAAAGGTGAGTGGTATGGTATTGCTAGACCTCTCAGCATACACAGACCTAGGGCTTCTAACGCTCCGACTCTTCCTCGGCTTCATAATGATTGTCCACGGATTACCCAAGCTCGCGGGACCGGCGAGGCAGCAGATGAGGGGTGGGTTATCCCAGCTAGGTATCCCAGGCTTTCTCTTCGACCTAGTGGGACTTCTAGAGTTCGTCGGCGGGATAGCCTTGATTCTTGGCGTGTTGACGAGGGCCGCGGCGTTGCTCTTCGCTTTGGAGATGGTCGGCACGATATCTCTTTACATTGGGAGACTGGGCAGGTTCACGCCGCCGCCTGAAATGCTGCAACAGATGGTGGCCAACTCTAGACGGGTTATGCGGGGCTTTATCGCAGGCGTAGGTGGCTGGGAGTTTGACCTGCTAATATTGGGGGCGGCGCTCCTACTGCTTACGTCTGGGGCTGGGGCTCTGTCCCTAGACGCTCTTCTCAACATCTAAACTCCTACAGATTTTGAAGAGGCTTGTGAGCAGCCTTGGCCGTAATCTCGAGAGAGCAGGCATGATTCCTCCGGCAGAAATCCTCACACCTCACCGCAGTCTCCAGCTCGTGATAGAGAAAGCCACACTCCTCACACATGTAATCATCAAGCCCGCAAACCTTTACCTTCAAAACCATTCTAACGTTGTAGCTGATGGAGATTTAAAAAAGTTTTCTACACTACACTTCAGTTTTCCGCGATATAAGGTAACTACCTCATGGCGAGCTTAAATCTTTTGTTGGCCTTTTTAGATAGAGGGTGAAGGTCGTTTACTGTGACGCTCTTCAGGTATTTTTTGGCTGCCCTACAGCGGTTCAGGACCTAGCTCTCCGGAGTTATGGACACGTCATTCATCAGGAAGCGTGGGTGAATATAAGGAGGTTGTAAGGTATTGTGTCGTCGAGCCCTGCGATGAACTTCGCTATGTTTGAGACCTCTTCCTCATCAACGTAGTGTGGGGCAAGAAGCGTGGTGGCTCCAAGACCGGGGCATCTCTACGCTCGCTGCAGAACTCTCTATAAACGAGTTCAAAGTTCTTGAGTGTCTTCTCGTTGGCATACCGGTCAGCGCCACATGTAGAGCGGCGTCGAAGGCTTTGAGGTCGAACTTCACGTCTCCTGCAGAGACGAGGGACAACACCGCCGCACTCTTAACTAGGGCCTGGTTACCGTCGCCATTCCGCTCCCAGCATATTCTGCACAGTCTGCCGGCCTTCTCCTCTAGCAGTATTCTGGGGGTGTTTATGGCGAAGGGTAGCTGGGTCTCAGCCAAGCCAGTACAAGCACGTTGTCCTGTCGTTACTCAACGTCAGGTCAACCTGCTCTCTACTCTATACCCTCCTACCACTACCTAGTATCTTGTGGGTTCAGTTTTGGCGGAAGAGAAGGTTGAAGAGGCAGCCATAGATGAAGAGGGCAAGGTGATAGGGACGGCCTCATCGATCCTACCCCTGAGACAGCGCACACAAACACCTGACGAGCATGCGACGAGAGCACGTATCCTCTATTTACGTTGTTCACCGTTTCACTTCTGTTTCACGAAATCCTTTAACCCAGTCTTGTCCTTCTTTTTGCCAAGGTGGTTAGGTTGGGCAGGGGTGTTTTGGTCGTCGCGGTTGTCGCGTTGACGGGCCTCATAGTGGGGATAGCGTACGCGCTACCGCAATGGATTTGGAGGCAAGGATCAGCCTGGAACCCGTCATACATGCAGGAGCCTTGGACGGTGTGGGGCATGCCTATGCAGTGGAGCGGAGTGATGGGTGGTGGGTGTCCGTGCATGGGTGGGTGGTGGAGCGCTCCACCCTCGGAGCAGCGGATAACAATCCAGTAGGCGGTCGACATACTGGAGAGATACATTGGCCCGGGCTTCAGGCTGAAGGAAGTGATGGAGTTCCAGGACAACTTCTACGCAGTTGTCGTCGAGGAAGGTACGGGGATTGGCTCTTTTGAGCTTCTTGTCAACCCTTACACAGGGGTAGTCACACCTGAGCCGGGCCCAAACATGATGTGGAACACGAAGTACGGCATGCATCATGGGATGATGGGATGGTACACCTCACCGACTGCTGACATGCCCATCTCACCCGAACAGGCCGAGGAGATAGCCCTCAACTATCTTCGCAACCACTTCACAGGCGTTGCCGAGGTCGAGGAGCCCACACGGTTCTACGGATACTACACCATGGACTATAAGTTGGACGGCGTCGTCCACGGCATGCTGAGCGTAAACGGCTACACTGGACAGGTCTGGTACCATTCGTGGCATGGACAGTTCATTCAGGAGCTTGAGGTGGATTAGGTTGGCTGTTGAAGAGAGGCCTTACGCAGCCTTCGCTCTGTCGTTGGTTGGCGGCGTCCTCATACTTGTGGGCGGCCTCCTAGGATTATTGATGTGGCTTGGCTGGCCCATGTGGGGCTGGTGGGGTATGAGGATGATGGGGGGGATGATGTGGGGCTGGATGCCGGGTTTCCTGCTTGCCTTCTCCGCTGTCAGCCTCGTCTCAGGAGGCGCCATCGTCACAGCGGCATACATGCTCTACAACAAACCTAGCCAAGCACAGACATGGGGGACAGTTGTCCTCGTCTTCGCAGTCGTCAGTCTCCTCTCCGCAGGCGGGTTTATTGTAGGTGCATTGCTAGCTATAGTGGGTGGATTACTGGCCCTCACGTGGAGGCGTCAGACATGAAAACAAAGACCCTGCTCGCAGCACTCTTCATAGCGTCGATAGCTGTAGCCGCACTAGTTTATCTCTGGACAAGGACCGACCAGAAACAGGCGGGCAAAACAGTCTTCGAGGTCTACTACTCCCCCCAGTGCGGCTGTTGCGGAGAGTACATCGGCTACTTGAGGGCTTCTGGGGTCGAGGTCCAAGGCAAGCTGACTGAAAATGTGCAGGCGGTCAAGGAGAGGTTTAACATACCTCGCCAGCTCTGGAGCTGCCACACCTCCCTCGTCGAGGGCTATTTTGTCGAGGGACACGTACCTCTTGAGGCTGTCAGAAAGCTTCTGGACATGAGGCCTGCGGTGGACGGGATAGCCTTGCCAGGCATGCCTGCCGGCTCGCCTGGGATGGGCGGCGTCAAAACAGAGCCCTTCACCATATACTCTTCGATAAACGGCGTAGCATCTCCATTCATGCGCTTGTAAGAGTAGATTATAGATGGAGAGCATGTCTACAGATTTGGCATGGATCCTTACAGGATGTTGTTGGCTAAGAGAGGCACGTCTTTACCTAGATAAGCCTGTCCCCGACGAGGTTGTCTTCAGGGTTTTGGAGGCAGGTAGGCCTGCGGGCAGTGCGAAGAACGGGCAGCCCTGGGAGTTCATACTGGTCAGGGATAGGGAGCGGCTGGAGAAGCTTTCGAGGTATGGACAGTTCGCCTCACATCTACCTAACGCATCCTTCGCAGTTGTCATCGTGGTGTCCGATAGATACATCCAAGACAGGTTTGACGCGGGGAGGGCAGAGCAGAACAGGATGCTCGCAGCCCATTTCCTCGGCGTCGGCTCATGCCCGATAACGTTCCACGACGAAGAGGGCGCCAAAGCCTTTCTAAAGATACCCAAGGAGTTGAGGATAGCTGTGTGCATCGCTTTCGGATATAGCGCGGAGGGGAGGCCGAGGGGGTGTTCAGGAAAACGCCTCCGGAGATACTCCACTTCGAGGAGTATGGTAGCCGCTACTCCGGAACTCCCTGAGCCCCCCTAGCCCATACGATGTACATTGCCCTACTGTCTACGGGTTTTCCTCGGCTTCATAATGGTTGTCCACGGCACGCCAAAGCTCATGGGCCCTGCTTGACAGCAGATGAGGGTTGGGATGACACAGATGAGTATTCCTGGGGCGCTCTTCGACTTCGCCGGCTTGCTTAAGTTCTCGGCGGAATTGCTGTGATATTCAGCGTACTGACTGGGATTACTTCCCTGCTCTTCGCCCTTAAGATGGTCGGAACGATATCCCTCTACCTCCGATAGAAGTAGGTTCTGGCATAGATCGACAGACGTCTAGGGGAAAGATTTGAAATAATTGAGAAGCGTGAGAAAGATGTTTACGGACGTAAGATGCTCTTTTACATTACCCGTCGATCTATCAACTCCCTCTCTCGGAATCTTTCTCCTTAATCCAAAAGGTGTTAATGCAATTAGCAATAAGGAGCAACGAATGGGGGCAAAACACTAGAAGTAGGTTCTGGCATACTGGGCCACTCACTGATGATTCCTTGGTAAGGCGAACTTCTCCATGATTTGTTTCCACATTTCTTGGAATATCTCTGTCTTGATGGACGGTGTGCCCAATGATGGAGAGCAATCGGATGTGAAAATGATTACTCTTCCCTTACCAACCCTGTTGACTATCAGCGCTGGTCCGTTTACTTTACCGAGCTTAGTTATTTCCCATCCGGCTATAACTTCAGCGTTTTTGGGCTTAAAATGATTAAACCCCTTGAAGGTTAACCCTACACCAATATTAAATTCGTTTTCCGCTATTTTCACCTCTCGGTTGGATCTTCCTCCAACCCTTCCTCCCAAATTCTCCTCTCCAAGATCATTATACTGGCGTGTTAAACCAAACCCGCCTGTCAGGATTAAGGATTTTCCTTTCTCCCTTACTTCAGCCTCTAAGAATCCCTTTAGTCTGGCTAAGTCGCAATATTTTGGATTCACATCACTTATGATAACAATATCGTATTCCTATAACCCTCTAAATTCATTTTGGATATCATGTGTGTCCTTTTGCATTGGGATGCTCACAAGCCACAACAGGTAGTCTTTGGGGTAGCGGAGCGCATCACCTAAATATCGCAAGTGTCTCCGAGACAGTTCGCCGTAGTGAAATATCTTAACGATTCTGTCCTCTCCGAGAATATCCGCTAACCTCTTGATAAGGCCCTCGGATAACTCGGCGTATTCAGCTATCCAATTAAACAAATTTATTATCAGTTTCACACAAGCCTCTTCGACGTCATTCCCCACACCGTCTATTATTTTTATTGTGATGGGGAGCTTGATTGAGATGTCTTCAATATATTCTCGGTCAACATCACTAAGTGACTTCCTATATATTTGAACAAGAAATCTCGGCCTCATTTGTGACGGCAGACTTAATATTTTCACTAAGTTCTCAACATTTTGGGCTTTATTAACAGAATTCTCAAACTCAACCAGCTCTCTAGTCACCCATACACAATCTATCTTCCCTCGCGGAATCTTGACTTCGATTTCAGCCTTAAAACCCAACTTTTCCCCGTAGTGCTTGAACTTCTCTTGCATGGATCCACGCCAGTCATTATCCAACTGGAAGCCCCCTTCCTCAAGGTGAGAGTAGCATTCCTTATCAGTTTTTGTTCTCGTACTTTCACCACATTACCACTAAAGCAGCCTCGATGAGTACAGAAGATTTAAGTTAAGATTTCGGGGCTGGAAAGGTCTAAGATGTCGTTTTCTCTACAATTGAGAGGGTTATCTATGAGCTCGTCTCCAAACTATTTAAGCTTCTTCTGAGCATGGTGTATTATGGAGTTTCGTGGGCTTAGTGATTTTGGGTGGGGTGTCGTTAGGCCTTTTCTTCCTCCTAGGTCTAGGGTTGGTAGGCCTAGGGCTGATGATAGAATAGTCTTGAATGGTATACTGTATGTTTGAATGGATATGCCTCTAGAGTATGGCTCGTATAAGACTGCTTGGAGGAGGCTTAAGA
>JAVVGN010000067.1:0-10270 GCA_032249095.1 Candidatus Caldarchaeales archaeon | reverse complement strand
TCTGTGTCTTTACCTCGTATGGCCTCACCATCACGTGGAACCTCACCACCATCCCCCTCCATCCCCCTCACACGTTCGGGTAAGACCCTCCACCGGCCCCGCATATAAAGAGTAGTGGCCCCAATACACGGCAACGTACCAATACAGCTAGACCTATGGGGAAACGAGGTAGTATTCAGGGGAAAGGGACAGACAACACTATACGGATATCCAAGATACGAGACATAAACTAAGGTACTGACAAGTACAAATCATCGTTGAGGGATAAAAGCTTAAAGTAGCTAAAATGATTCGTGCCAAATTCTAAGGCAGCTGTGAGGGGTTTAGGGATATTAACAAGGGCGGCTTGAGAGTGTAGTGGGGATGTGTTTTCTCGCGCTTAGCTTGCGCTTTAAACAAGTGATAGCTGTTAGGCGCGATCTCAAGATAGGGCGTGGAAAGACAGCGGCCCAGGTAGCCCACGCGTCCCTCACATCATACTTGGAGGTCCTGAAGAGGAGGCCGGCCTGGGCTGAGGAGTGGCTTAGGCAGGGGCAGAAGAAGGTTGTTGTCGCTGTGAAGGATCTGGAGGAGCTCTTTAGCCTGCGTGACGAGGCCGAGGCCGCGGGGATACCGACTGCGCTTATCCAAGACGCGGGTCTGACGCAACTTGAGCCCGGTACAATAACCGCGCTCGGGATAGGGCCTGCTCCCGAGGAGCTCATCGACAAAGTAACAGGGCATCTTAGTCTCCTATGAAAAATGTTAGTGTCGGTGTAGCAAAGAATCTTGAAATCTTACAACATCTCCTACTTTTTTATACAATAGTTAGCATAAGTATGTTTCTCCGCGAATATTTTTATATTGACGCATAAAGAATATATTTCCGAATGTCGCGCGAAGGAGCAGTATCCGAGGCCCTTGACTTCAGCGAGAGGATACTGTTGGATAATTGGCGTAACCGATTCGTTAGCATCGAGGAGTATAACGAGTCTCATAGAAAGAGTCTGGAGAAGTTCGAAGAGTTTTGGGCAGATGTGGCCAGAGAGGTGGAGTGGTTTAAGCCCTTCGTAAAGGTGGTCGAGAAGGGCGAGTATCCGAATGTTTATAAGTGGTTTGTTGGAGGAAGGCTCAACCTCTCCTACCTCTGCCTCGACAGGCACGTTAAGAGCTCGAGAAAGAACAAGGTAGCGATCATCTGGGAGGGCGAGCCAGCCAAGAGCAGCTCAGAGCCACTCGAGACCCGTTTCATAACTTATTACGAACTATGGAAGCTTGTGAACCGTGTCGCGTACGTAATGAGGGAAAAGCTGGGGCTTAAACGCGGAGACCTCGTCGCCTTCTACATGCCGATGATCCCGGAGCTCCCCGTGCTTATGCTGGCGGCGGCAAGGATAGGCGTAATATTTACGCAGGTCTTCAGCGGGTTCAGCGCTGAGGCCCTCGCATCCAGGATACAGGACCTAGGCGCCAGATACCTCTTCACTACTGACGGCTACTACAGGCGCGGAAACATCATACGGACAAAGGATATAGCTGACAAGGCGGTCAAGGACTGCCCCACCGTTGAGAAGATCGTTATTGTCAGGCGGATCGGTCTCACAGACATATCGGTCGACCCCGCCAGGGACTTGTTTTTGGATGAGCTCCTCCGCGACGTCGCGCCCAACACGTATGTTCCACCCGAGGAAATGGAGAGCACCGACCCGCTCTACGTGATCTATACATCAGGGACGACTGGGAAGCCAAAGGGCATAATACACGATACTGGAGGATACGCCACACTGCTACACGCCACAATGAAGTGGGTTTTCGACGTGAAGGACGAGGATATCTACTGGTGCACCGCCGACATCGGCTGGGTCACCGGCCACTCTTACATAGTCTTCGGCCCGCTGATGCATGGGGTCACAGAGGTGATATACGAGGGCGCCCCCGACTATCCTGCACCCGATAGGTGGTGGAGCATCATCGAGAGATATGGTGTAACGATCTTCTACACCTCTCCAACAGCCGTCCGCGCCTTCATGAGGCTAGGCACAGAGCACGTCACGAAGCACGACCTCTCAAGCCTCCGCCTCATTCATAGCGTCGGCGAGCCCATCAACCCCTCAGCCTGGAGATGGCTCTTCGAGGCGGTCGGAGGCGGGAGATGCCCCGTCGGCAGTACTTGGTGGATGACGGAGACCGGAGGCATTCTCATATCTCATCTTCCTGGCCTCAGTCTTGTCCCTCTGAAGGCGGGGACTAATGGACCACCCATCCCAGGTGTTGAGGCGGAGGTGGTGGACGAAGAGGGTAATCCGGTTAAGAATGGTGTGAAAGGGTACCTCATCATTAAGACGCCGTGGCCAGGGATGCCGGGTCCGCCGACTGGTATGTGGCGGGAGCCGCAGAGATATAACGAGGTCTACTTCTCTAGGTTTGGATACTTCTTTACAGGAGACTACGCGATAAAGGACCAGGACGGCTACATCTGGGTCCTAGGGAGGTCAGACGAGGTCCTCAAGGTCGCGGGACACAGACTCGGGACCTATGAGCTTGAGTCGGCCCTAGTCGCTCACCCCTACGTAGCCGAGGCGGCGGTCGTTGGTGTGCCCGACGAGATTAAGGGCGAGGTCCCCATCGCCTATGTGGTCCTCAAGGCTGATGCACCACAGGGCCAAGAGACGAGCAGGGAGCTGCGCCGGTGGATACGGGAGAGGATAGGAGCTATAGCAGAGCCGCAGTCGATCTTCATAGTAAGCAAGCTTCCGAAGACGAGGAGCGGGAAGATTATGAGGAGGATCATGAAGGCGCTAGCGCTGGGAAAACCCATGGGCGACATCACGACCCTCGAGGACGAGGCCGCTGTGGAGGAGGTTAAGGCGGCATACGAGGCTCTACAGAGAGAAATAAGGGGCGGGAAGTTTTAGCGAGGGGGTCGGCCGACTAGAGGTCCAGCGGGAACCGCGTAAGGAGCCGAGGCTCATCCTCCGTTACGACGAAATTGTTCTCAATCCTCATCCCACCTATCCCTGGCACATAGAGGCCAGGCTCGAGCGTGACCACCATCCCGGGCCTCAGCTCGTCGACCGAGCCGGGAATAAAGAATGGGGGCTCCTGCCCATCCAGCCCGATTCCATGCCCAGCGTGGTGTGGGAAATATCTCTCGTATCCAGCCTCCCTGAAGACGTTGTAGACGCTCCTGTAGACCTCTCCACCCCTCCTACCAGGCCTCAGAGCCCTCATCCCAGACTCCATGGCCCTAAGCAATATAGAGTGGAGCCTACTCTGATCAGGGGTGGGTCTACCACCGACGACGAAGGTCCTGCAGGTGTCGGACCAATAGTTTCTAGTCGTTATCCACAAGTCAAAGATGAAGGTCTCGCCACTCCTTATCTGCCTCGTGGTTGGCGGGCCCCCGACCTCTAGTGTCCTCTCCCCGGATACAAAGTCGCCGGCGAAGTACTGGAAGGACCCGACAGCCCTGCTGAGTTCCTTGTGTATCTCACTATAGACCTCGACCTCAGTCCTGCCCGGGTTGACCAGCGACTTGGCTAGCGAGTATGCCCTGTCCGCCAGCTCGCAGCTCCTAGCTATCAGCTCTAGCTCGTCCTCATCCTTCACCATCCGCATCGAGAGGACATCCGTCGAAATATCAGAGATCTCCAAGCCGGGCGCCGCGCTCTTTATCGCTAGGTAGAGGGAGTGGGGCAGGTTCCACCAGTCTGCGCCTATCCTACGCACGCCGCTGAAGTAGTCCTTAAGCAGCCGCTCGGCCTCCCTCGCAACGAAGCCCTGGTAAGCGATCATCCTCTCATCAAGATTATAGTTCTCATAGATGGCTATCTCCCCCCCAAAGGTCTGGGACGCGATATCCTTATCCGTGGCACCAGTGAGGAGGACCGGCTCCCTCCCCCTCCTCAGAAAAAGGTACGTCGGGAGGATAAGCCTGCTAGTCTTGAACCCAGTAAAGTAGTAGACCTCCATAGGACCCGACACCGCCGCTCCGTCAAGCCCCCTAGACTCGACAAGCGCCTCGAGCCGCGAAACTCTACGACGAGGACCACTAGCCCAGGGCATCACGCATCACGACTCAAATAATCAACATGAGAGACGAATATAGCTATTTTTTGGGGTAAGGATCATTATTCTCGATTACTCGCTAGGTCCTAGGTGTGATTGCCTCGGCGACATGGATATCATCACCGGCGCCCGCGTCCAGTATCCTCCCCACTGGGTTGCCTGCGGAGAGTACGGCGAGTCGGCGGACAAACCGGTCAAGCCCGAGGGAGATAACCCTGTTGAGCCAAGGATACTTGGGACCAATCTCCTCTATCCCCTCGACGACCCTCCTCCAGAGCTCGTACTCATCTCTCATTAAGCTTTATTCACCATTTCCAAGGGATGTTTTTTGTCTCCGCAGACGTGTCTATCGAGGTGACTCAGGTATATGACCTCCGCGAAAAACGGAGCCTCCACACTCACTAATGTCCGGTGATTATCACGATTTTAAATATTTATTTATGAACTCATCTCTAAATTCCGTATCTTAGGTGTATGGTTATTGGTGCTATTGTTGTTACTAGGGCTTTGTATGTTGATTCTAGCCTCTCATACCTTATGATTATTCTTCTGAATGATTTTATCCGTCCGAAGAGCCTCTCTGCAGCGGGCCTCATCCTCCTGTATAGCTCAACATTGTATGGTCTAGGCCTCCTACCATTCCTGGGATTCACAGGTATGTTAGGCTCTATATCCATGGATTCTAAGCCCCTCCTTATATGTTCCGTGTCGTATGCTGCGTCTGCGTAGAGCTGTTCAGGCTTCCAATCTAGGTCTCCTACAAGCTCTAGAAGCTTCTTAGAGTCATGCTCGTTCCCAGGCCCTATGATTATGCTTAGGGGCATGGAGTCCCTGTCTACGCATACATGTATCTTAGTCCCATACCTATGCTTAAATCCATCATATCCTACTAGCTCTCCCCCTTCTTAGCCTCGACAGTCGAGCTATCTACAGAAACTCCATAATACACCATGCTCAGAAGAAGCTTAAATAGCTTGGAGACGAGTTCCGTAATAAAAAAAGTAAAGGATTTGCCTGCTGCATGGATGCTAGAACTAACTACTGTAGGACCTGTTACTAATAATCCTCTTCACGAGGACCACGCCCTCGTAGACCCTTAGAGCATCCGCCACCGCCCCGATATCGCCGGAGGCGGCGACGGCCGCTATTGCGGGTCCTGTTCCCGAGACCCCTGCGGCGAGGGCGCCGGCCCTCAAGGCGTCGATTATCGGTGCTATCGGTATGTTTAGGGCCGCTGCGTGGAGGAGGCCGTTGAGGGTCATAGCCGCCCAATAGTCACCCCTCTCCGCTAGTCTAAACGCTTCAAGCACAAGCCCCTTTATGGGTGCTAGCAGCTCCTTCCTAAAGCTCCTGGTGAACGTTTGCTTGGGCGGTACGAGGATTGCGGCTGCCAGGCCCTTCGGCGCGGGCTCCCTCCTCAGAAGCCTGCGCTCATGGTTATTAGTTAGGACTATTCCACCAAGCATGCACGCCGCCGCGTCATCCATCGCCCCGGTTATCGACACCCCAGACCTCTGCGAGGCGTCCGCTATCAGTTGTAGAAAACGGGGGGTATCTATCCGCCTCCCCAGAGCGTCCAACACCGCTCGTCCCACAGCCACAGCGGCGGAGCTTGAGCTCTTCAGCCCAACCGCTATAGGGATATCGGAGCGAGTAACTATTCTGAAGCCCACACCCTCCACCCCCAGGGCTCCCACAATAGTCGCCACAACCTCCCGGACTAGGGAGTCGTCGCCCACTTGATCCCTGTTAACCAGGGCTGTCTCGCAGCCTTCACAGGGCGTGGCCTCTGCAACCGTTCTGAAGTCTACGCCTACAGCCGCGCCAAACCCGGTAGAGATTGCGTTGACGATCGAAATGGCCCCCCATGCTACTCCAGTCCCCTTCCGCCCCCCAGCCATAACCTTGTAGATTGATAATGGCGCATTATTTTTTTAGTCTTCGGGGCGTCTGAGCGTCTTTGCCTATGTTAGGGCTTCGCTGAGCCGACCCTCCCTATCTAGTTCTTTTAGCTCGATGGCTATTCTCCTCCCAGTTGAGACTGGCTTTCTTAGGAAAAGCTTCGAGTACTGGCCACCTATGCCCATGTGGGCGTTTGTGCCGCCGCCGATCCGCGTGGCCACGTCGTAGACTATGAGTTGGAGGTCTGGAGTGACTAGAAGCTGGAGCGTGAAGGGGCCTATGACGCCTGGTGGCTCGAGCCTTCGTGAGGCCTCCACAAACCTCTCACCCATACTGTAAGCCTCCTCCAGCAGGCTTTCGCGGAGCGTGGCGGGCATGTGCCCAACCTCCACCATGCTGACCGGCAGCTCTAGCTGGAGCTGGTGCCTCGCGGGCAGGTGTAGAAGCCCGTCTAGGTTGCTCTGGATCCTGCGATCTATGCTCAATATCTCTAGCCGCCCCCTCGCGACGCTGTAGAAGTAGTTAATGTTGAAGTGCGCCCCAAGTACTAGCTCCTCCGCCACGGCGCCTCTGAGCTGCTCCTCCTCGATTATGCCACGCCTTAGGGCGTCGCTAATTTTAGAGTAGAGGTCGTCCTTGTTCGAAGCTATTATGAAGGCTCGCTCTTGGGGCCTTCCAGACTCCTGTATCTTCAGTATTAGGGGTGTGTCGGTTCTCGCCTCCTCAACCCTCCAAGACGCTGGTCTCCTGACGCGGGCCTCGTCGAGAAGCCTGTAGTAGTTCTTGTCGCCCGTCCTCTCCTCCCACCTGAGCAGGAACTTGTTGCCGAATACTGGGACCCGAAGATCTCTCTCGATCGGGGTATAGCCGACGTAGACGGCCATGCTCCTGTTGGGGACTATGACGGAGTTGTCCTCAATCAGCCTCTCCTGTATCTCGGGAGAGACCATTTCTTTATAGTCGCTGAGGACTAGGCACCTATCTATTGTCTCTCTACATGCAGTGTAGATCCGCTCCCTCCCCTTCCTGCATATGGCTATTGTCCTCAGCCCCTCATCCTTAGCTCCGTCAAAGACATCTAGCGCGGAGTGGCTCGCCACCGAGGCGACGGCAAGGCTCAAATCACGTCACCACCTCCCCCATCCTCCCCTGCTCCGAGGCCATCCTTATCTCCATCGCCACCCTCCTGCCCACTGTTAGAGGCCTCCCCCAGTATAGAGCCAGGTAGGGGCTGCCCCCGAGGTAGACGTTTGTCCCCGCAACTATCCGTCCCGAGAACTCGAAGACCACCGGTCTGAGATCCTCCGTCACGACGGTCTCGAGGCAGAAGGGCCCTATTACACCTGGGGGGATGAGCCGCTTGGTTGCCTCGACGAATCTTTCCCCCATCTCGATGAAATCCTCTAACAGCCTCTCACGAGGGTAAACAGGGAAGTTGCCGGTTACGACGAAGCTTTCCCTCAGCTCCTCCACGTTCCTTGGAGATAGTCTCCTCACCGCGTCGGCGTTGGTCTCGTATCTCACGTCGAAGCCGGTGAGCTCAAGTCTGTCCATGATGGGGCTCTGGAAATAGTGCGCATACATAGTTGTGCCAACGACATATTCCTGGAAAAATACCTGTTCACCTGACTCCAAGGCACCGCTCGTCAGATGCTTGTTGACCCACTCCTCAAGCTCCCTCCTTGATCGGGTGACGATGTAGCCTCTGCCCCCCTTCGCTCCCGGGAGCTTCGCTATGACTAGACCCTCGACCTCATCGATGCTGGTAAAGTATCGCGGCACAGGCAGCCCAGCCTCTTCTAAAAGCTTCATCTTGAGGCGCCAATCCGACTCCCAGGCAACCAAGCCCCGAAGCCCGAAGACTGGGGCCCGAGTATTCAGGACGAGCCGCGGCGTCAGATACTCGACCACGCCGCCGCTGAGAATGATTACGCCACCCTCAGAGGCTATCTCATCCAGCGTCTCCTCGCCCCAATACTCCACGAGTCGGGTCCTTATAGCAGGAAACCGTGAGTAGAGCCTTAACCTATCGCGGGGACCAAAAATGATGACCTGGAGACCCTCCTCGATGGACCCCTGGGCGAGCTGGAGCGCCGTATGCCCGGCATATAGCGCAGCTACCGGGGGCTTCAAATACTCCTCCTTCTCAACCAAGGAACATCAACCATGAGAACATATACCTTCTCTACGCATCGAGCAGGGCATAGACCTGGGCGGAGAGGCTCAGCCACAGCCACCCACCCCACATATTCCCATGATGGGAATATGTTTATTACGGTGACCTGTGTAAGATATGTTCAGAATAAGTGGTAAGACCGCTTAGAGTGTTGGTGATGGGGTATAGAGATTAAGATACTTGGCGGCGCTAGGGAGGTTGGGAGATCGGCGGTTCTTGTAAAAACCGCTGGCGGCGCCAGGCTATTGTTAGACTATGGTGTCCGCATCGAGGATAAGGTGATGTTTCCGTCACATGTGTCTCCGAGGGACTTGGACGCCGTGCTTATAACTCATGCCCACCTAGACCATGTCGGCGCTGCCCCTCTCTTCTTCGCGAGTAGCGCTCCCAAGACCTACGCCACGGAGGCCACGCTGAATCAGGCACATATACTCCTGAAGGATATGTTGAAGCTTAGCGGATACTACCTCCCATTCGGGGAGGCCGAGATAACTAATTTCATCCGCAAGACAGAGAGAGTGAAGTATGGAGACATAATAAGGATCAAGGACGCTGAAATCCAGTTTATCGACGCAGGACACATCCCGGGAAGCGCCCAGATAGTTGTGAATGCCGACAAGACCCTTGTCTACACGGGCGACTTTAATCCAATCAGGACCAGGCTCCTGAACAGCTTCAAGGATCCTGGGACTGGGTTCGACGTCGTGATAACAGAATCAACATATGCGCTGGAGGCCCATGAGCCTAGGAATTTGCTCGAGGATAAGATAGTTGGCCTGGCTAGGGAGACCATAGGCCAGGGCGGCTTTATGGTTGTTCCCGCCTTTGCTGTCAGCAGGTCACAGGAGGTGGCCTGCATACTCTATGCGCACGGCATCAAGGATAATGTCTGGCTTGACGGTATGGCGCGGGAGCTCCTCCAACTATATCTCAATGACGAGGAGTATGTTGACGGGATAGATCTGCTCAGCAAGGCCAGTAGAAAGCTCAGACTAGTGAGGGGCAAGAAGGATAGAGAGAGAGTCCTCGAGGAGCCCGGCATCGCAATAACCCCCGCAGGCATGCTGAAGGGCGGGCCGGCGATGTACTATGCTCAGAACGTAGCAAGCGACCCGACATCCTCGATCCTCCTCGTAAGTTTTCAAGCGCCCAATACTCCGGGGGCGAAGCTGCTGTTGGATGGGAAGCTACCAGTTAATGGAGACGAGGTTACGGTGTCCTCGAGGGTCGTGCAGTACAAGCTTTCGGCCCACGCTGGCCAGAAGGAGCTGAGAGAATACGTGTCTAGACGGGGAGACAAGGGGGTTGTGGTTGCCATCCACGGAGACCCCGAGGCTACCGAGGCGTTCGCACGCTGGATAACCGAAAATACCGGATACACCGGACTCAACCCCTCGATGGGTGAGTGGATAAAATGTTATTAGAATACTATCGAAGGGCGCTATTTCCCAGATCTGCGATCATAGGAACCTACCATCTCTTATTTAAAGCCTTAACCTGACACTGCCTTGGCTCATGTCTTGTCTCTTGGATATCCGTTATAGTGTTGTCTGTCCTTTTCCCTGAATATTACCTCGTTGCCCCACAAGTCTAGCTGTATTGGTATGTTTCCGTGTTCTATGCCTAATAGGTGTTTTAGTTTAGATTTCTCCTCTTGATGACGCCTATCTCCTTCTCCAAGCCCCCTAATGTTTGTTAGTGTGTGGTGGATTTCTCTTAGTAGTATTAGTCCCTTTGATGTCTTATGTGTCCTTTGGTGGTGGTCCGTTATTTTCGGCTTGGTATCTAAATGCTTAATGTAACGTCTCTAACTTTGTTCTGTTTAGTTGTTGGGTGGGGGCGGGACCGACATGCCCGGGGCACGGGGCCGTGGCCGGGTGGGCGTCCCGTCCGATGAGGGATGGCCCCCGAGGGGAGTGGGGGATGCTTTCTGCGCCGGTTTGGCGCCCCCGGGGAGTGTCCATCCCGCCTGTATCCCCCTGAAGAATTGCTCCCGGGTCGGGGCTGGGAGCTTTGGGGGTAGATGGGAGAGGAGATTACCGCTCCAGCCTGACGGAGAAAAGGCCCGAGGGCTGGAGCGGCCGTGTGGATACACCTGCCATCCCTAGCGGGGTGTGTGGCCAAACTTTTACACCTTCCGGCCCT
>JAVVGN010000066.1:0-10414 GCA_032249095.1 Candidatus Caldarchaeales archaeon | reverse complement strand
GGCACCAGACGGAGAGGGGAAAATCGAACCATAGGAATTAGGCCACAAGGCAACTTTAAATCAACGAGGATTGGCCCCCATTAACGATCCTCTTCACGAGGACCTCACCCTCGTACACCCTTAGAGCATCCGCCACTGCCCTAACATCGTTGAAGGTGGCAACCGCCGCTATTGCTTGCCCAGTTTATTAAATCGTTTTTGGGAGCCTGCTCGGGGCTATCTATGATGGGTGGGCGTTGAGAGGCCGATGGCTGTTCGCGGACCCCTCAGACGTCGCCAGAGTCTTAGGGCTTGAGGAGAGGGTCCACTACGAGGGGGTGGTCGTGACTAATGACTTGGCTGGATCGCCCCACGTCGCCGCCATGGGTTTTAGACTCGAGGATGGTGGGGGCATGATCTCGCTCAGGCCCCATGTGTCTTCCCGTACGGGTCGAAACCTGCTAGACGTGATGTGCGGCACGCTGAATATTACTCCGCCGGAGCACATCGTTGAGGCGGCCCTAGACTTGGGAGTTCTCAGGCTTGATGTGGAGGCTGCAACCTGCGTTAATGCTTCTTCGCTGGTCGAGGCCCTCGCCGTCGTCGAGTTCAGGGTCGAGTCCGCCGCTAAGGAGGGAGTCTGGTTGAGGGTGCTGTGTAAGCCTGTCGCGCTCAGGTACGCGCAGTCCGCTCCGCGACCTTATAGCAGGTCGGCAGGATGCCTCGTCGAGGCCGCGGTTCATGTAAGCAGAGTCGAGCCCTTCATCTCGATGGGCTGGATAGGGGAGGCGCGGAGACTTTTGGACGAGGCTTCGAGGCTCGTGGAGACGGCGGCGAGGCTTGGGGGTGGCGGCGTCTCCTCAGCGCTGGCGGAGGCGCTTAAGGCGCGGATCTCTTCTTTGCGGAGGAGAATAGGTCCCTAAAGGATAGCGCCACAAGTATTACGATGGATATCCAGATGACTTGTCCTAGGGGTGGATAGAGCTCGCCCCTTAGTATGAGGGCCAGGTATCCCAGGCCGGTCCAGTAGGGGATCTTAATCCCTGTCCACTTACCTATAATGAGGCTGTAGGGAACCGGCGAGAAAAAGTCGGGGTAGGCGTTTGCGTCCCCCTTTGTGACGACTCCATAGGAGTTCTTATCGATCGCTCTATGGACGATCCTTACTCTACCGCCTGGCTGCCAGAAAACTATCACGTCTCCGCTCACCGGGTCTGCGCGGATCTCTTCAGGTCTCACACCCTGTATCACGAGTATGTCTCCCACCTCTATAACGGGTCTCATGCTTCCTGAGGGCACGACGACTAGGGGTGTGTCAGTATTTAGGAAGAGGCCGAGGAGATAGTAGGCCGCGAGGGCCGCGCCGAGCACTATGGCGTAGGAGACAACGGTTCTCGCTACCTGCCTTCCCCTGCTCAGACGTTTCGCCTCAGCCTTCTCCTCTCCCTCTGGGTCCATGTTGACGCACCCTCCTGGCTCTCCCTCTGCGTTTGGGCTGGCCTCGCCCTCGCCTTCCTCTTGAATGATGAGTAGAGTCCGAATATAGATATGGCCACGAGCAGGGGAGCGGTTATCAGCGGTGCGAGCCGGTATGCGCGGATGTTCCCGTAGAGTAGTGTCCAGGTCCTGACTGAGTTGACCCCTAGCTTGATGCTGCTTCGGCCTTCTCCCTCGCCGTACTCGACGTTATAGATTCCCTCGGGGAGGAGGGTCGAGCTGGATCCGTCGCTACCTGTCCTGATACGGGCCGCCACATCCCCGGCCTCCCGAGTTATGTTGAGATCTAGGTCGGCGACCGGTTTTCCGTCCAGGTCTAGCACCGTGAAGATGACCTCGTATACGGATGTCTCCACGACGATCTTCTGGGTTCCGGTCAGCGAGACCAGCCGGTCACCAACCCGGGCTCCCATATAGGTCACGTAGACCAGATAGTTTCCTGCCGGAAGCTTCACTCCGGCCCTCCCGTTCTTGGAAGTGAGCGTTGCCATGACCCTCTCCTCAGACATTATATTGACCGTGGCGGCGTCGAGCGGTGAAGTGCCGCCCCTCGTCCTAGCATAAATCTCTAGTGAGAGTGGGTAGACCTTCGCCGCTATCTCTATCTCCTCGTTGTTACGCATTATCCTGTGGCTCGCGCTGTATACCGGCACTTCTAGATAGGTTACGGTTATAGTCGCTGTTCCGTTAGGCACGGAGCTGAGAACCACTGTGGCGTTCTCCGCCAAGGGCCTCATGATCACTAGTGTACCTGTGGCTAGCTTTACCTCGGCTCCGCCGAGCGGTTCTCCAACCCCGTCCCGAACCATTATCCTGATGTCGTAAACACCTGTCCCACTTATCACGACCTCTCTAGCTTGGGGGACGAGGTTGATTGGGGCGGAGTACACCTTGACCCCCTGGTAATATACGGTCAGGAATGCCGAAGTTATTGGGGCGTCCCTGAAGAGGATCCAGCCCTCCTCGTCCGTCGCCCCTTCCTCACCGTAGGTGGCGACTGTTAGGGATACTAAGGCTCCCCTTAGGGGCTCTCTCCCGGCGTTGTCGAGGATCCGAGCCCTAACGTCCCCCACCGCAGCAGCGATGGTGTATCTTCCCGCCTCGAGGTCCTGCTGCTCGACCGTCCCTCCAGCCACCTCCACACCCTCATAGGTGAAGACGTAGCGGTACGGAAGCTTGACAAGCCCCTCCACAACCACACCCTCCCTAGGGAGTTCAAGCTCCCCGACCAGCTCGTTGCCATACGTCAACTTGAGACGCCCCACCACGGGCCTCTGGTCGAGGGAAGACGTGTTGAGCCTCAGCGAATAAAGCGTCGGCCGCACCTGTCTAGACTCACCGTGTGCCGGGGCCACCGTGCCCTCGCCAATAACAGAGCCATCGATGAGGAGCTGGTAGCTGTATTGGACGAGAGGCTGGTCCCGCAGCGCTGTGGTCAGGCTCCCGCCGAAGCTCTGTTGTAGAGAGTATGTCCCTGCCTGAAGCCGTAGGACTGCCCTCTGCATGATTTTCGGCAAGTTTCCATAGAGCCCTGCGATGTCGAGGGCTACGGAGAAGTCGCCGAAACGTATCTTGGCCTGAACCCGGCCCGACTTCACGTCCTCGGCCCTGATGACCCCTGAGAAGACCTCCTGCCCCTCGAACAGGACGACCAGCCTATAGTCGCGCTCATCATAGACGTACCCCGCGTTGATGGTTGTGCTGGACTGCTCAGTAGCCTCGAAGTATAGCCTCGAGTCTACAAAGAGCCTTATAGTCAGCCTAAATCCTGGAGGCGGGTAAGCGGTGAGAGGCTTGTTCTTCTGGTCGTAGAGCTCCAACGTGACGGGAGTAAGCGGTAGAGAGAGGGACCTATCTCTGTTCCTGTCAAGGTTCTCCGGAGGATCAACCGTGTATATCGCGTCACCCCTGTAAGCAACCTCGTAGACGTATCTGCCGGCGGGGAGTAGTCTAAAGACGACCACGCCCGAAGAATCGCTCTTCTGCGAAATCTGGGGTTGGCCAGCCCTCTCCCCCCGCCACAAGTTGACGTCTAGGTCCCTGACCGGCCTCCCATTCCTATCGTTAACCGTTAGCCTCAGACGGTAGAGCGGCAACTCAATAGTCTTGTGATAGCTATCATCGTTAAGAATAAAATCGATCGTCCTTTCGATTCTGAGGTTGAAGACTTGGTGCTGGAACGTCGCGTTGACCTGGTAGCTGGTGCCGTTGCCTGGTAGTCTCTGGAAGGTCACGCAGCCGTCGCTCTGGGTCGTTGACCTCCTGTTAACATCGGGGTCAGTCTCGCCGCTCCTTATCCCGACGCTGGCTCCTTGGACGGCCTCCACCCCTTCGGCAGAAACGACGCATATCTTCACGTCAAAGACGCCCGTACGGATGTCTTTAGGGTCTGAAGTCCTTGAATAGTTCCAGCCAGGAATCTCCCTAACCATTCGGCCCAAATACGTGACATTCAAGTCATACAGCTCTAGCAGTTTCATCCCACTCCAAGTTGCTTGGCCGTTACTGCCCGTTTTGGCTTGGTAACACGCGGTCCCGTTCCTAAGACAAACGTAGGCATCTGGGAGCGGGTTGCCGTGGTAGTCGCGGACCGTTATCGTGATGGTTCCGTACGTCGGTGCGGCCTCCGCCACACCACCTTGCAACACCAAGGCTAGTGCGAAAACAAGGAGGGCCGGTACGAGAAAGGTTAGGAGCCCCTTCAACGCCTAACACCCTACTCTCCTCAGCACTCTGATAAGTATTTGTGTTCCATTCCGGCTACGAATATCCATCCACATATAACCACTCCAAGTGGCTTGGCCCCAGGTGGCGCTGGGACCTTAGATGGGGAGGGGGCTGGGGCTTGGCTGGACTCACCCAACCCCTAGCGAGGCAGCCCTTCGTCCCTGGGGGAGTGGGTTGGGCGCTTTATCTAGATGATACCGTCTCTAGAGTCCAGCGGACGGAGCTTATCAGCTCCCTCAGCCTGGCCTCCTCCCTATAGTTTCTCACAATTATCGCCTTGACCCTCTCACCATCATACATTATCTCGTAGCTGAGCGCCTTAGACTCGTCGAGCTCGCCCGCATCAACCTTCTTCCGGTCCTCCTCCGCCATCGGGTCTAGAACCTTTCTTAGGAGGAAGGAGGTGAAGGGCTTGTCATCGCTCCTCAGCTCCACTCCGGGGCTCAACTGAAATCGGACCTCGTCTCGGGTATAGCTCACGGTGGCTAGGTTTGTCCCGGCCCTGCTCCTGACGGACCTTACCACCGGCCTCTCGGCAGTCGCCTGCGGGGCGGAGGGCTTTGCCTCCTCTAAGCGCCTCGCAAGGGTGTCGGCCTTCCTGAAACTCATCTGTGTCAACTCTTCATCCACGTATTCGCTCATCCTCCTCAATATCTCGAGCTCTTGGTTAAGCTCGATCATCCTCCTCTCCAGCCACGCCTTAATCTCGGCGAGCTGCCTAGCCCTCTCTTCATGCTCCCCGCCGCTCAGGCCTGCTCACTCTCCTCGCTTACGAGCGCCTTAAGCTGCGACTTATACATCTCTACAAGCTCCTTGACGGTTGTCGCGTCCTCCGGGGCCTTATCCTCCCTGTATCTCCCAGTGAATCGCGGGAATCTTACGGCAAGCCCTGTGTCCTTCGATATGGCTCCCCAGCCACAGGTGTGTATCGGGCTGAGCGTTATCTCGTCTCCCACTATCTCGAGAACCAGCTCAGGCCTGACCCACATGTCAGGCTCCATTATGGAGTCTACGCGCGCCGGCTTCTGTTTAAGAGCCCGGGGCGTGAGCATCTCGGTCAGCTTCTCAAGGTCCTCGTCCTTGAACCCGGTGCCGACCTTGCAGACCGTCTTGAAGGTGTCGCTGTCATCGTCGTAGGCCGCCATGAGCAGTGTGCCCAGCTTGCCGCTCCTCTTGCCCCGGCCATAAAAAGCCCCAACAATCACTAGGTCGAGTGTATCGGTCAGCTTAGAGACGTAGCTTCGCTTATACTTGATCCAGAGCCACCCCCTCGCTCCAGCCCTATAGATAGACCTATCTGAGATATCCTTCACTATCACGCCCTCGCACCCAGCCTCGACGGCCCGCATCATGAACTTGTCCAGAGTGTCAGGATCATCCACCAATAGCCCCTCTGTAAGCCTGAAGTTCTCCGCCTCGACTATGATAGACTTCAGTCCCTCTCGCCTCTCGAGGAGTGGGCGGTCCAAAAAGCTCTCGCCATCGTAATAGAGGAGGTCGAAGAAGAAGAGGCTGACAGGGTAGAGCTGGGCCGCCTTCTCCACGTCATACTTCCTTCTCCTATGCATCAGTTCTTGGAAGGGGAGCATGTCGCCTGTGTCTGGATCGTAGGCGACTGCTTCGCACTCAACTATCGCCTCACGCGCGTTAAGCCCCTTAGAACACATCTCCGCCACGTCTGGAAACTGCGAGGTTATGTTCTCCTGTCTTCTTGAGAAGATAATGATCTTGTCTCCGAGCTTGTGAATCTGCATCCTCTCCCCATCATACTTAAACTCGGCGAACCCGCGGCCGCCGAGCTTCTCAAGGATCTCGCTGGCCGAGGAGAGCCTCTCTGCAAGCATCGGCCTCACGGGGACTCCGCATCTTATCCCAACCTCGCTAGCCCCGAGGCTCCCCTTCTCCTTCACGGCCGACACCACGAGCCCGATATCGGAGCTGATATTGTAGGCCTTCTCGATCAGATCTTTCTCGGCACCGCTTAGGCTTGCCAGCGCGTCAATAATCGTCATATCCGCGACCCCCAGTCTCATCTTGCCCGTGACCAGCCTGATCAGATACTTCGCCTCCTTCGGCGAGGCCTGGGCGAGTAGGCCTGAAAGAACCTTGACCTTCATGTCGACAGACCCCTCGCCTGTGAGCCGCGCAATCTTCTCGAGCGTGTTGTAGACGCTTTCGACTGTTAGGGGCTCGAGGCTGAGGATTGTCTGGGCCTTTCTTGAGGATAGAAGCTGCTCGGCCACTAGGCCAAGGTCCCCGCTCTTCCTCAGCATCTCCTCGATCCTTTGCTCGTCAATCCCTGTTACGAGCTTCAGCGCTCTTACGGCAAGCTTTTCGGCCATGCCAAGCTCGACACCCACGTAGGGGGGGTAGAGCTGCCCGAGAGTGAGGTATGCTATCTTCGCCGCCTCCCTCGGCTCGGCCTCCCTCAGAAGCTCCACTAGGATGTCCCTCATCTCGAGCCTCTTGGTGGTCGCCTCGAGCCGCTCATAGAAGCTGACCAGCCTGGAGAAGTCCATCTCTCCGACCCTTCTTCGTGTCGGTCCGAGTTAAAGGTTATCCGTCCTTCTCTGCAGCTCAGGCTATGTTGCCGTCTGGAAGGCCCTCGCTCCCTGGTTATTGGCCCTCGTCACCCAAGCCTCACAGGAGTAGGACTCGGCGAGAAGCCTCTTCACTTCCTCAGCCCTCTTCTGGCTCTCCGTAAAGCCGTAGCAGGTCGGGCCCCAGCTCGA
Source organism: Candidatus Caldarchaeales archaeon (assembly GCA_032249095.1). Taxonomy (GTDB): domain Archaea; phylum Thermoproteota; class Nitrososphaeria_A; order Caldarchaeales; family Calditenuaceae; genus HRBIN02. The sequence goes on along the minus strand of JAVVGN010000066.1, from coordinate 3,479 downwards.
CTGCCCAGCCCCCAGAAGCCCATGCTCCTCCATGGCAGCTATAACAGGGGCTGAGTGGGGGTTGAAGACTCCCCCCTGGAGGTGGGCGAAGGCCTCACCCACCATCCTCTGATAACGGCTAAGCCCCTCGCCGAACAGTGCGAGATCCCTCTCGAGGACGCCTGGCAATATCTGTTGAAAAAGGAGTCTGCATAGCCCGAGCTCCCGATCGGGCCCGTATCTCAGCCCCAGCATCTTCTCCGCCTCCCCCCTCCTAGGATGCCCATACCTGCCCCGAGGCCAAGCCAGCAGAACCATCCAATCCTCAGGAAACCGGAGGCTCAGGAAGCTTCTTCGCCCCCCAGCACCGACGCCGAGGTCCAAGACGAAACCCCCCGACTTGAAAGCCGCTATCCCCACCCACGAGAACCGTCCCGCAAAGCCCCTCCGAACAAGAACGGACTCATCAAGCCTCTTTCCGGCGAGAAGCGCCATCGATCTAAGGATCGAGAGATAGAGCTGCGTACTCGTCCCAAGGCCTACGTGCCTCGGGGGAGACTCCAATACTGCGACCTCGACGCCCGCCTCGGTGCCCAGCGCCTCGTAGACGGCCCCTGCCACCTCCACAGCCTCGGGCCAGACATCTCCACTGACCGCCACACCGGGACGCCCACCCCACCTCGCCTCAACTACGGTTCTAGGCTCCTCCACAGCCAGCCCAATCCCCAGCCAAGGCGTCAACAAATCCCCCGTGGACGTGAATCCCAGATGCAGCCTCGCCGGAGCCTCAACCCGCCACCCCATCTCGACGACTCTACGCGAGGCCAGATTAAAAACTACAAATAACATGACGACCGGATGAGTAATGGCTTTGACGGCGAACTACTTCGCTTATGACGTCACCGTTAACCAAGACGTAATGAGGAGGATACTGGGAAAATGGCGTGGCCTTAGGCGCGCGACTCTAGAGGGCTATCGGCTCGTCTTCGACACGTATTCATCGGCCTGGCGAGGCGGTATAGTGGGGATCGAGGAGGCGCCGGGACACAGAGTTATTGGCGGCCTCTACATCATAGAGCCCGAGGATTTCCAGCTGCTTGACAGGTACCAGGGAGTCCCCACGCTCCGTAGCAGGATCAAGGTATCCGTGACTACTGAGGCGGGGGTAGAGCAGGCTTTTACATACGTCTCCGTAAACCCGAGAAGACACGTCGCCCCATCAAAAACCTATGTCGCGCTCATCATACGAGGATTAAGGTCGCTGGGTTTTCAAGGATCAGAGCTGGCGGCCCTCGAGGAGGCCGGCCTATCCATGCCCTGACGCGGCACTCTCTCCAAAGAGCCCCTCCAGATCCAGAGGACACTCGTGGCAAAGTTTACGACGAACGCCAGCAAAGTAGCTACAAAGTACGAGACCAAGTAGTTTATACCGAGCACAGCGACCATGAAGCTGTAGGCCCCGAAGTTCAGCGCCATGCTCAGCAACCTTGTCAGATGGAACTTAAGCATCCTGACAAAAAATCCGTTGGAGCCCCTGCTCTGCCTGAAGGTCCAAAAATCATTGATCACGAAGTTCGCTATTACCGATGCCTCAACGGCTATAGCTCCAGACAGGAGCGACCCAAGCCTAACACTCTCGACGAGAATATAGAGGACAGCCTCTGCAAGCAGAAGACACGCAACACCAACCACCACAAACTTGACCGCGGTGGTCGAGAGAGAAACCCTGATAAGCGCTTGGAAAAGCCCCGCATGCTCTCTAGGCATCCCTGATCAGCCTCCTGACCACAGCCAGGTCGCTCCTATAGTCCCCCCAATCGTCCTGAGGAGTCTCAAGTATCATCGGTAGTTGTCGAAGCACCCTGTGGTTGACTATCTCCGCGAAGCCTCTCTCCCCTACGTGCCCCATCCCTATGTGTTCATGCCTATCGAGATGACTCCCAAGCCCGCCCTTAGAGTCATTTAGGTGAAGGACCTTGAGTAGCTTAATACCAACCTCGCTATCAAATCTCTCTATCACCTGCTCAAGACCCTCGCGGTTTGAGATATCGTAGCCGGCGGCGTATAGGTGGCAGGTGTCGAGGCAGACCCCCACCCTATCCTTGTGACTGATCTTATCTAGAATGCTTCTTATCTCGTGGAAGTAGGAGCCCACACTGTTCTTCTGCCCAGCCATGTTCTCCAGAAGAATCATGCAGGATGGATCAAGCCTCGATATCGCATCGTCAGCGGCCCTAGCCACCTGGGCTATCCCCTTCTCAAGCCCCTTCCCCATATGACTTCCTATATGGCAGACCAGATAGTCTATCTGTAACGACTCGCACCTCTCAAGCTCCTCAACTAGGCTCTTAACCGACTTTCTCCAAGTCGTAGAATCTGGGCTCGCGATGTTTGGGAGGTAAGGCATGTGGGCCACAACGACCTCATACCCACTTGCCCTCCGCTTCTCAATGAATTCCTCCGCCTCCTCAGGGTCGAGCTTCTTGGCCACCCAACCCCTCGGGTTCCTTGTGAAGATCTGGAAGGTCGTACAGCCGAGTTCTTTTGCACGGTCAACAGACATGGATAGCGAGCCGGATATCGAGACATGAGCACCAAGTAAGACCATTACTTCAAGCAAAATCGGGTCTGGACTATAATAATTTATTTCCCCAGCCTTTAAAGAGGAGACTTTGTCGGGAATCTTCAACCTAAGGCCCTCGTGTGGGGACGTGCTTAGAATGGATCACTACGACGGAAGCCCTCATTTACATAGCTTAATAAGTAGCTCATTAGGTGGTTAAGCAAAATATTAGTTTTGAGCGGAAGAGGGGGAGACAGGGAGGAGGGGTTGGTTAGTCTATAGGCCTCGGCAGCAAGCCTAGGAACCCCTGACACCGGGATTAATTGCCCTGAGCCCGCCGGACTCCGGCGATTAAAAGGTATGAGCCCCCGGTGTATATAGTTCTGGGGTTTTTCCCCTCGCTGTCGGCGACATCCCCCATCGGACGGGACTTACACCCGGCCACGGCCCCTTGTGCCCCGGGCATGTCGGTCCCGCCCTCACCCAACCACCATACAGAACCGATGCTAGAGACGTTACATAAACATTCAGACACCAGACTGAAAATAACGGCCCACCATCCAAGGACATATAAGACCTCAAGGGGACTAATACTGCCAAGAGAAATCTATTACGCCCTAACAAACATTAAGGACTTAGAGAAGAAGATAGGAGTAAGGACGAAGAGGTCTAAACCAAAACACATACTAGGCATAGAGCACAGAAACATCCCAATACAGCCGGATTTATGTGGCAACGCGGTAATATTCAGGGAAAAGGACAAAACAACACTATACGGATACCGCTATTGTCCGGATAAGGCTTTAAATACTGTTTGGGGTCTGCTGTTTCCCGACCGAGGCGGTTATGAAACCCCTCATAGACACATAAACCCCTTATCCGGGAGCTCGTCTCCAAACTATTTAAGCTTCTTCTGAGCATGGTGTATTATGGAGTT
>JAVVGN010000065.1:0-10428 GCA_032249095.1 Candidatus Caldarchaeales archaeon | reverse complement strand
AGCATGCCACGCTTAATTAGCCTCTCATCGACCCTCTTCCAGTAGCTCATCATGGGAGAGGAGTGGAGGCATGGCAATAGGCCTTGAGGCGAAAGGATATAGGGAATCTGAGACGAGAGCCGGAAAACGTCACAGGAATCGCCAAAAGGTAGCGAAGAGAGGCGAAAGAGTCCAGGAATTAAGCCACAAGGCAAGAAAAGTTTAAGCCTAAATAGCATGGCTGTTCGCGCCTATTTGGGAGAAGCCTTTGGGTAGAAAGAGGGTTGTCGTTATTAATGGGGATGGAACTGGCCCCGAGCTCGCTGAGGCGGCGCTGAGGGTTATCGAGGCCCTCAAGCCGGATCTGGAGGTAGTCAGGTGCGACGCGGGATACGAGTGGTGGGTATCAGCGGGGAGGCCAGCCCTCCCGAACCTCATCCCGCCCGAGACGTGGGATGCCATACTAAACAGCGACGCATGCCTCAAAGCCCCAACCACCACACCCCCCGACCCAAACGCTCCTGGGAGCGTCGCGGTCAACATTAGGAGGAGGATGGACCTATACGCCAACTTGAGGCCGATCAAGACCTTTAAGGGCAGGGTCGGGCCGCTGGGCGAGGTGGACTTTCTATGCGTCAGGGAGGCCACGGAGGGGCTCTACATAGGAGCCGAGGCCCTACTCGACCAGAACACCGCGATCGCCATAAGGAAGATCACTAGGACCGGTTCCGAGAGGATAGCGCGTGTCGCCTTCATAGAGGCTGTGAGGCGGGGGTATGGCAAAGTGATAGCGATAACTAAGAGAAACATTCTGAGGCTGACGGACAGCATGTTCTGGGGCGGAGTTGAGGCCGTCTCGAAAGAGTTTCCCGGCATAGAGCTCGAGGAGTATTACATCGATAACATGGCGCAGCAGCTCGTCAAGAACCCCCAGCGCTTCAACCAGACAGTCCTCCTAAGCACCAACCTATTCATGGACGTGATCTCCGAGCTCTGCTCATCCCTCATAGGCAACATAGGGCTAGTCTACTCTGCCAACATAGGCGACCGTTACGCCATGTTCGAGCCGGCCCACGGAAGCGCCCCCAAATACAAGGGCCAGTACAAGGTAAACCCCACCGCGACGATCCTATCAGCGGCCTGGATGCTCGAGTACCTAGGCTTCCAGCGCCACGCGAGAAGCATCTTCGCAGCGACCGAGAAGGTTATCGCCGAGGGCAAGACGGTGACCTATGACCTAGGGGGGACTGCGAGCACCCTCGAGATGGCTGATGCAATAGCGAGGGAGGCTGTGCGCGTCTACGACTCTCTGTAGTGCGTTAAGGCTCTTCCCCTAGTCGAGAGCCTTGTCACGAGCCCTTCAAGCCTCCCCTCAGACTCCAGCCTACTTATCCAGTCGATGTCCTCACCCCTCCACCCACCAGTGAGAGCCTCGTAGGCAAGCTCCACAACCTCCTCACCCCCCCTCCCCGTTGTATCTATCTGGAACACCCTGCCAGCGCCGAACCTCGATAGCGCCTCCCAGTAGACGATGCCGAGGAGCTCCGCCTCGACGTTCTCCAGCACCTTGGCCTCGGGATAGCCTCGCATAGCCAGCTCCTCGAGAAGCCTGTAGGGGTCCCGCCTCAGAACCACAGCCGCCCGGACAGGTATTGAGCGGGGCTTGAAGACGATATGAGTGGCTATTACGGCGTCTCTCCCACCCCTCCTTATCATCGAGCCGGCCCGCGCCGAGAGGGCGCTCGCCGAGACCTCCACGGCCCTAGGCCCCACTATGTCGGCCAGCTCAAGCAGCCACACCCCCATCCTAGACGCAAGGGCCCGCGAGACCGTGGACTTCCCGACACCCGGCGTACCTGCTAAAATGTATACCGACGGCGCCACAGCCCTAGAGGTCTGGTGATGGAAGATATTTTTGATTGTCGGATTATTAGCTAGAGTTGATGCCCTCGCTGTCGAGGAGCGGGAGCGTCCTGATCACCTCCACGGGGAGCCTCAGGTCTGAGAGGAGGATAGCGGCGAGGGCGGTTGAGGATGTGCTCGGGCTGAGGACCGAGGAGCAGGAGCTGGAGGAGGACCCCGCGGCTAAGAGCATCAACCCCGCCCGGAGGCAGGCCGACGCCTACAAGACGGTCCAAAGCCTCTCCAGACACGGCTCCTGGAACGGCCTCCAACTACACATCACCGGGCTGGACATCTACTTCGACAGGTATAACTACTGCTTCGGCCTCGCCTTCAGGGACACGGCCGTCGTCTCCGTTTACAGGCTCCGGACAACCGACGTGGCAAAATACATAGAGAGGCTGAGGAAGGAGGTCGTCCACGAGGTCGGCCACCTGCTCGGGCTCCGACACTGCGTAGACTCGCGGTGCGTCATGTTCTTCAGCAACACAGTCGAGGACACGGACTTAAAGGGTGTCGAGCCCTGCAAGGCCTGTAGGTCGAGACTGCTGTCCTAGACCTTCGCCGCTGTGTTCTCGGCCTCCGTCTTCGCGCCGGCCGACTTATGCCGGAGAAACTCCTCTATATACTCCTTGGTCAAGACTTTAGCCTCAAGCAGGTTCACTATGGAGTTTGGCGAGGCTACACCCGTGAGCCTCCCAATATTCCCCCTAATCTGCCTCCACTTCAGGTTGGTGTTCCCGGTCTTGGACCTGTATATGACGCCTAGGATGTCGGCGGCCTTCACGAACCGTATATCCCTGATCCTCGCAAGCTCGATCTTACTCGCCGCCTCGACGTAGATCTCGCCCTTGTCGGCATCCCTCTCGGGAAAGATCGTAGGATCCTTCAAATAGCCCTTCGGTATGTGGGAGAGGCAAGTGTTATAGATCACGAAGAGCCTGAACCTCTCGATCGCCGTCTTGACGTCAATCTCCATGATGAACCCCCTATTTCTAAGAATAGGGCAGCCTATTTTAAATCCCTTCCCCTCCCCATCGAGCCCCGCCGCCTAAACTGTACCTCCTCAGAGTCATCCCGACGTATTCCCACTTTCGGAGGGGTGGGGAATCCTCTTTATTGAGGCTCCGGAGGATTTTTCTCGGGGATTATTGGCAAGGGCGCGGCTTGGCGAGGCTGAGACGAGTGTAAGGCCGACCTTCGTACGCGAGATCATACTTGAAAACTTCATGTCCCACGAGTACTCTAGGATTAGGCTCGAGCCGGGACTCAACGTTATTACGGGCCCCAACGGTTCCGGGAAATCCTCGATCCTCCTCGGCCTCGCGGTGGCCCTTGGCCAGACCTACACCGAGAGGGGGGCGAGGCTCAGCGACCTGATCAGGAGGGGTAAGGAGGCGGCGAGGCTCACCGTGATTCTTGACAATTCGCCGGTCAACGGTGAGAGGCCGTTTAGGCACATCAAGTCCGACGAGATCGCCATCACGCGCTACATCAAGAAGAACGGGGAGTACTGGCACTATGTTAACAATAGGTTCACCCCCAAGGCGGAGCTTGAGGAGCTTCTCCGGGGGCTCGGAATAAACCCGAACAACGCCCTCATCATAATGCACCAGAACATGATCGAGAACTTCGCGGCCAGGGATGACGTGGAGAAGCTCAGGGCCATGGAGGACGCCGTGGGGATCGCGAGCCTAAGGGAGAGGATTATGGACGCAGAGGCGCGGCTCAACAGCCTGAGGTCTGAGGAGGCCTCTGTCAAGAGGCTGCTGGCGGAGGCTGGGGAGGCGGTCGAATACTGGAGGAGGGAGCTCCAGAAGCTTCAGCAGCTCCGGAGCCTCGAGGAGCGGAAGAACAGCCTCGAGCTGGAATATGCATGGAGCCTCGCCAACCAAGTCCTGAGGAGCCTCGAGAGGAAGAGGAGTATTCTTGAGAGGCTCCTGAGGGAGAGGGAGGGCCTGGAGCAGGAGGCTGAGAGGCTTGGCCGGGAGGCGGGGGCCCTCAGGGGAGGGATTCGGGAAAGGCTCTATGGGGGCGGGAGCCCGGAGGAGGTGCTGGAGCTCGTAGACTCGCTTGTGAGTGTCTCGGTCGAGGAGGGGATTAGGCGCTACAGGATCGGAGAGCTGTCGAGGGAGATAACCGAGGCGCAGTCGGAGATAGAGTCCCTCTCGAGGGAGCTGGAGGAGAGGAGGGAGGCCGCGAGGCAGCGGGGTGGGGAGGTCCCGACCACTAGGGAGCCCTCCGACATCCTTGAGGAGCTGAAGATGGTGACCCTGAATATAGCCTCGCTAGGAAAGGTGACGCCCGATGCGGAGGCGATGTTCTTCCTAGCCGACTCGCGGTTCAAGGAAGTCGAGGCGAGGGCGAGGCAGCTAGAGGAGAACGTGAGGAGGGCTCTGGAGGAGGTGGAGCGGAGGAGGCAGGTCTGGAGGGAGAAGCTTGAGGAGATCCTAGAGAACATTAACCCGGTCTATCAGAGGCTTCTTGAGGCTGTAGGGGGGCGGGGCATGATCAGGATCAGGGGGCTCGACGATCCGCCTACGGCCAGGCTGGAGCTCTTCGCGGGATTCAGGGGGATGGAGCCGACCCTCGTTGACGCGAGGACCCACAGCGGCGGCGAGAGGGTTGTTTCGACCCTCGCCTTCCTACTCGCCCTCCAGAGCTACGTCAAGTCGCCCATTAGGGCCGTCGACGAGTTCGATGTCCATCTCGACCCACTCAACAGGGAGATGGTGACCAGGATACTTGTGGAGATGGCTAAGGCCAACCCGACGGTCCAGTTCTTATTCATAACGCCGGGGAGGATACCTGTGACGGACGGCGTGAACCTCATTATTACTCAGAATGTGGGGGGGTCGTCCTTCGTCACCTCCATGAGTGATGCGACGTGAGTAGCGGGAAGGTCAGGGTCTTCAGGGAGGAGCTCATCCGGATGATGTCGATACTGGGCGAGATAGAGGGGAGGAGGCTAGACCCCTTCAGCGTCGACGTCTCCTCGCTCCTCCAGAGGCTGAGGGAGATAATCGAGAGGGAGAGGGACTCGGAGATAGTCGTTCTTGACGCTGAGACGCTTTACAGGGTTACGGTGGTCCTGGGGCTCCAGCAGAGATGGATAAGGGACCGCGCCTCATCCCTCTTCATCGACGCCAACCTTGTCTACTCCAAGATCCTCTCTGCAGATCCCAGGGACCTGGTCTCAGCCTTCCTGCAGGCTTGGAGACCTATTGCGAGGATCGAGCAGATCTCGGTGGAGCTTCTCATGCGGGGCTACGAGCACTTCCTCTCCAAACCCGCGAGGGGGCTGGCCGAGTTCTGGGGCGAGGCGGTGGGATCCGCACAGCAACCCTCCTACGAGGCGATCGAGAAACAGATAAGCGCGGATCTTGAGGAGCTTCTCGCAGAGCTCTCCTCGAGGAGGGGCTGGACAAATTACTGGGAGTTTATAGGCGCCAAGGGTGTGGGAGAGAGGGCGAGAAGGGCCTACCTCCTCAGCTACCTCATATCTAGGGGAGAGGTTGAGGTGAGGGTTGATACTCTGAGACGCGAGATATGGATCAGGGCGGCTGGCGTGGTGTCGGATGAGCCGAGGACGACCTCGCTGGTCGTGTCGCTCGGGAGGGGCGGTGAGGCGGCTTGAGCGGGGAGGAGGTTGGTAAGCTGGAGAAAAGGCTGGCCCAGGCGGCGGCCATGATCCTGGCCTCAGGACACAGGCTCCCGGGCGTCAGGGGCTGGGAGCTGAGGAGGAAGCTTGGGAAGAGCTTCCCTAAGGTGATGAGCGCCCTCGACTCGAGGCTCAGGCAGATAGGGCTTAGGCTGAAGGTCGTCCCAGACCCCGATGCGGAGCCCAACGACTACGACAAGGCGAGGTACTACATAGTGCTCGCCGACCCACTCACACTCTCCGACATACCCACGCTCGGATACAGCCTAGACGAGCTGGCCATACTATCGGCGACACTCGCCTACCTGCTTTCCAGGAATGGCAGCTCTCCGGAGAAGGAGGTTGTCGAGCTCCTCGAGTCGAAGTATCCTAGGTGGAGGGTTGAGGCGACTCTCGAGAGGCTGGCGAGGAGAGGTTACCTCTTGAGGAGCGAGGACGGTGTCCTGAGCGTTGGCTGGAGGACCTTCGTCGAGGTTGACAAACAGGAGCTCCTGAAGGCCTTCGCCTCCCTGGCCCCGGGGAGCGGTGGGGCACCACCCGAACAGGCCGCCGAGGATCAGGCCGAGGAGGGTGGAGAGGGGCTGGAGAGGACTAGCTGAACTCCCTCAGCAGGGCCTTCTTCTCGTGCTCGATTATCTCCTCGATCAGCCTGGGAGAGATCCTCGGCTCCCGGCTCAGAAGCTGCTCCGCGTCCTTAACACTCATACCTCTCGCCGAGAGGACAAACACCGCCGCCTTGCCGTACTTCTCGACAAGGGGGGAGGTGCGCTCCGCCTCCCTCCAGAGCCTCCTAGACTCGGTGGTCCTGCCGCGGAGAACGTTCTCGACATCCTCCCTCCCGGCGGTCCTCACGACGCCTATTCTTTGGGACCCGCATAGGGGGCAGGAAGGCCTGCCCTCCACGCCCCCGACCTCAGCCGTCTCGACATATTTTCTGCAGTCTACGCACGCTAGGACGACGAGCTCGCTGTTTATCCTCGCCCTCACGGCGTTGACGACCAGTCTGTGGATCCTCTCGGGTGTGTAGGCCTCGTATTCGTGCTGGTATCTGCTGATGGTGAGCGAGGCGAGGGGGCTGGGGCTTCCGAGCGTGCACTTGGCAGTCTCGATCCTGCCCGCCTGCACCTCGCCTATAAGCCACTTGGCCCCCTCCCAATCATAGTCGGTGAAGACCGTGAATCTGAGGGCCTCCTCGTAGACAGGGGTCCCCTTTAGGGACTCGACGAGCATCTGGGCGCTAACGTCTAGGAGACTCACCTCCTTCCCCACCACGCCCATCTTCCTAGCCACGTGGACCAGCCTCCTCCTGAAGACGCCCGAAGTCTCCACGGCCCTCCTCAGAAGCTTCTCACTGAGGATCTCTCCGAGTGCCTGCAGGATGTTGTCTGCCGAGAGGGTCTTGCTCTTCAGAACTATTCTGTAGGGGTCTGACTGGGCCGAGACCGGGGCCCCGACCTTCTCCGCAAGGTGCACGGTGAGGAGCCTGGCCAGGGTCCTGTTGATCCTGAGGCCGCCGGTTACGTGGACCACGACATACTCGTCGGCCTCCTCAACCACTATTCGCCTGTCCGTGGGTACGGGGATCCCGAGCGAGATATGTTCCTCCACCTCTCTCAGAGCCCTAGACATGATGTGGCGCGGGGTCTGGTACTCGTCAGCCAGCTCCGCTATGGCCTCCTCCGCCGAGGCGCCGCCCTCTCTGTGCTCCTGGTAGCGCCGTCTTATCTCTCCAACCTCCATAGCCACTTCGAGGGGGACCGGGATCTCGTCCCCGACCCAGGAGGGTACGGCCCCCTCACCTTCCTTAAGCCTCGCCACGTATATCCTGGTCCCGGAGAGGTTGAGGATGATCCAGGGCCTACCTCCGAGTATGAATTTGGTGCCAACCTCGCCGTACTCGGCGACGAAGGCCTCGTCAAGGATCCCGACGGGCTCGCCGCTCTCCTCCTCCACGACGAGGTACTGCTTCTCTTCGGGAATCATCGAGAGGTTCTCGAAGTAGTATTCGATGAGGCGTTTGGTTCTTGGGGGCTTCTGGACTATGCCGTCGGAGACCCTCGCTATGCCGAGGGTACCCATGTACTGGAGCAGGGCTTCTAGGTCGGCCTCGCTGAAGTCTGAGAAGTTGTAGGTCCGTCTGAGGAGCTCCATGATTTCGGACTTCTCTATCCGGCCATACTCTAGGAGCAGGCCGGCTATCTGGTGCATGGCGACATCTAGGCTGTTCTTCACCACCCTCACCTTCTCGAGCTGGCCGCTCCTAGCCCTCCGGGCTATCACGAGGGCCTCGAGCGCGTCGTCCGAGTCCATGACTATTACGACGCCCTTAGCGACGCCCCCTATCCTGTGTCCGCTCCTGCCCACACGCTGGACGAGGCGGGAGACCTCTCGCGGCGAGTTGTACTGGATGCAGAAGTCTATCCTGCCCACATCGATCCCCATCTCGAGGCTCGATGTGCAGATCAGGCCCTGGATCTCGCCGTACTTCAGGTCCTTCTCAGCCCTCACCCTATGGTCGCGGGAGAGGGAGCCGTGATGGATCGAGACTGGGAAGGCCTCGTCCCAGGCCTTGAACCTGTTGGAGAGGGCCTCGGCGAGGGGCCTCGTGTTGGTGAAGATAAGTGTTGATGAGTGCTCCGAGACAAGCTGCATGATTGTCCTCATCCTGGCCGCGACGTCGGGCGCGACCCCCAGAACCCCGGCCACCTCCACATCCCGCGCCTCGGTCTCGGGGAAGACAACCTCGACCTCCAGCCCCCTCGGCATCCTAGTCTCAACAACCACAAAGCCCTCCGCGGGCCCGACTAGGAAGCGCGCGACCTCCCCGGGGTCGCCTACCGTGGCGGAGAGGCCGAGGAGCTGGAACCTCCTACCCGTGATCTTCCTGATTCTCTGGAGCGCGACGGCCAGTTGGGCCCCCCTCTTGTCCGTCGCCAGCTCATGCACCTCGTCTACGATGACCCATCTGAGGTTAGAGAGGGCTGTCCTCATGACGCGCCCTATCAGGAGAGACTGGAGCGCCTCGGGTGTGGCTATGAGTATCTGGGGCGGGCTTATGGCCTGGACACGTCTCTCCCGCTGCGGGGTGTCGCCATGCCTCACGGAGACCGAGATGTCGAGTCTCCTAGACCACCACTCGAGCCTGTCGAGGAGGTCCCTGTTCAGCGCCCGTAGGGGAGTAATGTATAGGGTGGAGATGGGCCGGACTGTGGGGTCCGTCAGGATGGAGTGTAGTATTGGGAGGAGGGCGGCCTCGGTCTTGCCCGTGCCTGTCGGCGAGCTGATGAGCACGTTCTCGCCCCTGAGTATGTGGGGGATGGCGGCCCTCTGGGTCTCGGCCAGCCCCCCGAACTTCTCGTAAACCGCCTCCAAGACCGGGCGGCACAGCAGCTCCTCAGCCTCCACGGGACCCTCCCCCACCCCCTAAGAGGCCTCCCACACGGATATTTTGCTCTTAACCCATTGTTTAAGAGCGAAATATGAGGAAGAAAACAAATCCACCGACATAAATTGGATTAATAGCGACCTCAATAATACAGTTTGATGGGAACTAAGGTGGGTTTAGTCTGGCCCCGGGTATCCGTATAGTGTTGTCTGTCCTTTACCCTGAATATTACCTCGTTGCCCCATAGGTATAGCTGTATTGGTATGTTTCCGTGTTCTAGTAGTTCTCTAGTGGATGTTTGAGCTTAGACCACCCCTTCCATATTACTATCTCTTTCTCTGGTATGTCCGGCTCTTAGTGAGTCTAGGTTGGGGATGGCCCGGCTGTTGGAGCCAGACTCCTTATATGTGGAGGTCGGTGGGTGCTCTTCCCCGAGCGGGTGATGGGTATGGAGTGGGATGGTGGTGAGGTTTCAGTTGGTGGCGAGACCATATGAGATAAAGGCTTGGGGAGGGAGGTTGATAGGTGGTGAGTGGGGTCTTCGTTGACTTCGGACATGGGAGGGTCTATGCTCTTCCGGAGGATGGCGAGGAGGTGATGGTCTTCAACGACTTCCTAGAGATGTTTGAGAAGTTGAGGCCGAAGATGGTGGTTGCTGATAGTTATCTGAGGAGGCTCCTACCAACCATGACGCGGCTTGACGGGGCGGTGTCCCTGAGGCTTGGAGATTTGAAAGCGGTCTCCGAAGTGAGAAGGAACAATGGTCTTAGGAAGACGGATGAGAACGACGTGAAGGCTCTGAGAGAGATGTTCTATAAGGCTCCAGGTCTGTTCCAGCCACTCTATGCTTCTCCGTTGGAGCTTGAGGTTAGGGCTCTGGCGGAGCTTTGGGTGGAGATGGCTGGGATAAAGAAGGCGGCCAAAAATACACGGAGCACAATAGACGATCCATTAGCTGTAGAGACTCGCAGGACTCTTTAGCGCTACGCCGATAGGCTGGCGATAGGATTCATGAAAAGACTATATGTAACTACCGCTCTACAGTATGGCCGTCGAGAGGCTAGGTCTTAAGGGTCCTCCACTGGCCTACATCGTCTCCCACGACTCCATCGTCTTCAAGACATTGTCTAGAACTGGGTTGGAGAGGCGCTATGAGCTGTTTAGGCGTCCTTGGAGAGGTAGAGGATTACGGAGCCAACTACTGATACTTCTGGCCAATATAATGGTTCTGAACAAGCATCGTAGATATCCAGCAGTATATGAGAGCTATCGTCGGAGGGGTAGGAAGCGTTGGCAGGCAATCCTACGAGTGGCGAAAAGAATCCTCGGAGACATCAGGAGACTAGCGATAGAAGTCCAGGAGGCCGGACTAGCCGCTCCAGCCTGACGGCCCCACCGGCATATATACTATTTTCTATTTATACCCCATCGGCATATATTTTCTATTTTATTTATTCCACATATACCAGAAAGTCCATGATTGCCTAAAGTGAAAGCTATA
>JAVVGN010000064.1:0-10547 GCA_032249095.1 Candidatus Caldarchaeales archaeon | reverse complement strand
ATTTTATAAAAATCGCGATAATCACCAGATAATAGTTTGATGGGTCGATGACCACATGGTCTGTCGTCCAAACGGAGTCATATCCTAGTTTCTCAGCAGCGACGGCTACCTTGAGGACTGACTCGCGAGACAGGTTTTTCCCGAAGTGGGGGATCGCCACTCCTAGACCTACCCGGGCCACACCGCCAAGTTCTCGCACCAACCTATATAACTCCTTCACGCGCAATCCGGCTCTCCCAGCGATAAGCTGGCAGGCCTTGAAAAAGGCGGGGATTATTGACGCTTGTTTATGGATAAAAAATGGGTAGCTGGCCGAGACGGCGTTCTTTAGCCGTCACCTGGGGAATGGTGACTCTATGTACTCTACGAAGAAGTTCATCGTCTTGTCGCTCCAGAGGAACTCCCTGTCCGCCCTCTGGCTAGGCCCTATCCTTACGTTTCCGTCCTGGTCCCTGATCGGCTCTCCAAGGTTGCCCTCAGGCGAGAAGGGCTCGAAGATCAGCTCCTTCATCTCCTCATACCTCTGCTTAATCTCTCTGAGTGTCTCCTCGGGTATCGCTGGGCTTAGCGGCGCCAAGTATACGGTGCCCTCAGGCTTTCCCGCGAGACTCTGCTCAACCGGCCTCCTCCACCTCCAAGGGGTCATGTCGCCCAGCCTTGTCCAGATGTCGACGGGCTCCCAGCTATTCGTAGCGACCATCCTGTAGAAGAACTCGTATATGGGGCCCCAGTTCACGATCTGTCCCGTAAGATGCGCGTTGGGGCCGAAGCTTGACATGTCGCTGTAGTGGCTGAAGCTCCATACGCGTCTCCCCTTCTGTGTGGTGTACTCCTCCGCCACCTGCAGTACCGTCGGTGTATCCTCTGTGAATGCTAGGACATCCGCGTTTGTGTCTTCGATGAGTGCGATGGCGGCCTCCCTAGCCTTCGGAGGGTCGACCCAAGAGTTGATCCAGACCACGTGGGCCTTGATGTTCTTTCCCGTCCGTCTCTTATACGTCGCGTTGGCTCCGAGGACAAAGGCGTTTATGTGCCGTACGACCTCGGGTATGGGGAAGGCGCCGACGTACCCGACCACGCCCGACCGGGTTACCGCCCCAGCTGCGAGTCCGTTGAGGTAGTATAGCTGGTAAAACTCAGCGAAAGCGGTGCTCATGTTGGGAGTCGTGCGGTAAGGCTCCGGCGCCGCGCCGCTCATGTAGCCAGAGATGTGTACGAAGTATTTGTCGGGGTTCTTCCTAGCAGCCTCCACCATGGCCTCCATGTAGCCGAAGCTGCAGGCTATCACCAGCTCGGCGCCCTGGTCCAGCAGGCTCTTGATCGCTGAGGAGGCCTCTGGGTCCGCGACACGCTCGATGTAGGAGCTGGAACTCCCGGGTACACGCGAGTCTGCATATTTTCTTCCAAGGTCGTGGGCGTATGACCAGCCGTAGTCCTTGGCTGGCCCTGGGTAGAAGTAGCCCGCCTTAACGCCTCTAGGCCTCTCGGCGCCGACGGTCTTGATTTGAGTCTGGGTTACTGTCTGGGTTCGAGTGATGATTGGAGCCGCGGACTGGCCTGCGAGGTAGCCCGCCACGCCGCCTACCGCTAGCCCGGCGGCAACCCCACCCACCGCTGCAGCCCTCGAAAGACCGGCCAGAAACTTTCTTCTGCTCAAGTTTTCCCGACTCATCGAGACACTCCTGGAAGCCGGTGGTTAAAAATCTGGCTTTCAGGTCTAAGGTAAATTTGCAGGATCGCGCAGCTTTCACGGACATGCAAAATTGCCGACCTCCAATACCCACCTCTTTAAAAGGAGCCTCGACCCAATATAGTGGTGGCCTTATGACGATATCTTCGGGCGGGCCGTCAGGTAACTCCGCTTCACCCGTCGTCGAGATGCGGGGGATCGTAAAGCGGTTTCCCCTCGTCCTGGCCAACGACCATGTAGACTTCACCATCTATCCCGGCGAGGTTCACGCCCTCCTAGGGGAAAACGGTGCGGGGAAAACAACGTTGATGAATATTCTGTACGGGATCTACCAGCCTGACGAGGGTGTCATAAGGGTCAGGGGGGTTCCCCAACACATTAAGAGTCCTAGAGACGCCATCAGGCTCGGCATCGGGATGGTTCACCAGGATTTCAGGTTGATCGAGAGCCATACCATCGTCGAGAATGTCTTCCTCAACCATCCCCGTCTCGGCTTCCTCCCCGACTGGAGGGCGCTGGAGGAGGAGCTCAGAGCGATCATAGAGGGCTACGGCTGGTCGATCGACCCCAAGTCGAGGGTAGGAGCACTCTCGCCGGGTGAAAAGCAGCAGGTCGAGCTCCTGAAGCTGCTGGTTAGAGGGGCGGAGATCCTGCTCCTAGACGAGCCGACCAGCGTCCTGACACCTATCGAGAGCAGGATGCTTTTCAGGACTCTTAGGAGGATGGCGGATGAAGGGAAGAGTATCGTCCTGATAACTCATAAGCTCAACGAAGCGATGGGCATCAGTGACAGAGTCACCGTCATGAGGAGGGGGAGAGTCGTGTTGACGAAACTGACCGGGGAAACGAGCATCGAGGAGCTCTCCAACGCTATGATAGGTGCAAACGCCAGTATGGCTGGGGCTCAGCCGTCTTCAGGTGGCGCGAGGGAGAGGGAGCTCCTGCTCTCAGTCAAGGGTCTGAGGGTGATGGGCGACAAGGGCGTGCTCGCGGTTAAGGGGGTCGACCTTGACGTCTATAGCGGCGAGATACTCGGGATAGCTGGAGTCAGCGGCAACGGCCAGGTGGAGCTGGTCGAGACGATAACGGGGATCAGGAAGCCCCTTTCAGGAAAAATTCTCTTTAGAGGCGTCGACGTAACCGGCGCATCTCCGAGGAGGCTGATGGAGCTTGGGGTAACATACATACCTCCAGAGGGGCGGAAATGGGGGGTCGTTCCCGAGCTGCCAATCTACGAGAACGTGGCGCTACGGGTCGCCCGGTACCCACCATACTCCTCGAGGCTGGGGCTCATAAGGTGGAGAAACATTATCGAGATGGCTAGGAGAGTCGTCTCTGAGTTCAAGGTCGAGGCAGGCTCGATCCACTCGAGGGCATCAACCCTCTCGGGGGGAAATGTCCAGAGACTGATTCTTGGCAGAGAGCTCGAGACGACCAAACCCGCGCTACTAGTCGCCGCCTACCCCACGAAGGGCCTCGATATAGCCGCAACCGAGCAGATCAGGAGGCTCCTCATAAGCCTCCGCGAGAGGGGGATCGGAGTTCTACTCGTGAGCGAGGACATCGACGAAGTCCTCGAGCTTAGCGACAGGGTCGCGGTGATGTTTGATGGAAGGGTAGTCGGCATCCTTGGGAGGGATGAAGCCTCTCCCGAACATATCGGCGCGATGATGTCTAGGGGGGCGCCCCTCCATGCAGCGACGTAGCGGGCTTATGGCCGGCGCTCTCGGCATCAAGCTAGAGCGTCGCCCCGAGTTATCCAAAACATGGTCCGTTCTCGTGACCCTGATGTTCTTGGGCCTCGCCTTCCTACTCTCTGGAGCTATATTCCAGCTCCTCGGGTATAGCGCGCTCGAGATATACTCGGCATTTGTGAGGACGGTCCTCAGCCAGGCAATGGTTGAGGAGATCTTCAGGAAATCTGCGCCAATAATATTGGCGGCGATCGGGCTCTCCTACTCTTACCGCCTCAACTTCTGGAACATAGGGGCAGAGGGCCAGCTCTACATGGGGATGATAGCCTCCACCGGTGTAGTCGTGCTAAACTACGCTGGCGTGTTGCCCGGCGGCCCACTACTCCTATTCTTCACCGTAGCCGCCTCCGCCCTCGCGGGGGGAGTCTGGAGCCTGATACCCGCCGCCCTGAGAGTACGGGTAGGGGCAAACGAAATCATAACGACGCTGATGCTGAACTATACTGCCATTCTCCTAGCAGACTACCTCGTCCATGGGCCTTGGAAGGACCCCGCCGGCTACGGCTTTGCACAAACAATACAGTTCCCGCCTGAGGCTCGTCTGGCGCCGCCGGGGACACCCGAGTGGGCTGTCTTCCTAGCAATCGCGTCTGCCTGTGCGGGAGCCACGTATTTCGTCTTCAAATATACTGTCTACGGGTTCGAGTCCAAGGTTGTTGGGCTTAACCCCTACGCCTCGAGGTACGCCGGCATCCGCTCGGGCTCGGTCATCATTAAGGGGGTCTTCGTCTCCGGCGTACTAGCAGGTCTGGCAGGGCTCATAGTCGCAGGGAACCTCATCGGCAGGCTCAGACCCGGCGCCTCACCGGGCTATGGCTATCACGCCATCATCGCCGCGCTCTTGGGTGGGCTGAATCCCCCGATCGTCCTCCTAGCCTCGCTTCTCTTCGGGATGCTGCTAACCTCAGGTGATGTCCTACAGGCCTCGCTCCAGATGCCTAAGGCCGGGGTCCAGATAATCATAGCGATGATCTTCATAACCACAATCACTGCAGAATTCGTGAAGAGGCATAGGATCCGGGTCGTCCGTAGAAGGGGAGGTGCTGTTTAGTGCAGGAGGCCATCGCCTTCGCCGAAACTCTACTCTCAAGCGCGGTCGCGGCAGGCACGATATATCTTCTGGCCGCGGTAGGCGAGTCTATCACCGAGAGGTCGGGCGTGATCAACCTCGGCATCGAGGGAATCATGGCGCTCGGCGCAATAACATCCTTCCTCCTCACACTCGCTTATGGTCACGCGGCGGCTCTGCTCGGCGCGGCCGCCCTCGGAGCCGCGCTGGGACTTGTCCACGGCTTCCTCACCGTCTCACTGAGGCTAAACCAGGTCGTGGTGGGGCTGGCGGTTACCTGGCTTGGGCTGGGGCTCAGCGGGTTCGTCGGCGCACCGGAGGTCGCCAGGTCGGTTCTGGAGTCTCTTAACCCAGCCGTGCCTGGACGGCTAGCAGAGCTGAAGCAGGCTCCGAGGCTGCAGGAGGTGGGCATCGCCCCCCTAAGCCATTTACCCATCCTCGGACGCGCCTTCTTCGCCCAGAACGCGATGGTTTACTTCGGCCTCGCCTCAGCCGTCCTCGCCTGGGTGATCCTCTTCAAGACGCGCTGGGGGCTGTCGCTTCGGAGCGTGGGGGAGAACCCAGCGCTGGCAGACTCCTCCGGAATAAACGTTTTCCTCGTCAGATATGCCGCGACGATAGTGGGGTCAGCCTTCGCCGGCCTAGCGGGCGCCTACCTCTTCATAGGATACCAGCCCTTCTGGGTGGAGAACCTTACGCGGAGCAGAGGATTCATCGCCCTGAGCCTAGTCATCCTAGCCTCATGGAGCCCCCTAAGGATAATCGGCGCGGCGTTGCTGTTCGGAGCTCTCGAGGCGCTCCAGTTCCGCGTGCCTCTCCATGGACTTGGCGCCGCGACTCCCCAGCTCGTAATGATGCTCCCATACGTGATCACAGTACTAACGCTCATGGCTGTCTCACTCGCTACTCGGGGGAGGATCCCGGCCCCCGCCGCGTTAGGCAAGCCCTACACCAGAGAAGATTAGGCCTAGAAGGCCTTCGTCCAGCCCCATCACCGAGCCATCCTCGATCTTATCCTCCAGACGAGCGCCAGTGGGGCGACGGAGATCAGACCTGTCAACGCGAGGACGAGGTATCCGGTAAAGAAGCCACCCAAATCTATCACATAGCCTATGAGCGGTGTGGATAGCCCTCCGCCCCCCAAAGCAACGCCGTAGATGATGCTTGTGGCAAGCCCCTTTCTCTCCGGCATGATCTCATGCATAATCAGGATGAGGAGGGTGGTCATCGAGACGAAGCAGGCTCCCTGGAATGTGACGATCAGGAGCATCCAGATCGGGTCCACAATAGGTAGAAGCGTGAGGAGAGATGAGGCTAGGCCGATAACTAGCAGCGTCACCAAGTATCTTCCCCTAACGTCTGAGAGCCAACCAAAAACCGGGACGCCCAGGATAGCCCCAAAGAAGTGCACCGTTAGGAGCAGCCCGCCGAACTCTTGACCAAGCCCCCTCGAGACCGAGAGCAGCGAGATGAAGCTAGTGACACCGTTCGCGGCTACGTGGGCACCAACTCCACCAACAGCCACAAGACCCGTCAAAACGGCTACACTACGAACAGAAGGCCGCGTCAGGGGCTCCTGCCCCGTCTCGCCGGCGCCGTTCGGCATGACCTGCTCACCGCTCTCGACCTTAAGCAGGAAGTACTGCAGGGCGAGGGCTGGGATTATGAGGAGCAGGAGGCCCTCAAACCCCAGCGCGCCCACCAGGAAGAGGGTTAGGAAAGGAGCGCTCAAAGCGCCAACCCTCCCAGCTATCATGAAGATCGAGAAGTAAAGCCCCCTCCTCCTCGACTCGTAGGAGGAGTATGCCGAGGCCACCGGGTGGAAGATGGCGGAGCCCGTGCCGGCGGCCGCGGTGCATAGAAGCGACAGGCCATAGTTCCTGACGAGGCCTAGAAGCCCAACCCCCAGCCCGCCGATAAGTACCGAGAGGGGCAGCATAGCCCTGGGCCTAAGCCTATCGAATACGTGCCCGAAGAATGGCTGAAGGATGGCGGAAGATATGAGGTAGGCGGCAGCGTAAACACCAACTAGACTGTAAGACAAGCCGTACAGTCGCATCAGGATGGGGTAAAGGGGAGGAAGCACGGTGCCGTACAGGTCATTAACTAAATGGCCCATTGATAGCACCGTGAGCTGCCTTGCACGTCCCATGACGATTTGGGCGACAACACGCGTTGCGTCAAATATTTAAGTGTATTACTCAAGAAGACCAAGCGCCTCTCGACATGACAACTCATAAATAGTGTCGCGGCGCTGCCTCGGCGAATGCCTCGTCGCCCCGCATCGCACTTTAGACGAAAATATAGGCTGAGGATGGGATACGAAGGCGAGTACTACTTGATGAAGAAGTTCGTCAGCCTTGGCCGCCCAGGCTATTATGCGGTCAGGACACCTGGCAGCGGGACCGGCAAGACATACAAGCCCGACCTCCTAGCCGTCGACGACGGCGAGCTGTGCGCGCTAGAGGTCAAGTCTACGAACAGGGACAGGATCTATGTGAGGCCGGAGCAGCTCGAGAGGCTTCTGGGCTTTGTGGAACTCTTCAGGGTCAAGTGTCCACATTGCGGTGGTACATTCACTCCCAGGCCCATCCTAGCAGTCCGCTTCTTAGGGAGGGGATGGGTATTCCAGGAGGTGAGCGGGTCCGGCACCCTCTACGTCTCGAGACCCGGTCTAGACTCGGGCTCGCCGCGAAGAGATATACGTGGCTCCGGGGTGTTTTCGGGGCATGATGCTGCAGGGGAAGAGGTGCCTGATAGCTGGGGCGACAAGCGAGATAGGCCAAGAGACCGCGAGGCTCTTCGCACACCACGGCGCGAGGCTCGCACTCGTAGCGCGGAGGCTGCAGATTCTGAGACGGCTGGTGGCGGAGATATCCGAGAAGGGGGGCGAGGCGGCGATTGTCGCGGCCGACCTGGAGAGACCTGGAGGAGCGGAGCGCGCGGTCAGAGAGGCGCTCGCTAGGCTTGGCGGTTTAGACGTCCTCGTCAGCTACGTCGGAGCGAGATTGGAGCCTAAGATATGGTACTCAAGCATCGCCAAGGTTGATGAGGCGAGTGTGAAGAAGATAATGGAGTCCGATTTCTACACGGCTCTCCGACTGACACAGGCATCCCTCAAGGCGATGCGGGGGAACGGCGGTGTCATCATACTCACCTCCTCCACACCAGCTTTAAGCTGGTACAGGTTCGGAGCTGCCTACTCTCTGGCAAAGCTCACGGTGGTCGGGCTGGTAAGGGCCATAGCGGCAGAATACCCGACATATGGTGTGAGAGCCTACGCTCTAGCCCTCGGAAACATAAAGACAAAACCAACCTACGGGAGGCTCAAGCCCAGAGAGAAGAGGATGCTCGCCCTGGAGTCGCCTATGAGGAGGTGGGGCGAGCCGCGGGAGGTAGCTAGCGTGGCGCTGGCGCTCGCCTCAGACCTCTTCAGTTACGTCAACGGTCAGGTAATAGTAGTCGACGGAGGAACCCTGATGCTTAGTTGATCTCTCTCAGAGCCTTCTCTATCTCGCTATAGTTAGGCTCCCTGCCCGGATCCTCCGATATCCAGGAATATCTCACAACGCCCTGCCTGTCGATCACGAAAACTGCTCTCTTAGAGACGGTGTACCCCTTCATCCCTAGGAAGTCTTCGTGAACCCCCGCGTAGAGGCGCGAAACCTCGCGGTTATAATCGGAGAGAAGCGTAAAACCTAACCTGTTATGGTCTGCAAACGCCTTGAGCGTGAATGGGTCGTTAACGCTAATACCTATTACGGCGGCGTCTAGATTGGCGAAGGACGATAGGCTGTCCCTCAATGTGCACATCTCTTTAGTGCATACGGATGTGAAGGCTCCGGGGAAGAAGGCTAGCACCACTTTCTTGCCACGGAACTCGGCTAAGCTTCGCGGCTTCCTATCATAGTCGAGCAGCGTGAAGTCCGGCGCCTTATCACCGACCTTTACAACCATAGCGCCACTCCCAACGAAGCTCCAAAATATCTATCTTACTAACCTACTCGACCAAAACTCGGGGCTGATGCAGAATAAGCCGGCCCAAAGCCCGAGCCCCATAATCCGCTAACGAGCCGACATCCTAGGCGTCATATACAGGTCCAAGACCGGGAACACCAACCTGAAGTGGAGGCAGATTAGGGGGAATATTGGGAGGCTCACGGGTGTAGCCTCGCCAAACTCCATAGTGAACCTGCTTGAGGCTAAAGTCTTGACCAAGGAGTATGTACTCGCTAAACTCCATAGTAAACCTACTTGAGGCTAAAGTCTTGACTAAGGCGTAGGAGGATGCTCTGACCGTTATTTGGCTTTTCTAAGGCCCTATAGGTTCCTGCTGTGGGGTCTCTGTGGGGAGCGTGAAGAAGGCGATTATCTGGAGAATGAGCGCGACAAGCCAGATTATGAAGCCAATGAGTATTATATATAATATAAACTGGGTTTGGAGACATAGCTTAGAAGATGGTAACGAGGGAAAGGAAAGAGGGGGAGGCCGTGCTTTCCCCAGCCTGACACTAGAGAAACCCAGAAGACCGGAAGGTAATATATATGGACCACGCCACTCCTTATGGAGTGGCAGATATATCCTAGTGGCCGTTCCAGCCTTCTGGGTCTTTTCTCCGTCGGGCTGGAGTCGGCCCGGCCTCCTTGAAGGCCAGTGGCTAACCAGCTAGCAAAATACGCAAGAGGCGAATATGAGGTATATATGGGGCCTTATCTCCCTATTGGCGATGCGTCGTGATGAAAAATAGTGCTGCACTAATTCTGGCTGCACCGCTGCTTCTCCTAGTGCTGCCGATAGCCTTTGCCGCTGAGGCAGAGACGATATTCAGCAAAGTCTTCGCAGCAGCGATCGCCTTTGCAGCAGCAGTCCTCGCGTCAGGCTTCGCCATATCGAGGGCAGGCTCAGCCGGGCTCGCCGCCTCCGCAGAGAGGCCCGAGGTACGCACCGTCGCCATCATCATCGCGGCCTTCGGAGAGGCATTAGCCATCTACGGAATCGCGATAGCCTTCTTTATACTGGGCGCAGGCTAAACATACACGCCTCACAGGGCCCAGCACAGCCGACCAATTTATGATACAGAGATCCATACGAGAAGGTGCCAGACAGTGGCAGATAGTGTCCCCATAAGTCTCGTCACATGGCTAGAGGAGGGCTCCACGGGGGGACTCACGATAAACGAGGAAGATATCCTACAGAGAGCGCGAGGTCTTGCCAGATGTTAGGGAGCTGGTGGCGAGGATAGTGAGAAAATAAGATGTGCCTTAGTAATAGTTGTGAGAGAGTTCGGGGCCGCTTCAGTCGCCCGAGCCTGGTAGAATTGCGGGGGGTGGGATTCGAACCCACGAACCCATCCGCCCGGACCTTTCTCTGGCCTACGGGAGCGGGTCTCCAATCCATGGCTCGATGTGTTGGATCTTAAGCCCGCCGCCTTTGACCTGGCTCGGCCACCCCCGCGCCTCCCCGCGAATACTCTCACCCTCATCGCGATATAAGTTGTGTCCGGGTTATGAGAAGATGCTTCCGAACCCCGCGAGCGCTCTCTCATCCTCCTCCTTCAGTTTTCTCAAGACCTCTTGAAGCTCATCACCCTCTATCCTCCTCGCCTTACCCTCGAGGAGGGTCTCGACGCGTTTTAGCTGCTCCTCTGTCCCCAAAACCCTTATATATGTTCCTTCCCTGCCGAGTAGGGTTGAAGCGTCTTTGGTGAGTATGTTGGCCTTTGACGCGACCTCGTCGGTCAGAAGGATCCTCTCGACCTCGGCGCCCCCCGTCTTTACGTGGTAAACTACTTCTCCGCTTGCCACATCCCTAGTCCCTCGGTCTCGCTATTAAGCCCTTCCCAGACCTTCTCGAATACGGTCCTCGACACTGAGAACAACACCGGGCTCGTCACTTTTTGAATCTTATATTTCTGGCCTCGGGTATCCGTGTACTGTTGTGTGTCCTTTTCCCCTGAATATTACCTCGTTTCCCCACAAGTGCCTTGTGGCTTAATTCCTGGGCTCTTTCGTCTCTCTTCGCTACCTTTTGGCT
>JAVVGN010000063.1:0-10548 GCA_032249095.1 Candidatus Caldarchaeales archaeon | reverse complement strand
GGGTTACTGAGGATTTCCTAGTCATGCGTAGGATGATTCTGGCCTATAGGTCTCTTATGAAGACCTACATACGACTTGTCAATAAGGCCAAAGCGTTATCGGGGCGTGAGAGGATTACGCTGAAGCCAGCTATCTCATCCATAGAGAAGCAGTTGGAGGAGGTGGCTAGGATGATTGCTGGGGGGGCTGGTAGGAGGTATCTGGCCTACAATAGGCTTGTTGAGGTGTTGGGGGTAGGTGGTAGATCTTCGGCCTTGGAGTTTCTTGTGGAGGTCTTTACCTATGCGGAGTGGTCGTCTTGGTGTAGGGTCAGGGACTATTTCGGCCTATGGGATAGGGATGGGAAGACCCACTACCACAAAACAAAGGCTAGAAACGCGCTCGAGACACTGACACTAAGCATAAAGGGATACAGGATAAATGGCAGGGACATAGAAGAAGTCTTGAAGACCCGGAAGGCCGGGATTATTGCTCAAGCCTGACGGAGAAAAACCCAGGAGGCTGGAGCGGCTACTATTAATAACCCACAGCCCACAGGAGAAGAGCTTGAGGCCCTCCTATGGATTGTGTGGCACTATATATTAACCCTCCCTGCCTTCTGGGTTCTCTAGAGTCGGGTGAAGCCTAACAACCCCTCCCCCCTCTTTTCCTCCCCCATTACTTCAAATTATGGTTATAGTTAGAGCGGTCTCACATGTCCGGAAAAACTTTAGCGCCGACCGACACCAGACCATTCTCGGTGATGGGTCTCCGCGAGTATTTCAAGAAACCGCGTTAGGTCCAAGATAATTAAATATATATAGAGTAGGATCGCATAGATTGGTTTTGTGCAGGATAGCGAGATATACGATATACTCGTTATCGGCTCCGGGCCTGCCGGGTATACGGCGGCAATATACTCCGCTAGGGCGGGCCTTAAGACGCTGCTGATCGCAGGCTCAACTCCTGGGGGTCAGCTAATGCTTACCGGGCTGGTGGAGAACTTCCCCGGCTTCCCGGAGGGCATCATGGGTCCGGACCTCATGGAGAATATGAGGCAGCAGGTCGAGAGGATGGGGGTCAAGATAGTCTATGATGATGCTGAAGAGGTCGAATTCGCCAGCTATCCGAAGATAGTCAGGACGGCGAGCGAGACCTTCGCCAGTAAGGCAGTTATTATCGCTACTGGGGCTTCACCGCGGTGGCTCGGCCTCGAGTCTGAGAAAAGGCTGATTGGGCGAGGCGTGTCAAGCTGTGCCACCTGTGATGGGCCGCTTTTCAAGGGGTCTAAGTGCGCGGTCGTGGTGGGGGGAGGTGACAGTGCTATGGAGTATGCGCTGTATCTCTCCCGGCTTGTCGAGAAAGTGGTAGTCGTGCATAGGAGAGACAAGCTTAGGGCTTCTAAGATTATGCAGGAGAGAGCCCTCTCGACGCCTAACATCGAGTTCGTCTGGAACAGCGTGGTAACCGAGATAATTGGGGCAACGAGGGTGGAGGGCGTGAAGGTCCTTAACAGGCTTACGGGGGAAGAGAGTGTGATCCCCTGCAACGCAGTATTCGTCGCGATAGGCCACAAACCCAACACCGAGATCTTTCGCGGGAAGCTGGAGCTAGACGAAGAGGGATACGTCAAGATATACAACGGGCTGGAGACTAGCGTTAGAGGGGTCTTCGCCGCGGGGGATGTCCATGACAAGAGGTATAGGCAGGCTATCACCGCGGCTGGCTTCGGCTGCATGGCTGCGATGGAGGCGATTAGATTCGTCGAGGAGGGCTGGCCCGAGAGGTTGATGGAGGCGAAGACGAACGCGAAGCTTGGAGCAACGCAGGCCTAACCAGCCTTAACCGCTCTCCGCGATTCTCTGTGTGCATGCATTAGGGGTTGGAGTAGATCGTCGCCGAGCCTATTGAGCAGGGCCCTCAGCGTCTTCAAGTCTGTTTTGTGGCCGATGCTTAAGTAGAGGCGTCTCCCAGCCTTGTACCTATAGACTAGGCCGACGCGCTCTCCCCCGACCAAGACATACTCGACGCCCCCGTCGGCGACGACCTCTCCGTAAAGGAGCGATTTAGCCACACCGATCGAGGGCGTGTCTGCTAGGAGGCCGACCAGGCTGGCAAGCCCAGCCCTCCTAGGGTGCGCCAGCCCATGCCCATCCACGAGCAGTAGTTCTGGAGGAGACTTGAGGCGTTTGAGGGCTGTCAGCATCAGCGGCGCTTCCCGCAGGTACAGCAAACCCGGCAGATACGGGAACAACACCTCGCCCTTGTAAAGCGAGGTCTCTAGGATCGCCCGACTCTTTAAAGACCAGACAACGGCCGCGGCCACACCCTCTTTCCCCCTGTATGAGACATCGAGGCCACAAACAAGATCGATTGGCTCGGTCCCAAGTTCTGAGACTAAAACTAGCCGTGATAGTGCTTTCTGTATATTTGTGAAGAAGGTGACAGCGTGTTCAGGTATCACGAGGAGCCAGGGGACCAGCCCATGTATTAAGCTGAGCTGTGGACTGGCAGCTGGGCTTGACCTGCCGCGGCCCTGAGCGGGGTCTATGCTGCTCCAGCTCTTCTAACGCCGAAGCGACCTCCGAGAGTGTGGATGCCCTCCTCCACGCGCCGTCCACCGCCCCTCCTCCGTAAACTATGAGAGGCACTCCACAAGACGCTAAGAGCTTTGCGAGTATCTGATTAGCGGAGTTCATGGGGCCTAGGGGTGGGGAGGTGTATATTGCGGCGAAGGATTCTCCAGCAGCCTCCTGAGCCTCCTCGAAGGCCTCCCTGCTCACAGGTCTGAAGGGTTCCTCCGACACGACCCTAGCCCTGAGGAGCGAAGCGACGCTATAGTCGATGTCCCCCCTATGGAGTACTCCAGTAATGATGGGATATCCGAGCCTCGACAGCATCCTATAGACTAGCGCGCCAGTTCCTGCTCCGGCTATGACGAAGACGGGCTGGCGGCTGCGGTGGTGCCGCAGCTCCATGGCCATGTGCACGGCGCTGAAGTTTGCGTCCCCTTCTAGGCCGTATAGGGCTTCGGGTCCACCCTTCGCAACAAACTCCTCCGGAGAGTCGAACGACTCGACAAAGCCGTCATGGACGACAAGGAGCCTGTCAGCTAGGCGTAGAGCCAGCTCAATCTCGTGCAGCGAGGCCAACACGGCTATGTGTCTCTCCCTACATATCCTGCGTAGGGATAGGAGGATGTCAACCCGGGCCTTAGGGTCTAGGAAGGTCACGGGCTCGTCGAGTATCAGGACGCGCGGGTCCTGAGCCAGCGCCCTCGCAATCATTACCTTCTGCCTCTGCCCGTCGCTAAGCTTGCTGAATACTTCGTTACAGAGGTGCTCCACCCCCACGTCCCTCAGCGCCCTCATAACCTCCCCCCTATCGTTTTCCGAGAGCCTGCCTAGCGGCCCCGTGTAGGGATAGCGCCCGAGAGCTACAAGCTCAAAGACCGTCAGCCTGCCAGGCTTGACCGACTCCGTTAAAACGACCCCTACACGCCTCGCTATCTCGCGCTGCTTCAACTCGGTCAGCGGTCTCCCGTCGAGATAAACAACGCCTCCGAGGGGCCGCAGGAGAGAGGCCAGTGTCTTCAGAAGGGTCGTCTTCCCCGAGGCGTTCGGCCCGATAACGGCCACAAACTCCCCAGGTCGCACAGCTAGATTCACATCTCTAACCACGGGGCGTGGGCCGTAGCCTGACGCGAGTCCCAGAGCACGGATCAAGCCTGGATGCTCCTCCCCCTCAGTAACAGGTAGATGACGAGTGGGCCTCCGAAGAGCGACGTGACGGCCGTTATGGGGAGCTCGACAGGCCTAGTGACTAGCCTGGCGGCAAGGTCAGCGGACATCGCGAGTATCGCGCCGGCTAGAGCCGAGGCGGGTAGAAGGGTGCGGTGAGCCGGCGTCCCGAGGGCCTGCCTAGCTATGTAGGGGGCGCAGAGCCCTACGAATCCTATTGGCCCGGCGATCGTCGTCACCATGGCCACAGACACGGAGGCCAGAGTGACTAGACCGAGCCTCGCCAGCCCCATCCTCATTCCCATACTCCGTGCATAATCCTCGCCCAGTAGCAACGCATCAAGCGGCTTGGCTATCAGCATAGATCCTACGACGCACGCTACTAGCATGGGGAGCCCGGGCCCCAAGATGCTCCACCTCGCTCCCGAGAAGCTTCCGAGTATCCAGTAGGTGAAAACTCTCAGCCGCTCTATCTCGACCAGAGCCTGGACTATGCTTGTTACAGCATAAGCGACGTATCCCACCATTATCCCGGCCACGAGAATGGTCGTTACACTCCTCACAAAGCCTGAGACAATCATCATCAGGAGGGTGACGGCCAGGGCTC
Source organism: Candidatus Caldarchaeales archaeon (assembly GCA_032249095.1). Taxonomy (GTDB): domain Archaea; phylum Thermoproteota; class Nitrososphaeria_A; order Caldarchaeales; family Calditenuaceae; genus HRBIN02. The sequence goes on along the minus strand of JAVVGN010000063.1, from coordinate 6,222 downwards.
CCATAAAGGCCGAGAGGTAGAGCGAGTAGGGACTATAGGCCCCCCACCACCCAAAAGTGACGCCCAGCAATATTGAGAGGGCCAGAGTGAGGCTTGAACCAGCCGAGACTCCTAAGATGTATGGGTCGGCGAGGGGGTTCCTGAAGAGGGCTTGGAGTACGGCGCCAGAGACCCCGAGGGCCGCTCCGCAGAGCAGGGAAGCTAGTGTTCTGGGAAGCCTGACGCTATGCATAACCATGTTATTCTCTGGGCTTGACCAGCCGAAGAGGGCCGCAACAGCCTCGCCAAGCCCGAGAGTTCCCCCACCGATGAGGATTGAGAAGACGAACAGGGCGAGTAAAACCACAATCATCGTGAGCAGGAGCTCTAACCTGGCCCTCTGGCGGGACGCGCCGACGACCCGATGGCAGGCACCAGCGCGGATCTCCATTAACCGCCCAACCTCCTGAAGTATTTCAGCTCCTCGCCGGGGAAGAGCTCTGGGTATAGTATCGCGGCCAAGTCCCTAAACCAGCCCTCGGTGTCGTAGTATCCCAGCTGGTATATCGTGGGCGCGTAGCTATACACTCTCGAGTCCTTGAAGGCCTTGACCGCGGCGAGCTCGGGCGCCTCCGCTAAGATGTCGCTAATGTTCGAGACAAAGCTCGTTGGGTAGATCACGATGTCGGCGTCGGAGCATCTCGAGAGGACCTCCTCAATATTTGAGACTATGCTTCCCGTCGAGGACGTGTCAGAGAATCCGTAGACCGCGCGCAGCATCGAGAGGGTATTGGCGGGGAAAGACCTCCCACCGGCCACGTAGAATGTTCCGCGGTAGACCATGAACCAGCACACCTTAGGGTGGGAAATATTTGGTTGGGCTACCCTTTCCGCGATCCTCAGAACCTCACGCTCCACATCAGCGAATATCTCGTATGACTCCTGGTCCATGTCGAAGAAGGTTGCGACGAACTTTATCCACTCGAACCTGCCTAGGGGGTTCTCCTCTAGATACTCGTTGTCCACGACATATGCGAGGCCCAGCTCATCTAGTCTTGCGGGAACGTCGAAGCCGGGGTAGGTATAGATGATGATTAGGTCAGGCTTCAGCAAGATTATTTCCTCAAGGTTTGGCTGGTAGTCAGGCCCGACATCCCTGACTATGCCAGCCGAAACACGCCTCGCGAACTCTTCGAAGTACCACTCGTATTGGCCGCCCCACATGACGCCGACAACCCTATCTAGGATCTGGGGATTCTTTTCGCGCAGCCGCTCTATCAGGGCTACATGCGTAGCAGACATTAGGACGACCCTCTCAACAGGGATGTACACAACGGTCTTGCCGGCGGCCCAGGCTGGTGGCTGTGAGCCCCTAGGGACCAGTACGAATGAACGGTTCAAGGCGTCCCGAACCACTTTGAATCCGTCTATGAGTGTTATCTCGAATAGCCGCGAATACTTTACCTCGAGCTTTAGGGGGACGCGAGGAGCCCATGTCCTTGCCTCGATGATAGTAGTGGTTATTGTAGTGGGGATGCGGACGGTGATGGTGCTCGTTGTGACAGTCTCAGCCGCCCTAACTGTCTCTACGCGCGTCGTAGTTACTGATTTTGTAAGAGTAGTTGTCCCTGGGGGCAGTAGATAACCCGAGGCGCCCAGACCCCCGGCAAACCCGGCGACTAAGAGGAGTACGGCGATGGCGAGGGTTGTTGCTTTACGCCCCAAGATCATGGATGGATGATCCATCCATCACCTTATAAATGTGACGTCGAAACTACCCGCAGGACCCCGCCCTATCCTCGATGTCTTTCAGCCTTCTCCGGAGCTCCTCGAGCCTCTTTTCGAGCCGAGCCAGCTCACCGTCACTCTCCATCGAGCCAATAATGCCTGCGGCCTTCTCTAAGTCCTCACTGCTCGGACTTACGACCTTGTCTCGCCTCGGTCGCAGCCTCTTGATTAGGCGGCTAAGGAGCCCCACAGCGACCACACCAGCCGGACCCAGCTTATCTCCCTGGCGATATAATTAGGTGTCGGCCTAGAGCCTCACCGCTATTCCTGCGGGACTAAGAGTTAATTCTTTTCGTGCGCGGCTATTCGGCGGTGGGATGGGGCTGGAGGAGCAACGCGAAGCGGCGGGGCTCGAGAAGGTTGTTCGCGAGGCGGTTGAGAGGGTTCTCTCGCTGGGTCTGGGACTGGTGCTTGGGCTGGGCACAGGTCGAACCTCTGCCAGATTTATAGGTGAGCTGGCTAGGGCCGCGCCGCCAGGGGCAGTGGAGTGTGTCATACCGACCTCGTTCCAGTCGGAGACGGCTGCCTCGAAGGCGGGCTTCAGGATCGGGAGCCTAGCGAATTATTCCTCGGTGGATGTGTATGTGGATAGCTTCGACCAGTGTAACGTTCGTGGAGACTTGATTAAGGGGATGGGGGGCGCCCTGGCCCGCGAGAAGCTGCTGATGACCCTAGCCCGTTCCGTCATTCTTATCGGGACTGAGGAGAAGCTTTCGGAGACGCTGAACATTCCGGTCCCCATAGAGGTCCTGACCTTCGCCGCTCCAGCGATTCCGATCCTCCTCCAGAGAAAGGGGTGGAGGGTCGTCGAGAAGACCTCGCAGGGCAAGGCGGGACCCGTCATCACAGACAACGGCAACATCTTAATGCTCGCCGATGTCGGAGCCATAAACGAGCCGGAGAAGGCCGAGTGGGAGCTGAAGGTCACTCCAGGCATCGTCGAGGTTGGGTTATGTCCGAGGAAGGGGCATCGAGTCTTGATTGGCCGACGCGGTGGGGAGCTGCTCGAGATCTGTTAGAAGTCTCCGGGAAAGACCCCGTGGCTCCACCCGTGCTTGGAAGGCCCTGGCGCTGGATTTATTATGGCCTTTTACGCCTAGGCCTATGTGTCTCCTCTCGGCGGGCCCCCGCTACGGTGTGGGCACCTCTATGATAGATCTACGTTTCGGCCTTCGGGTATCCGTATGGTGTTGTCTGTCCTTTTCCCCTGAATATCACTTTGTTGCCCCATAGGTCTAGCTGTATTGTGATGTTGCTGTGTTCTAGTTTAGGCTTCTGCTTCCTTACCACTCCTATCTCCTTCATCTAAGCCTTCTATGCTTGATGGAGTGTAGTGTTTCTGTCTTGGTAGTATTAGCTCCTTTGGAGTCTTATATGTCCTTTGATGGTGGGCCATTATTTTCGGCCTGGTGTTTGAGTGTTTATGTAACGTTTCTAGCATCGTTCTGTATAGTGGTTGGGTGAGGGCGGGACCGACACACCTGGGCACAAAGGGGCCGTGGCCGTGTTTGCGTCCCGTCCGATGCTGGACGGTCCCCGAGAGGAGTGGAGATGCTCCCTGCGCCTGCTGGCGCAGCCGGGGGGTCCTCCCCGCCCGACGGAGAAAAGACCCAGAAGGCTGGAGCGGCCGATTTTTTACACCTGTCACACCTATGAGATAATCTTCTTATAAGGGTGATGTGGTCTGAACGATACACCTTCCGGCCTTCTGGGCCTCTCTAGTGTCTGGCTGGGGAAATCCAACCCCTACCCCTCTCTTTCCCCTTTTCAAAATCACTTTAAGCGTCATAACTCTAACTTTATCGCTCACGGTGCTTATCGTCTGGTGTGGCTGAGGAATGGGCTTCAGGCTCGGCAGACTCGGCAAAGAGATGGCCCGTGAGGCAGCGGAATACACGTCCTCGCTACGCATAGACTCCGAGATCTATAGGCAGGTAATCCTCATAAACGCTGTCCACCTCAGGATGCTTAATCGCCTAGGACTCATAGGCGACGAGGACCTCTCCAAGGCCCTGAGAGCCCTCAAAGCCGTCTACGACAGGCCCCTGAGCCTAGACGACCCCGCCCTCGAGGATGTGCACATGGTTGTCGAGAACTTCCTGAACCAAGCGGCCCCGGGAGCGGGTGGGAACCTAGCTCTTGGTAAGAGCAGGAATGATGCCGTGGCGACCGCGATAAGGATGAGGGCGAAGGAGCTTGTGGTGCTGACGGTTAGAGAGGCTCTTCCACTAGTCGATGCGGTGCTGGAAAAGGCCGAGGCAGAGGCGGAGACGATATATCCCGCAACGACCCACCTGCAGGTCGCCGCTCCATCAACCTTCGGCTTCATCCTCACGCACTACGCCTCGCGCCTCCTCTCCGCACTTGAATGGATGGTGAAGGCCTATGAGGAGCTAGACCTCTCGCCCCTCGGCGCCGCGGCCTGCTGTGGAAGCAGCATAAGGCTTGACAGGGAGTGGATTGCTGAGCAGCTTGGGTTCAGGGGGGTCGTCGAGCACGCTCTGGAGGCTTCATCCTCCCGCGACTTCACGGTCACCTTAGCGTCTGCGGCGCTCAGACTGCTCATAGTAGTCTCGGACATGGCGGAGGACCTGATTTACGCCTTCACAGCGGGTTTGGTGGACATAGGCGACGAGTACTGCTCCACGAGCAGCATAATGCCTCAGAAGAAGAACCCCGTGGTCCTCGAGGTAGCTAGGACGAAGTCGGCAGAGGCTTTGGGGGAGCTCGCGAGGCTAGTCGCGATCCTTCAGAGGAGGGTGGGGGGCTACGTCCTCGACCTTCAGCAGGCGACGCCGTCAGTCTGGAAGACTCTTCATGAGACTAGAACGACCCTCAGAGTTCTAGCAGGCCTCATCAACACCCTAGCCGTCAACAGGGAACAGGCCTTGAAGGTGTGTGGGCCAGAGGCTGGGATAGTGGAGCTGGCCAACTATCTCAGCGTGAGATACGGCGTCCCCTTTAGACTCGCCCACAAGGTCTGTGGCGAGATCTCCAGGGCCCTCGCGGAGGGGACACTAAGCGAGGAGAACCTGAGGAGCATTTTGCAGAGAAGCGGCTTAGCGGCCGTGATCAGTCTCCAAGACCTCACTAGTCTCACTTCCCCCACAACGGTAGTAAGGTCCTACACGACCCGCGGGTCCTCGAACCCTGAGGAGGTGAGGCGTATGTCCTCCGCACTTAGGCTTAGGATCGGCGTTCTTGGGAAATGGGTTGAGGGGGAGGAGAGAAGGTTGTCACTGGTTGCGGAGAGGGTACTCGAGGCTGGAGCTAGCTCCGCTCAATCCTGAAGAACTCCTCAACGGCCCTCCTCACCACGTTCTTCGAAAACTCGAGGTCCACGATACTTACGCTTTCTCTCGACGTGTGGGCGAGGAGAGAATTTCCAGGACCATAGGCCGCTATATTCCGCGTAAGCCTGTGCAGAATGTTCATGTCGCTTGAGCCAGTCTTTCTGAGGATTCTAGGCTTACGGCCATTCATGATTATGGATCGCACGAGGGACCTGACTGTCGGAGAGTCGAGGCTCGCCGAGACAGGCGGGGTGGAGTCCAGGATCTCTACTCTGCAGCCCCGCATAGAGGCTACAGCCTCGATCCTCTCGATGATTGGTGCCCCGTCCATCCCCGGCGGATACCTGATGTTCACGACCGCCTCCGCTTCCTCCGGAAGCTTTGTGGGCCAGTCTCCCGCCCTCAGCTGAGTTATCGCCGAGGTCGGCTCCCCATAGCTTTTCCCGTTGAAGATCGATCTTATCTCCCCTACCGCCTCGAGGAGCTTGTCAAGCGCCGACTCGCCCACGTAGGGGGCGGAGCTGTGGCCCCCCATGGCCCTGCAGTGCAGCCTGAATGTGAGGCTGCCTCTATAGCTGATAACTACACCCTCCGCGCCGGTCGGCTCGCCTATCACGACACCACTAACATCCCTTAGGCTGTTTAGGAGGGCCTGGGCGCCGCGTCCCGCCCCCTCCTCGTCGACCAGACCTGCCACGATCACGGTGTACTTGTCCTCATCAAACTCCGCCTCTGCTCCCCCCACCATCAGGGCCGCCAGCGGGCCCTTAGCATCAACCGCGCCTCGTCCATAAACCTCGCCGCCCCTAATCCCGTGCTCGAGCACGCCAGGCACGGTGTCGACATGGCCCGCCAGCAGGAGGGTCTTGGGCCCCCTGCCCCTACGCATGATATAGTTTCCGGCTGGGTCTATCTCGAAGTGGCTGAAGCCGAGTCTCTCGGAAAGATCCCTCATGGTCGATGCGAGCCTATGTTCCTCTCCGCTGGGCGTATACTGCTTTATGAGTTCTAGGAGAACAGCCTCGATGCGCATTTCTCACGCACCCTGGCGCGCCCGATCGGTGAGAGCGCGGATAAGGGTCGAGATGCCTTGCTCTACGTCTTCCCTCGATATGAGGTATGGTGGTAGCATCCTGAGCGTCGTTGCTCCGGAGCGGAGAAG
>JAVVGN010000062.1:0-10623 GCA_032249095.1 Candidatus Caldarchaeales archaeon | reverse complement strand
TTATGGTCTTTGGAAAATTTTATATATGGGTCTGTTATTGTATTGCCGCGAGAAAATGAGCGCGGCTCAGGCTTCTATAAGAGGATTGACTGCGAGGTCAATATTGATAGGAGCCATTCTCGTGATTGTCGCGCAGGCTATCGGAGACATGACGTGGCTATACACTTCCAAGGGGGGCACCATAAATGCGTTCTGGATACCCTTCATATACATCGTTCTCCTTAATGAGCTGATAGGTCGCGCCAATCCGAGGCTTAGGCTGACGGCCCAGGAGCTTGTCTGTATTTTCCCCGCTCTAGCCCTTGTAAACAGCATTAAGTATTATCCGAAGGGCGCGCTGAGTGGTGGCGAGGCCCTTTCCGGATACATTGAGAAAACAATTGTATCAGTTGGCTCCGGCATGAACGATCCCACGACGGGAGAGTATTGGAGGAGAATGACACCTCCGTGGATGTTCCCGAAAGACCCGGGCATGATAGCTGCATGGCAGACGGGCCTGACTCCAGGTCAGCAGATACTTTGGGGAGAGTTCCTACCACCGATAATCTACTGGTCTCTGTATACGATTCTGATGTACTATTTGGCCCTCTTCCTCGGCTTCGGACTCTGGGGTAAGAGATGGGTAGATACCGAGAGGCTTATCTTCCCACTGTCCATACCCATGATATACATGGTTAGGAACGCGAGCGATATCGATCCCGCCACAAACAAGAGCAGATGGTTCAGAATCCGCGAGCCAACTCTGAGAGTCTTCTGGGTCGCATTCTTCATAGGCCTTATAGCTTCCTTAATCCCCGTGTTTGGAGAAGTCATTCCTCCGCTCGCAGTGTTCGGAGCGTTCGCTTGGGGGGAGCAGCCTATACTGATCTTCGGATTACCCTCAATCATGCCTGGAGCAATGGCGAAGGGAGTATTCCAAGTAGATCAGGTCGCACTGTGGCTACTCCTACCAAACAACCTCTTGATAACCGCTGTGCTCGCCTATGTCGTCTTTGGCCTCCTCTACCAATGGATTGGGGTCATAAGCGGTTCACTCCCATACAACCCGGGAATGGAATTCCTCTGGAACTGGGAGGATATTCCGGCAAACTGGTTCCCATTCCCGTATAGGCACGTTGGAATCCTGGGGATGATGGTGGGCCTCGGCATCATCACCTTGATTACCCTGAGGTCTCGGTTTGCTGAACTTGGTAGAGCTCTGCTGGGAAGGTCCGAAGACGAGTACGGCCTTTCCACTAGGTCCATCGCATGGTTCGGACTCATCGTCGTCATAGCTATTCTGGCCCTCTTCACGGCTTCCGGAGTACCATTCATAATCGCGCTCGCTATGGTTATCTTTGCTTTCATCTATTGGAGCGCTTTAGCGAGGGTAACTGCGACGATGTGGTGGCATGTTGACGACTTCGCAAACAACGGAGGGGTTGGTACATACATTTTCCCGCTTGGCGTCGCCTTAGGATATTGGCCTGCAACCGTGCCTACCACGGGTACAACTAACCCCGGACTGTTCGCTACAGGCATACTGACGATACCTTTCAACAACACTTGGACCCTGAGGGTAAACGGCTTCGGACCGGGAGGAGCCGTAACCTACTACAAGATAGCGAGGGAGACCGGGACCAACGTTAGGGACGCCTTGGTTGCAGCCACAATTATAATAGCAATTGGCGTGGTATTCGGTTATGTCTGGCGCATATGGCTCCTGAACCACGGAGGAGGGCTCGCCAACACAAACGCCTGGGCATGGACTGCAGGGATGAAGTTTGGCAACTTCATCGGCGGCACGGCATACGTCCCGATAGGCGCGACAGACTGGACTCCCGGATTGACTTACGGACTCGTAGGAATCATAATAGTCGCCGTCGTCTGGGTACTAAGGTCGAGGTTCGCGTGGTTCTTCATAGACCCGACATCCCTTACCATGAGCATGGCGGTCGGGCTCATATGGACATGGCTCTCAGGGCTTGTCGCACTGATAATCAAGGTCATCCTGATCAGGACCATCGGGGTTCGACGCTTCGAGTCCTATGTCATTCCGATAGCTGCCGGAATATCGCTCGGGTTCGGAGCACCTATCCTGCTGGCAGGCCTTATAGAGTTCTTCGCCGTCGTTCTGCCGAGATTCTCCGCCCTCTACGTCCCATAAAGCTATACAACACCCCTTTCAATCTTTTTTGTTGGCATGAGCGAGATCGAAACTATCAAGCTCTCTCTCAGGGACAAAATTGCCGAAGTGTTACCGGACCGTGAAGGCTGGGTATTAGTTTTGAGGGAGGGTAATATAGGCAGTATTAAGATCGCGAAGAGCCTGATCGGCCTCTCTCTTGACTGGGAGTGGCACTTTGTGGCACCCGTGGTTATTTACGAAGAAGTTGATCAGAGACGCGTCAGGCTTTATAGAGAGCTCAAACCGAGGGAGGCCCAAATAGAGAGGAGGGGGTGGCTCCGATACAGTTATAGGTGGATTACCGGCGGTATCCTAACAAAGGTTTTCCCCCACCTCACACCAGTCCCCGACCTCGTAGAGAGGCTGAACAGTGACGGGCGCCTACGAGATCTGTTGAGAAGATCGGTCATAGACGAGCTGTACATAAACACCTACTTCACGATGAATCCTGGATCCGATCCGGACGAATCCATTAAGCGTCATTACGAGCGCCCAGAAAAGGTCGGCTGGCTGATCACCGCGATAAAGGGGCCTGGCTCCGAGTGGCGCTTCGCCTCAATCGTCCGCAGAATCTACGAGCTGCTCGATTATCTTGCAGGAGTTTTAGTCGACTACACCCATGAGGTGGAGAGGCTGCTGCTCTAATGCGTGATAATGCGAATCTCTATATCCCCAACGTAGTGCTTTGGGACTGAGGCCCTGTATATTATTTGTAGAGATTCTCGAGTCATCTGCCACCTCGCCCTCCAGTCGATAATGACGATGTCGCTCGAGAGTATATCGCCTAGCATGCTACGCTGGGCCCTCTCGTCGTGGATAGGCCACGAGCTGTATAGTGTTTTATTGAGGTATCTTAGTAGGGCCTCCCATGCACTAAGGCCGGAGAGCCCAGAACCAATATAGATCATGTGTCCATAGCTATCAGCCACCCGGTTTGCGGGATACTTGTCCACGAGAAAAGTGTATATTGGCTCAAAGGCTATTATCTTCGTGTAGCTCTGTCCGCTTTCCTTAAGCCGCTCCGCGACGATGAGCGGCGTCTCATTATTCCTGAAGGGAGGGGCAGAGTATGCTATCAATGTAAACTGCACTAGGAGCGCCAACCCCACATAGGCTGAGAACACTTTGAGAAGGTTGTTCAGCGTCAGCACCCCCCTCTTCAAGGCCCTACCATCTACCCTGCCCACCGATTCGACCACGATCCCCGGAACATACGATAAGGGTGTGACGAGGTGTTGCAGATAATGTCCATAGAAGGTCTTGGTTAGCGAATACATGAGGATGTAGGCGAGGCTCCAGGTTATCCAGAGGTATGTCTCGCTCCTCATGAGCTTTCGGCTACGCATGTAGGTGGTTAAAGGAATCGAGATTGCTAGGGATGCCAGGCCGGCCCAAACAACCCCGAGGTCTAGGGGCGAGGTAAGGATCCAGCTGGCCCTTTCGGAGAGAGGAACGCCGTCCTCGGGCCGTACGAGGTGGAAGACTAGAACCTGCTTGATGAATTCGTCGGCAGCCGTGACGAGGAACGGGGCGCTCAAAGCCACGAACGTCAGGGAGGCAGTGGGTAGGATCAGTACAAGATCTCGCGTCCGCCTCATGAGGATACAGAAAGCGGTGAATGCGAGAAGCCCGAAGACCCCCGTCAGCTTGGATGCCACAGCCAATCCGAAGGCTACACCAGCTATATGGGCGAGCGCAAGCACCCATGCGGGCCCCTTAACTCTCCGGCTCAAGATGTATGATAGGAACCCCAGCGACAGGAAAAAGTCAACGTAGGGCTCCAGCATCACCATCCTTGAGTTATAGGATGTGTAGCCATCTATAGCTAGAAAGGTGGTTCCTAGCAGAGCCGCGCGGCGGCCTATGGATAAGCTAGCAGCCACTGCCAGGATAATCAGCGTCAGGGTACCGATGATCCCTGAAATGAGTCTTGCAGAGGCGAATGACTGCTCTCCACCGCTTGTGGCTAAGGGGGAGAGGATATAGATGATTAGCGGCGGATGGGCGAAGAAGAATTCCTTGTAGGGGGTGAGACCCCTATTGCTCATCAATGCTGCGGTAAGGTGTACCCCCTCGTCATAGTCATGCCACGCTGATGCCGCGCCAAGATATCCCATCCTCAGAAATGCGCTGAGAAGGACAACCCCGATCAAGGCCAGATGATCAATCCCAAGAAGACCGGACAAAGTCCGAGGAGTCAGCGACGCGTCTCTACGACTCATTCCTCACAGATCACATAAATTTTAAAGATTTATTAGGATAATCCTTGAATGTGATTTTTGAGCTTGCTCGGCCCGCGCCTATTGACGCTCACCATAATTCTGATCAGCTTCTCCCTCCTCGCCACCTCTAATGCAGAAACCGAGCAGGGGTCGATCAATATTCAAGTGCTTAATATGGTTGACGGCGGTTCGACTGAGGGGCAGGTATTCTATCTTCTTTACCGAGGCAGCGTTGTGAGTAAGCTCTTTGTACAGGATGGGGTGTTAAGGGTACCTGCGCTGATTGGCGCACGGATAGTTGGGCCCATCCCCCAAGGTGGGGTAGAGTATATGCCGCTAGACCTTTACATCGATTTTGACTGGCAGTCCTCGAGACAGCTGACAATAGTCTTGGAGCGGGCCTGGAGGGTTAGGATTACAGATTTATACCCTTGGATAGACGGGAAGCCATTAAAGGCTAGCTATAAGGTCGAGCTACTCGGAGACGCTGGCAATTATTCAAAGATCATGACCTGGCAGCACGGGTCGAGCGACCTGAAGCATCTCCTCGGCTTAGGAGATGGGGAGGTGCTTATTCCCGCGTACAGCAGCTTCAGTCTGGTTGCACAGCTCCAGGGAACCGGTGCAGGCGACCCGCCTTTAGTGATGGAGATTAATCTCACAGACTACGTGTCCGAGAGATTGTCGAAGGGCGAGCGCACTCTATCACTCTTACCATTCCTCTTCGACGCGGCCTACACGAAGGTGAGAGGGAGCCTCGAATCGGTAGAGGAGGTTATACGGGATCTGGAGGCAGAGGGTGTATACCTCGGATACCAGTGGAGGCGGGTGGAGCGCACGCGGAGCTACATGGAAAACGCTGTGGAAAAGGCGGCCCATGGTCTATGGAGCGAGGCTTACTTTGAGCTCCGACGGGCCTATATCGAGGTCGAGAACATAGGGGGGATCGCGAAGGGGTATACGAGTACCGTAGGTCGTGATGGTATACTATTCCCCCTCTTCATGATTCTTGGATCACTCGTCATCTCGTATCTACTTGTTCACGAGCAGGGACGGACGAGAATCGTGGCGGGTGTCTTGTTACTGTCAGCGGCGTCCCTCGTATTAGTGTCTCTCCGGTTCCCGTTCCTAACGCCGGGAGATGCCTGGGGCTGGGCGGCGCTACTGTACGCCGCGCTATTCATGATGGGTGTGATTTGGGGGGTCGAGGCGCTGGGAATAGAGGTCAAGACTTATAGAGGCGTGGCACTCCTTTCCGCCGCAAGACTAGCCTTCAGCCTCTCCTTAAGGTTCCTAAAGAGCAGACCCCTGAGGACCTGGCTAATGGTGTGTATGGCCTCGATCACAGTGGCGGCCACCCTCCTTTTGGTCAACGTGGGTGCCGAAGGCCAGGTCTTTGCCTCGAGAGCGATAGACAGGGTTGAGGCTCCTGGGGCAAGCTATCTCGTTCTATACAGCACGGGATACAGATACGACAACCCATCGGAGATCAGTCCCGACTACATACACTACCTTAGAAGCATGGGTCTCGAGGTGGGCCTCAGGGCGGAGACCCCGATACTGCCGCCGAGCGGGACCCCATACAATGTGAATGGCTCGAGCTATAATCTGAGGGGTATTCTGGGAGTCCTCGGCAAGCCTCCCTTCATCGGGCAGATTAAAGGTTGCTTGGTTGAGGGAGATGTAGAAGAGGTGGCTAAAGGCAGGGGTGCTGCCATCGTCTCACAAGACCTAGCGGAGCGCCTGCAGGCGAGAAAGGGGACAGCGATTGTAATCAACGGTGTCGAGCTGAGGGTCTCGGGAATCATTAGTGGCGAGTGCCCCATATTTCTGAAGGACATCGACGGATATTTTGCTTCAACATTGGTTCAGCCACCGATGTCGCCCGTGGGCCCGGCGGGATGGTCGTCAATGATTGTGACGGGGGTGGATGAGGCCGTGAGGCTGGGTGCCTCGCCTACGAAGATCTATGCTAAACTGCCGGCGGATACTGACCCGCAAGAGTTGGCGGAGAGAGTTACCTATCAGACCGGTCTCAAGGCTCGCCTAGTGTCGGGTAGTGGAGAGGTCTACGCCTTCAGCCTCTCGAGAGTAGCCGGGATTAGGGGCGGCGAGGTGGTGGCCGTTGCGGTGATAGCACTATTGAACATACTGGTTACCTCACTCGCCAACTATTACGAGAGGCGGAAAGAGATCTTCACCATGTCCACGCTCGGCCTGAACCCAGCCCACATAATCCTAATCAGTCTCGCCGAAGCCGCCATCTTGGCGATTGTTAGCACCTTCATAGGCATAGTCATGGCCCTAGGCGTATTCGCTGTAACACCAATCCTAGCGGAGGCTTCAATAGACTTCAAAGTCAGCCAGTGGACCGCGATGCCCATGCTGGGATACACTCTTTGCATCTTCTCTATAGCACACGTGGTTTCTGTTCGACGGAGCATAATCCTATCTACGCCAGCTCAAGAATGGAGGTGGACTCTCTCGAAGACGCTTGACGCGGATGGGTACTGGAGTGTAGTACTGCCGGCTAGGATTAGGTGGGATAGGGTGGACCGTTTTCTCACATACCTAGTCTCCCGACTTAGCGAGTACAGCTACACGACCACCATCAAGATAGATGTTAGGGGTGTTGAAGAGGTCTCGAGGGGGGGCGACGTGGACAAGCTCCTCAGGTTCACATACTCCTCTACAGAGCAGAGACCCTTCACCTCAGATACGATACTCGAGGTCAGGCGTCAAGAAGATAAGTGCAAGGTAACGCTGAAGTGCAAGATAGCGGCAGCTCACGAACAGTTTGTGGATACATATATCAGGGAGGTCGCCCAGCTAATCAGGCAGCTTATAATCGAGTTCGCATCACTCACAGTCCGCGTACTCGTCCCCCTCGCTTCTAAGCAGGACCACATTTATCCGCTGCTGAACGTCTATGCCCCTAACGAGGTGCGAATTGTTTGGCGAGGACAGAAAGCCGAAGAGGTTTCGAAGGTTATCCGCGAAGTGGAGTCTAGAATGGTGAGGGTGATTCCGGTGATGATCGACGAGAATTCCGCCTTCGCGGAGATGGCGCGGATACTCGTGGATGCCGCTGAGGGGTGTGACCTTCTTTGCATATCCTCTGACGACGGCGTTTTATCCACTCTAATCTTTCTTACCGCGCAGAAACTAAATAAGAGGGTGTGCGTTGTGTCCGGCCAAGAGGTTTTAGAGGCCACTCCTGATAGTATTTGGGAGCAGTTTAGGTAGCATTTATCTAGCGAGCTCTACAGCTCCCGCAATCCGCGGAATCATGGCCTTGATCTCTTCGACGGGAACGGGTTGGAGGACGAGATGCTCCACCTCAGCGTCTAAATACTCACCTATGCGTGCTGCTGCATCCTCGACTGTCCCCACAATGTTTAGCTTTTCCACAACATCTACGGGCACCTGGTCCGGCGACTTGAAGACTCCTAGACCGAGTTTTCGCGTCCTCGCGGAGTTGAACCAGCAGGCCGTCTGCGCTAGCAGCCTGTGAGACTTCTCGCGCGCCATCTCTCTCCTTTTAGCAATATGTATGAAAGCCATGCAGCCCGCCACTATCTCGCCACCTCTTCGACCAGACTCCTCAGCCGCTTCCCTGACGGCATGAAGCTCCTCTGAGTAGATTGTGGGTGGGATGCAGATTGGTAGCCAGCCATCTGCCACCTTAGCGATTGTCCTTAAGGCTTTATCGGTGTTGGCGGCCGCCCAGACGGGTATAGACCTGCCCCTATATGGCCTAACAGCAAACCCCGCCCCCTGGACCTTAAAGAACTCGCCCTCGAAGTGGACATTGTCGCTGGTCAAGAGTTTCTTTAGGAGGACGATAAATTCTGCGAACCTGTCATTAACGTCTTCCCTCGCAGGGAATCCCCACTGCTCGCTGGGGCAGCAGCTACCTAGCCCGGCGATCAGCCTGCCTCGTGAGAGGTTATCGAGGCTGATAAGCTTAAGAGCTGTCTCCACAGGATGCTTCCTATAGGTCGCGAGCACGGCGCTACCTACCGAGACGCGTCTAGTCGATTCAGCCATCACAGCCATACAGAGATAGGGATCGAAGGTCTCTTTCTGAAAGACACCGACAAGGTCATCATTAACCCATACGCTGTCAAAGCCAGCTTTCTCAGCCGTGCCTGCAATTGTTCGTGAAGCGGTTAGGGAGAAATTGGGGATTGACAAGCCGATTGCTGTCCTTCGCCTTCGCACGATAAGTTAAGTTAGCGTAGGGTTAAATATCGTTTACTCTTGCGAGCGAGGGAAGAAATTTAGCCGGTGATTATTGCCTTCAGATAGTCCAAGCTAATCTTGGTGCTGAGTTCTGGGTTTAAACCCGAGGTGTCCTGCTCAATGACCAGCCACTCTGCGCGCCCGCCACTCCTGAGAAGCCTGATAATTGGAGGAAAATCTATCACCCCCTTCCAAGCTCTGCCGTCTTCTCAAACCATCTAGCCTCCCTCTCGCCGGTCTTTAGGGGGCCTGCCACATCCTTCAGATGGACATAGGTGATCCTGTTCAGGTATCTCTTTATTATCTGGGCTGGATCCATACCGGCCAGTAGCAGGTGGGCAGTGTCGGGGCAAAACCCTAGAATCTCTTCATCGATTCTTTCAAGAATGAATGATAATTCATCCTCTGTCTCGATGGTCGTGTCGTAATGGTTGTGGAGCGAGGCCCTAACTCCATGGTCACGGAAAGCCGCGGCAGCGGCCTTAAGTGTTTCTGCAGTCTCGGATAATACCTTAATCCGCTCCGCATCGGTCTTTAGCGTTATCCTCTTCGGCGGCCCGATGATAACATTCCAACAGTTCATGTTCCTATATTCTGCCGCGAGCCTGCGTGCATGCTCAACTATCCGCATACGCTCTCCCATCTCGTGAAAGGGCTCTGACCAGTAGATGCCTGAGATCTGTAGCCCGCGCTCCCTGACGGCGATATAGATGTCTCGACGCGCGAGGCTGCCTCGCTCGCTTAGTCTGGAGATCTCATACTCAGAGAACTCCACGCCGTCTACTCCGAGCCCAGCGACATAGTCTAGAAATGTCTCTAGTGGCCGCTCCCTGAAGAGGAGCCTCTCGACCGAGATTCTCATACCTCTACCCTGAACGCTTCAGCAGGGCTCATCTTAGAGGCGTGGTAGGATGGATAGATCGTCGAGATTAGCGATAATAGTGTCGCATATAGGAGACCTTGGCCCACTATTCTCAGATATTCGGTGACCGGCACAAGAGCCAGGTCCTGTGCCCTGCCGTAGGCGGCTATGAGTCCTACCCCGAGCGACATTCCCACAGAAACTCCGAGTACCCCACCTATGAGGCCTATGGCGAGTGATTCTAGCAGATAAAGGAGAAGTATGTGCCTGTCTGCGGCGCCAAGAGTCTTTATCGTTGCTATCTCACGATACCTCTCGGCGACCGATATGAGTAGAGAGTTAAAGATTCCCAGCCCCGCTACGAGCAGGGCTATGAAGATCAGCCAGAACTGGTATGCCGCGAACTCCTGCCCCGCAGCATAGGTATTCACCGCCCCTAGAACGAGTATGACCGTCATGAAGGCTAGCGCTAGGAGCACTGAGAGCATCGTGAGGAGGAAACGGTTAAACCTCTTCCGAATGTTTAGCGAGACGAGTCGGAGGAGCTCTATTGGTGGGAAAGAGACCCGCCCATACCTCTTCTCGACGGTCATCCGACGACATCTTTTTCTTCACGTACTATTAATCTTTTGGGGGCTCCTTCTCGGCCGGCCTCATGAGTACGAGGCCCCTATTACTCAGCATCTGCAGATATTTGAGGAGACTGGCGGCAGCCTCCTCCTGTGTAAGCTTGTATTTGGATGCGAGAAGCTCCGCTATTTCCTTCACACTTCTCTCTCCATCAATTAGACCCCAGATATACGAGCCTACTTTGTCAAGAATAAATGAGCGGTAATCGGGGACCGGCAGAATCCTCCATACACCTCTTGGCCGTGGGAGTGGAACCCTCACCACGACCTCGCCGGCCTCGTTGAGGGCGGACTCCGCGCTAGGGTTCCTAGACGGCCTCATCTGAAGCGCCTCGGCCAGCCCAACCGCTGGCAGCAGGCGCGCCCCCCTCCTAAAAAATCTCAACGATGATTCACCGCCCCGCGAGATCTGGCCCGCCGCGGATTTTAAAATGTTCTCGACAGTGCCTTGTGGCCTAATTCCTATGGTTCGATTTTCCCCTCTCCGTCTGGTGCCCG
>JAVVGN010000061.1:0-10912 GCA_032249095.1 Candidatus Caldarchaeales archaeon | reverse complement strand
ATAGGATACTAAGAGTTATAAGTGCTCCGAGCCCTTCCGGTGAATGGTTTTGGAGAGATGCGGATAATAGCTGATCTGCAGATTCACTCCAAATATAGTGGTGCCACCTCGAGTCGGATGGTCCTAGAAGAACTCAGCTACTACGCTCGCCTCAAGGGTCTTGACGTCCTAGGGACTGGGGACGCCCTCCACCCAAACTGGATGGAGGAGCTTAAGCGGGGACTCGAAAAAGTGGATGAAAAGGGCGTTTATAGGCTCAGGGCATCTGGGGGCGGGCCCCTCTTTATAGTTCAGACTGAGGTAGCAACGATCCACGAGCTTGACAAGAAGACGAGAAGGATACACCACGTAATTCTCTTCAGAGACCTCGAGACCGCTGCACAGGCAGCCGACCTCCTCTCCAAATACGGAGACCTCAGGTCAGATGGACGGCCCATACTCAACATAACCCCCGCATACCTAGTAGAGCTGATGATGGAGGTCTCGCAAGACTGCCTTATTTTCCCGGCCCACGCCTGGACCCCCTGGTGGTCGATCTTCGGCGCAATCAGCGGAGTCGACACCGTCGAGGAATGCTACGAGGATAAGTCGGATAAGATCTATGCCATCGAGACGGGCCTCAGCTCGGACCCCTTGATGAACTGGAGAGTCAGCCGGCTCGACAGTTACACCCTTTTAAGCTCCTCGGACTCCCACAGCCCATACCCATACAGGCTCGGCAGAGAGGCAGTGGTGTTCGAGCTGGAAGACGTCTCTTATGACGAGATAGTGGACGCTATAAAAAAGAAGGACAGCAAGAGGATAATAATGACGCTCGAGGTCCCGCCGAGCTATGGTAAGTATCACTGGTCCGGTCATAGGCGCTGTGGAGTGGGCCCCATCCCACCGGCGAGAGCTCGCGAGATGGGCTACAGATGCCCCATATGTGGGAGGAGACTCACGAAAGGCGTCGAGGATAGGGTCGAGGAGCTTGCCGACAGGCCGCCAGGTGCGAGGCCCCCCGGAGCGATAGACTTCAAATACGTCATACCTCTCCAAGAGCTGATAACCGTCTCGATGGGCCTAGACTATTCCTCCGAGACAGCCCTAAACTCTAAAAAAGTCTGGCAGCAATACATGGGGCTCATAAACTCTCTTGGAAACGAGTTCCAAATTCTCCTCGACGCGCCGCTCGAGAAAATAGCTGAGGTGTCAGGCCCAAGGCTGGCTACGCTTATAGCAGATATGAGGCGTGGGGCGATAAAGATAAGGCCAGGCTACGACGGAGTCTATGGAAGGATAGTTTTTGGCTCCGCCGGCGGGGACACTAGCACCCTAAAGCAGAAGGGGGGAAGCCTAGAGGACTTCCTCTAGCAGGGCTAGTCTAGGCGGATCGACTCTAGGTTTCGCGGCGTGAAGACTTGGCCGTTGGATATCCTCCGTGTGGCTGAGGCTACTGAGTTCACCGCCTCAGGCTCGCCATGAACATAGATAATGTTCCTAGGCTTAGGTGATACGCGCCTGACATAAGAGAGTATTTGCTGCCTACTAGAGTGTCCTGAAAATCCATCCACCCTCTCCACAGCTAGGTGAAGCTTCACGATCTCCTGCTTCCTATCGTCAGTCATGAGGGGA
This sequence comes from Candidatus Caldarchaeales archaeon, assembly GCA_032249095.1. Classification (GTDB taxonomy): domain Archaea; phylum Thermoproteota; class Nitrososphaeria_A; order Caldarchaeales; family Calditenuaceae; genus HRBIN02. Next base: position 9,298 of record JAVVGN010000061.1, on the reverse strand, counting down.
ATCTCCCTCATACCCTTAAGTATCTTCCGGCCGAGCGTCCCTTCTACCTGATAGCTTACAAAGAGTAGGAGATTCTTTTCACTCGAGGCTAGGGCCTTGAGATAGGTAAGGGCAGGTCCTCCCTCAAGCATACCAGAAGTTGCGAGGACTATCATGGGCTCGGAGCTCTCAAGAATCTCGTCCCTGTGGTTCTGGCTCTTGACGACGGTGAAGTATTCCGAGTGTAGGAGGGATGTCCCGCTTTTGAAGCTCTCCCTGCTCTCGGCCGAGTAATACTCGGGGAACATGCTGTATATGGATGTAGCCTCGACCAGCAGCCCATCCAATATGACGGGAACCTCTGGGATCGCACGTGAGGATAGCAAGTTCTCCAACACCATCATTATCTCTTGGGCCCTTCCGACAGCCGGGACCGGGATTAGAACACTTCCACCGTTATTGATTGTGCGTGTGATGTGTTGAGAGAACAGGGCCTCGGTCTCCTCCCTAGTCAAAGATGAAGGCGTTGCGCCGTAGGTCGACTCGAGTATCAGGGTCTCCATGCGGGGGAACTTAAGATGGGCCGGGTCCAGCATCCTAGTCTTTTCAAACTTGAAGTCTCCGGTGTACACAATGTTGTGGAATCCCTCCCCAATGTGTAGGTGTGCTATGGCGGAGCCGAGAATGTGCCCAGCGTTGTAAAAGGTCAGCCTTATGTCTGGAGCTATATTTGTGACGACGTTATACCTCAGAGTTATCACGTGTCGCGCCATCTGCCTCACGTCTTGCTCGGTGTAGAGCGCGTGTTGCCCCGTCTTTGCGGCTAAGTTAATGTAGTCGAGATGCTCCATCACCATCAAAGGCAAGGTGGGCTCAGTCATGTAGACTGGCCCCCTATAACCATACTTGTACAATAGTGGCAAAGCGCCGTGATGATCCATGTGCGAGTGTGTGATCACAACCGCGTCGAGTGTTTGGATCAGTTCTGGGGAGAAGTCGACCCTGGGCAGCATTTCGTCCATTTTTGATGCGCCTGCGTTGATCCCGAAGTCCATCATCACTGTGCTGTCCCGCGTTCTCACTAGTATGGCCGACCGACCCACCTGCATTGCACCACCAAGGAAGGAAACTAGGACCTCTTTCGGCTCGAAAAGCTGCTCCCTGAAAACCATCTCGCCGATCCTGCGAAGAGTCTCAAGCCTCTCCTCCCCATTACCATAAATATAGTTTTTCAACTTCTCCACCGTCTTGGATGGCAGTAGCGGTGTCCTGACCGGGGAGACGATCCACCTGATCTCGCGCTCGATCTGGGCTATGACGTCAGGTGTCAGGATGCTGAACAATGCCTGGTCATTACCCTCGACGACTACCTCCCCCTGATCCTTGTCGAAAGAGACGTTTGTCTGCACATCCTTCAGAATTTCTTTAAGCCTCTTCCTCGCCTCCTCTTCAGGCATTCTTATCGACTCGTCCGGCCTAACAACGACCCGCTTCTTGATCAGATTTACCAGTTCCCGGGCTACATTGTTCCTCTCGGCAAAGACAGAGGGATCCGCCGTGTATATCGCGATCCTCGGGCCCTCGAACTCTAGCCTAGTTACTATGCTGTCCCCTCTCCCTAGAGATGCAAGGTAGTTCAGTATATCCATGCGTAGTTTCGACAGCATCCATGTCCCACCCTGGGTCTTTACAGGCTTATAAGCCCCTATAGACCCGGTTCACTAACAGAGTTTGCAGGGGCCGTATTTAAGTGTGCCTAACCTCACCGCCTAAAACTCCGAGCCGCCTGAAACCTTTGGCTTGAAAGCCGCCTTCCAAACATGTATAATCGCGTATGGGCGCGGTATTCCCTGCTCCTGCATTATCTTATCAATAGTCGAGCGTATCTTCACCTCGTCCCTAAATTTGGCCACGAGGTCTTTGTACAGCGGTTCAGCCTCCTCTACGCTGGTTGTCTCCTCGTGAATCGTGCGTGGAAGCTCTCTGAGCTTGTCAAGCATGTGCTGAAGCTCCGTTAACTTCTTCTTAGTCTCGACTATTCTTTGCCTGTAGGAATCTATCTCCTTTTCGAGGCTCTCAAGGCGTGACTGCGATTCAGGAGGTAAGGAGCCGCCCCTATCGCGGAGATACTCGGCCTCGACGAGTTTGTCGAAGAGTTCCTCCTCGAGTACTGCCATCTCGGTCTCAAGCCTGCCGAGAGCCTCGTTGATGAGGTTCTCTACATTCTGAGCCTCCGTCAAGACCTGGTTCCGCATATCGATTAGCTTGTCTAGCCTTTTCTTGACGACCTCTATCCTGACGTCGTCCCTCGCCTTGAATATCCTCTGGTATGCTCGATCCCAGCTCCTTATCTCTTCGAGCCTCTGCCGGAGCCCCGCGAAGGAGGCTGCTGCCTGCTCGTATAGACTGGCCGGAGTCGTCTCGGTCACCTCGGACTCCTCTACAGCCTCGGGAGGCTTCTGCGCTTGCTCCACACTCTCCACTTGAAGCTCCTCAGGCGAGACCTTCCGCCTGATCACTATCCTCCTCTTCTCACTCATGCCTCCTTTCACCAGTCTTACTTCTTCCATGAGAAATTAGGCCGCCGAGAATCCTAAACGGGTTCCCACCCACTTCCTCCTTCACCACCGCCGCGTCGCTGAAGATTGCTGTAGTTGAAAGACTTATAAGAGTTGACTCGAGGAGCTTCCTTCTACCGGCCCCGAAGGTTACAGGAATTTCCACTACCCTTCCGTCGCCCCCCACTTGGAAGACTTTAAACACCTCTCCTGTGACTTTCTTTACTTCCAAATATTTGGCCGGATCGATCACTAGGGCGACGGCCCTCGGATACAGCTTCTGGTAAGATAACTGTGTTCTGATGTCTATTGGTGAGAGGAAGACGCCTAGCGAAGGGTGGGAATGGTACCATCCCACTATGTATAGGGGAATCTTGTAAGTGTGGAGATACTCTGCGACCCTCGCCATAACCTCCTCATTAAGCATCACGAAGCCAGAGGACCCCACCTGTGTTCCTGTCACGGCGTCCCATATCTCGACCAGATCTCCCTCCTCCTTTCCGAGGAGAAGCCCGGCGACCTCAATCTTGGAGTTAGTGACTGAGTGGTTGATGATTTTAGCGAGCGACGGCGGGAGTATTCTAACCCTCAATTCTGCCTTAAAACGTGTCTATGCCTGCCTATAAACTCGCACCACCATCGTAGCTGTAGAATCCATACTCCTCCGGTCCTACCCGAGGGACTGCTTCAAGTGAGATCGTACGCGTCGGTACATAGCGCGCGTCTGGCCACTGCTCCAGCTAACCTATTTATATCCCGCACGGAGCAGGATAATGGCGAAGCGAATCATGAAGATCAGGGTTGTACCGGCAGTCGGTGGGGGTCCCCCTCTCGAGCTCGACGTGCCCCCGAACGCCAGTATCGGCGCCGTGAAGATGCGGGTATGCACCATCAAGAAGCTCAGGCCAGAGGATGCGAGGCTGACTTATAAGGGGAGGGCTCTAGGGGATAACGAGACTCTCGCCTCGGCCGGAGTTGTTGAGGGGGATAAGCTGGTTCTAATTACTCGGACGGTCGGGGGTTAATGCGATGCACGTCCCCGAGGCTGGCTATCTTCCTGAGCCCAGGTGGGCCAAGCGCCTGGCACAGGAGTACCAGCTGATGAAGAACTATGAGCCGACATTCGACGCGAAGGACGGCGACCTAACCCACTACAAGGGCACCATTATAGGTACTGGGATCTTCGAGGGCGGCGTGTTTGTAGTGGAAATACTCCTCCCTCGAGAGTTCCCCTTTGTCCCTCCTCAAGTCGTCTGGCACACGAGGATATGGCACCCAAACTTTACCGACGAGGCGCCTGCGAGGGTCTGTGAGTCCATATTCAACAGGGACTGGTTCCCGAACATGCACGTTGTCTCTGTTATCGAGGCGCTGAAGAACCTGCTAGCCAACCCCAATCCGGATGACCCTCTGAACGTATGGGCGGCTTATGAGATGAAGTACTACCCCGAGAGGTTTGTGGCTCGAGTACGGGAGTATATCCGACTGTACGCCACACCCGAGAAAGCGCTCAGTCTTCTTTAAGCCATGAAGCAGCTTGAGAGATACGAGCGGCAGATCAGGATAGACGGCTGGGATCAGGAGAAGCTCTTTTCTGCCACAGTCTTCGTGGCTGGGGTGGGGGCTCTTGGATGCGAGGTGGCGAAAAACCTCGCCATGATGGGTGTAGGAAGACTGATGATCGCTGATTACGATAGAGTTGAGTTGAGCAACCTCAGTCGGCAGCTCCTCTTCCGTGATAGCGATATCGGGAGGGGGAAGGCTGAGGCGGCTGCGGAAAGACTCCGTGAGATAAATCCCCACGTCGAGGTTGAGGCCTTCGAAGGCGACATCCGCGAGCTGGGCGAGGACACCTATAGGAGGGCTGACGTCCTACTCTCATGCCTCGATAATTGGGCGTCGAGAAGGTGGTATAACTCCATGGCCGTGTATCTAGGTAAGCCGCTCGTAGACGGCGCCATGAACGGCTTTTACGGTAATGTGCAGATAGTTCTCCCCGGCCGTACTGCGTGTTTAGAGTGTCAGAGCTCACTGCTGATTCCGAGAGAAGAGAGGGCCGCGGAGTGTACCCTACGCAAGAGGCGTCCACAGGACTTGGTTGATGAGTTAAAACAACACGGGCTGAGTATAACGCTCGAGGAGGCGGAGCACCTCTTCAAACTAAACATCAAGACCGTGTATGATGTAAAGTATTTCAGGCCCGAGAAATCCGATCAAGAAATTAGTGAAGAGACACTAAGGCTGATCGACGGCCTTAGGGCCAGCCTTGTACCCCGGATGCCGGCGCTTCAAAGTGTCGCAGCAACGATAGCAGGCATCATCTCCACCCACACACTCCAAATACTTCACGGGGGTAGTCTGGGCGCTGTGCCTACAAGCCTGATCGTCTATGACGGCCTCAACTCAAGACTCACAAGGGTCAAGATCAAGCGCGACCCCATGTGTATCGTTTGCGGCGAGAGTGAGGGGGAGCCTATAACGCTCCGGTTCGATACGTCGAGGACCGTGTATGAGCTCAAAGAGGTTGTCGCATCTAAACTGGGGCTCCCAGATCCGGAGATCCTTTACATAAGTAGGAGGCTCGACGACTCACAAACCCTCGAGTCCGCGGGGGTTAGGCATGGTGATGTGCTCTATGTCTCCACCAGCCGCCTATACGAGCCCCTACCGATACGTGTTGTAGCGGAGGCGGAGGATGCCGCGTCGTGCGGCTAGCCCTTTCCGCCCGAGATTATGCGCGCGTATTGTGATGCATCTATGTTCCCTCCCGTCAGCATAACAACCACCTTCTTCCTCCTATCCTCGAGGGACTGCTTGACCCTCCGCGCGGCGGCCAGGGCCGCGGCACCAGCGTGCTCCGCGACCTGCCTCACCGAGTAGTAGAGGTCCCTTATCGCTGCCTCCATTTCCTCGTCCGAGACGAGGACTATGTCATCGATCTTGTCGCGGATGATCGCGTAGGGGACTTCATACGCCTTAGCTACGGCCAGCCCCTCAGCCCTTGTATTGACGCTCTCCTTCGAGACTAGCTTCCCCATCTTCCATGACTCGTAGAAAGCTGGGGCGCCCTCGGCCTGCACACCGACAACCCGTATTCTGGGGTCGAAGCTCTTGTAGACGATGCAGGCTCCTATGGCCCCAGACCCTCCCCCTATCGGGTTGAAGACCTGCTCAACCGAGCTGAGCTCCCTAATGACCTCAAGATGCATAGTCGCTACACCTGGATAGAGCTGTGTCTCGTTAACCGCGTGGATATACTTGTACCCCCTCTTGCTTGCCAGCGCCTCGGCGTAGGCTGCGGCCTCGTCAAAGAATTTTCCATAGGTGATGATCTCCGCACCGAGCTCGCGCAAAGAGTTTTTCTTGACCTCTGAAACCCAGTCAGGCATCACGACCTTCACCTCAACACCAAAGAGCTGGCCTGCGTAGGCAATAGACTGGGCGTGATTGCCCATCGAGGCGGTGATCACGCCGGTTCTCCGCACCTCGTCGTAATTCTTGTAGATGTAGTATATGCCGCCCCGGACTTTGAAGGAGTTTGTCGGGTTGAGGTTCTCAAGCTTGACATAGAGGTCGCAGCCGAACTCTCGTGAGAGAAGCCTCGAATAGACTAGCGGCGTCGGTTTAATGTATTTGTAGAGGATCTCGGAGGCCTCGAGGACGTCCCTCAGAGTAAAGATCTCCACAAAAGCTAATGCTTGTGCGGAGGCTAAATATTTTAGCGCGCGTGTTGATCAGGACTCTCTAGGCTGGGACTTCGCGCTCTCCGACGGCCAGAGGTCAAAAAAAGATAAAGCTGAGGATGAGGAACGATATTTCGCGATGATGAGTCTGGCCAGGCTGAATAAATGATTGAGATCTTGAGCGCTGAGCTGCATTTGTATTACTCCCTCATTCTCTTCCGGCGGTATCCTTTTAAGTGGTATCAGGTCGTCAGAAGCTTGTAGGGCGTCCTGTTGCAGCGACGCGAAAAGGCTAATATCGGAGGTTGGGGGCGCCCAATCATGGGGACATATAGGCAGCATGTCGGAACATAGGGAGGGTGTAAGCATCACTAGGCTCGTCCTCGATGTCTTGAAGCCGCATCAACCCAACATAGTGGACTTTAGCCGCGTAATAGCCTCGGTAAAGGGGGTTAAAAGAGTCGACTCCTCGGTATTGGAGGTTGATGTTGAGACCGAGACCATTAAGCTGGTTATTGACGGCTCGGACCTGAGTGTTGAGAGGATTGACGAGGTTATCAAGAAGCTTGGCGGGGCTATACACAGTATAGACGCGGTCGTTATAGAGAGGGCTGAGCACAGGAGGTAGCAGGTAGGTGTTGGTGCTGAACAGGCTACTTGGGCGCCTGAGGCTCGTAATCGCATTTACGGAGACATCTGGGGTGGTTAGACGCTATTTCTCACTACAAGTGTTCGACGGCGCGATGGTTGGTATCGGGCTCGTCTTCGGGTTATATATCTCAGGCCTACACGGCTATGATTCAGCCCTACGAGCGGTCGTCTCAATCCTGATAGGAGTAGCTATCTCGGGATACACGGGAGCCTTCATATCGGAGAGGGCCGAGCAGCTTCGCAGGATAAAGAATCTGGAGCAAGCGACCCTCAGAGAGATGAGTAAGACCCTCGTCGCCGCCGCCGGCGTACACGCCACGATTATTGTCGCGTTGGTGAATAGCTTGAGTGCAGTAATGGCCATCCTCGTCGTTAGCGCTCCTTATCTGGCGGCCTCCGCCTCGATGGCACCGCTGGAGCAGGGACTCTACTCGTCGCTACTCGTCTGTCTCGCCCTACTATTTCTATCCGGCACGGCTGTCGGCAGGATTGCCGGGATAAGCGCCCTAAGGACGGCGCTGCAGATGGTGGGGGCGGGCCTGCTCGCCGCAATCCTCATAATGATTGTTGAGACAATCCTTTAGACCGTCAGAACTGGGTAAGCCTGCTCTGGCCTTTCGCGCCGCTCAACTTATAAACCTTGACACCAACTCTCCTAAGCTCCACGTTAAGCTTGTCCAAGAGCTCTCTCAGACACTGTGAGGCAGCGTCTGACAGATCTTCGATGCTCTGGGATGCGCGAGGCATCAAAACACTCCTACTCACGGTTTGCATGTCTTTCGTAATCCCGATGACTGAGACTCCCTCGAAGAATACTCCCTTACTGAGAATGCGGGCGTGGAGATCGTTCACTACCCGCCGGAGCTGCTGCAGGATCTCATCTATATCCCGTGTCGCAGACTTGAGTGTAATTATCCTGCTTATCTGTTTTGCTTCGCCCCTCCTAATCACGGGCTCATCTAGCTCTCCACGGCTGGCTAGGTGGAGGAAATGGCCGACCCTGTATCCGAAGAGGCCTACTAATGTGCTGGGCTCAACTCGCGCCAATTCTCCGACCGTGCTCACACCTATCGAGCGGAGCCTCTCCGCGGTCTTCTTGCCAACGTATGGAATTTCGTCAACAGGCTTTGGAGCCAAGTAGTCCTTCTCAGTACCTGGCCAGATAACCTTCAGCCCGTTTGGCTTCGAGTCGTCCGAAGCCATCTTAGCCAGGAGCTTGTTCTTAGCGACACCTACGCTACAGGTCAGCCCTATCTCACCCGCTATGCTGTCCTTCATACTCCTCATAAGTTGGAGCGCTTCTCCGTAGTCACCCCCGCACGCTGCCTTAAGGTCCAGAAAGGCTTCGTCGATGCTAGCGATCTCAACCACGTCTGAGAATCTCTCCGCAACCGCGAATACTCTCTCAGAGAGGCCGCGATAATACTCCATGTCAACGGGTAGAAATGCCGCGTCCACATTCTGCAGAAGCCTTTTTGCGCGGTTTATGGGCATGCCAGACCTCACACCTAACTTCCTCGCGACGTAGTTGCAGGTGGACACGACGCCCGAGTCTGGCGTCCGACCGGAGAACACGCAAACAACCACAGGCCTTGACTTTAACGAGGGGTCCCGAAGCTCCTCGGCCTGTGCAAAGAAATAGTCGATGTCGAGGCAGGCTACTGGCCCTCTCACTATACGATAAGCCTGCAGGGATCGTAAAAAACTTCTACCCAAATCCCCCCGATGAAACTGCGGAAAGCTTCTCTCCTTTCACGATGCCGTGCCCATAATAAGTTATGCTTCCGGCCTTAGGTATCCGTATAGTGTTGTTTGTCCTTTTCTCTTGAATATTACCTCGTTGTCCCATAGGTATGGCTGTATTGGTATGTTTCCGTTTTTTATGCATAGTATGTCTCTTAGTTTTAGATTTCTCCTGCTTTACTGCTCCTATCTCCTTCTCTAAGCCCCTTAATGTTTGTTGGTGTGTGGTAGATTTCTCTTGGCAGTATTAGTCCCTTTGAGGTCTTTATTTATCTTGGCAGTAGTTCTCTTGAGCATAGTGAGTCTAGGTTAGAGGTGGCCCGGCTGTTGGGGCCACTACTCTTTATATGCGGGGCCGGTGGGTTGGAGTGGGATGGTGGAGAGTTTCAACATTGTTGCGGGGACATACGAGATAAAGACACTGAACGAGGAGGTACCTACCACGAGAGCTTCGGATCGGGCTGTACGGTGGTGTCGTTGCTCTTCGGAGAGGCGGTCTGACATATAAAGAGATTATTGGGGAGGTCTGGCGAAGATATGGGGTCAGGATCTCTAAGTCTCATATATACTATTGGGTACGCGGAGTGCATAGCCCATACAATGGTAGATTGATACCTTCACTAGAACTATTGAAGCCTTCAGAGGAGTTGGCGTACGTGATAGGTGTGAAGGTCGGTGACGGAT
>JAVVGN010000060.1:0-11169 GCA_032249095.1 Candidatus Caldarchaeales archaeon | reverse complement strand
CCAGCGCCATCAGGACCAGCCGCCGCTCGGGGAAGGGTAAAGGAAGACGGAGAATGGAGGACGAAAGACGGAAGACGGAAGATGGAAAATGGTTCATGAGAAGGTCTCCCATCTGGTCATGAGGGTCCACAGCATAGCGCTGACCCGGTCATAGCCAATGGTTCGACGCTGATGATCCTGCGCCGAGAGGTAGCCACAATCCCGCGCAAAGTCAAGCCACACTTTGGTTTCTTCAGCCTCACCGAGGGAGTTGCTCAAGCTGTTCTTAGAAGACGGCTTCATATTGCCGCGGATTGAACATATCCAGATCCCAGGGCGAGCGAATCTGCCGATCACCTTTGCCGGACTTCGACACCCACGCCTGGCCATCGAACACCCGCTCCTCACACTGCCCTCCTAACCCCTCCGTCGTCCGTTATCCGTCATCCGACATCCATCCTCCACCTTCCGTCCTCTGTACTCCTTTCTCGGCAAGGAGAGCACGATAGAGATCCAGGATGCAATCCACCACTCGCTGATCAGAAAATCTCTCCTCGGCCAGCCGCCGGGATGCGGCCCCGAACTCAGCTCGGAGTTTCGGGTTCTTCAGGAGGGACTCAATGGCCTCTGCCAGAGCGACCGCGTCTCGCGCCGGCACCAACAACCCATTCACCCCGTTCCGCACCACCTCCCGGCAGCCGGGGACGTCGGTGGCCACAAGAGGCCGGCCCATTGCGGCCGCCTCAATGAGCACCCTCGGTATCCCTTCTCGGTAGCTGGGCAGAACCACCACGTCGGCCACGGCCATCAGGTCCCGGACGTCGCCCCGCATGCCTAAATAGCGAACTGCCCCTTCGGATTCCCAGGCTTGAAGCTTCTCGGAGGGTATCCGAGCTGGATTGCCCTCATCTGAAGGTCCAACGAGCACAAAAACCGCCCCCGGACAGGCCGCTCGGACCCGGCGGGCCGCTTCCACGAATTCTAACACTCCCTTATGCCGGAGCATCCGGCCGACCATGAGAACCACCCGGGCGTCCGGGCCCAGGCCCAACTCTGACCGCAAGGCTGCCTGCCGCTCCGGGGGAACAGCCGATGGCGAGAACGCCTCCAGATCAATACCTTCTCCGGGGATCAGCACCGTCCGCCGGCCGCCAAGGGTCCGCCGGTCCTCCTCGTTGAGATAGATCACAGCATCAGCCAACCTGAGGACGCGCCGGTAAATGGGCTCAAGGATAGCCCGCAGAACCCGAGCCTTTGGCCCGTCGTCCGTCCAGATATATCCCAGACCCGTGACAGTGGCGATGACCACTGGCACCCCGGCCAACCGGGCGGCCAGGGTGCCATAGAGGTTCGGCTTGATGGTGAAGTGGTGGGCGATCACCGGCCGCCACCGTCGGTAAATCGCATAAAGCCCTGTTAACGACCGGAGCTCCCCCACCGGGTTGAGGCCCCGCCGGTCGAGGGGGTAGGTGTCCACCCAGCAACCCAGGCGGGCCACCGCCTCCTCATAGGGCCCCGGCGGTCCGACCGCCAACACCTCAAAGCCTGCACCCTGCAGCGTCCTGATAAGCGCCTGCCGCCAGAACCAGAGGTCCCAGAAGTTGTTTACGGTTAACCCAAGGATCGGCTTCACGGAAGCAAGAACATTACAGAAGGATCTATGAAGACCTAATTGATGGCACGCAAGGCAGGCCTTGACGGCACCACTCCGCTTCGGCGCCAAGTAAGTCTAGAAACAACCCATACCAAAACACCAGTCAACAGAAAAGCCGTTACCCACTGTAGTGTTCCGCCTAATTCGCCAACGAATCCCCCGCTGATGAACAGACCACTCACCAGGTACACCCTAAGAACATCATAGCGCCTCATGGTAGCTAGGAGATAGTCGATCACGGCCGTCAGAAGACCCGCCGGGCATCCCAAAACTACTGTTACGGGCCCGAAGTTGATGTAGCCTTCCTGGGCCAGATTGACGTTGAAACCAAAATTCGTAGACCAGTACTGGTCGCCCCAATAGAACTCGTTCAATCGGTCGACCGCAGTGAGAGCCCCAATCTCCTGACGGAAGCTTGGAGTCGCAAAACGGGCCGGGATAGCCAGCAGAGTCTGCCCAAAGAGGAGGCCCTGACTTCGCGTGTACTCTAGAGCTACTGGCCAGACGTCGGCGATATCGAAATTCGGCCCTAGAACGAAATCCCGAAACCGCCCAAGCGGATCCCCGACGACATCGGTCAACGGCGCACCGCTCATTGCTTGGGCGAGCGGTCGGATTAAGGCAGCCATCAGGAGAGCCAAGAGCACCAATTCGAGAGCGCGGCGATAGCTCAATCCCCTCAGCCTCTCGAAGAAAAATGCTGCAACTATCAGCCCTGATACTATAAAACCGCGCTGATAGAGTAAGGTAAGCAGAATTATTGATAAACAGGTTGCCCCTCCAGCGAATAAGCGAAGCCTCGGATGCTTGAGCCAGACCAGAAGTGCTAATGGCAGACAGGTACTGAGCGGGATCACCGCCGCTGGAAAAAGCAATTTGCCAAAGGGAACTGTCGAAGTAATCGTAGCCGAACGAGCGGTGGGGAGCCACGCGCCTGCGGATAGCACGTGTATAACGAGGACGGCCACTACTCCCACCAGAAGTGAGGCGATGTATCCCCTGGCCACAGACCGGGATACAATCATCTCCGTACTATGTTTCGGCCGTCGCCAAAACAGTATATATCCCGCAATAAACGCTAAATTGAATACTAACTGGAAAGTGAGCCCCGCAAGATATGAATCCCAAACATCGCCGATAGGGTGCAGGATATGTCCCCCAACAATAGCTGAAATGATAGGTCGAACTGCAAATGCGATAAAGCTTGTGGCTAAAAATCCATGGAATAGGGTAATTATAGGCCTACGGGTTACCCAGAGTGCCCAAATGTAAAGAAGCGAGTGTGCCCCGGCGATTAAGAATAACAAACCGTTAGCCTGCATAGTTCGAGTACCACTGGGCAAATCTTGGTGCTATCTGGTCGAACTCTAACTCTTTAGGGTAGGTTGGGGTTATCTCGAACGCCCGGATTATCGCCGACGCCAAGGCCTCAGGGTCATCTTTCGGAATGAGCAGTCCCCCAACGGCCGGCACGTCCTCCACAAACGCCCCGACTGCCGAGGCGACGACCGGCACCCCGAAGGCCGCGGCGATTAATGGAACGCTGGACTGCGAAGCTTGGCGATATGGTAGCACACATACGCTCGCGCGCTGGAAGAGCTCAGCGACTTCCCAGTCTTCCAGGAAGCGGTTGTGAAGTTCGAATATCTCTCTGTGCCGCTCAATTTTTCTCAAGGTAACCCAAGGCAACCTGCCAGGTCCGGCGATAACGACCTTCGCCTTCCCATTGAGGCGGATGCCAGCCTCCACCAGTGTTTCCAATCCTTTGTAAGCCTCAATCCGCCCGAAAAACAGAGCGATGGGCTCCCGTTGAATCCCGGGCTTCCAATAGCGAAGGAACCGGGGCGCCAAACTTCCATGGGGAATCACCTTCACGTCCCTGGCTCCCTGCGCTCTGACGGCTGTGACAAAGCGCTCGCTATGAACGTGCACGCTGGTCGCCCGGCGTAGCACGTACGGTCTCAGGCGCGCATTTAACCATTCCCACATGTTGCCTGGATGCGGTTCAGGGTCGTGAACAGTCACCAGAAGCGGTAAGCCTTGCTTCTGAGCCAGGAACGCCCATACAAGCGTCCACGGGTAGCCGTCGCCGTTAAAGACGTGGACAACGGCCGGCCTGATCGCCTGGACTTGTTTCCAGACCCGAATGGCCGCTACCAGGTTAACGAGTTGAAGCAGCGCCCTTATTCGGTTTGTGCCCGTCGCAAAACGGAAAATGCGGTCGGCCGCAGTTGACTCGGCGGCGAAATGCCTGGGTACAAACAAATAAAGCTGGCAGTGCCTCCCCAATTCCGCGAAGAGGGCTTCCAGATATTGCCCCATGGCGCCGCGAACCGATAAAGCTACTAGGGCCGCCCTCATTTAACCAGCTCCCTGTAGACTTCCAGCAAGCGTTCGGCCACTCTCTCCCAGCAAAAATTAGACAACACATATTCACGAGCCCCGGGCTTACAACCCTTAGTGAAAGCTTCCAAAACAGCGTTGCGTATAGAATCGACCGACTTAGGGTTGCAGTAATATACATAGTCACCAAGGTACTCGCGAATAGGCGGATAGGCGCCCGTCACCGCGGCAGCCCCACCAGCCACTGCTTCAAGAGTGCTTAACCCCAGGCTCTCACTGATGCTTGGAAGAACATGGACCCGGGCTGCTGCGTAAGCGCTCGCCAACATCGGATCATCATGACTCAACTCACCAATGTAATGAACCCACGGGCGACTGCGCAGTAACCTTTCGAATTCTACTACGCCCTCCGGATCGCTATAATCAAGCGGCCCGATGAACACCACATCAAGACCTGTTCCGTCGAGCGCTTGGATTAAACGGGCCTGTCCTTTATGGCGATTGATACGGCCTACCTGAAGCACAAAATCTCGGAGTCCGTATCTCTTAGTGAACGGCTCGGGGCTCGCAACTTCAAAGCGCTTGGCGTCGATACCATGCGGCACTAGCCGGATTTTGCGGCTGTCAATCCGGAAGCCTTGGGCGAGCTGGTAAGCTTCTGATATGAGCCGATCCGCTTGGTCGTAGATTCGCTGACGTAGCCGGTACGTTGTGGGCACAGGCACACACCGATCAATCCATTTCCATACTTTCCACTGCCAGGCCGGCTTAGCCGAATAGGCGATTGTGGAAACAACCACTGGTAACCCTATACCCTTAGCAGCTTCGATAAAACTTGAGACCTCGTAATTTGAACCAAAAACGTGGACAACATCGAAATCATGGTTGCGTGACCAAGGGTCAAGTAACGTGACTGTCACCTGAAGTTTCTCCAAGGCCTCTTTTGTTTTGGCAAGCTGCACTTCTCCACCGCCCGGAGCCCACAAGGTTGGTGGAAAAAATAGGAAAAAGGCGACCTTCATACTCATTGTGGCGTGGCCCTCCCCGATGTCAATAGAAAGGCATCACGGGCATCTTACCTGCTACTGCGAACCATTTTCATTCAACCGGCTTCTTTCGAGATTTCGAGGCCTTCTCACCTTGGATCTCAGGGTGGCGATCCCATTTCCCGTAAACTCCACGATAACCATCTATTAGGCCATGAAGGATAGCTTTTGAAACCTCAGGCCTTCTTTGCAACGCTCTCTGTGTTGCCCGGATTACCCTGGAAGGTAAGTACCACAGGTGAAACAGCATCCTGGTCCACCTGGGCAGCAGACGACGGGCCAGGTGCACTCGATTTCGCGTAATATAATAGTACGCAAGTGGACTCCCTTCCCCACCAGAAGCGGCCGTTACACGGTGTCGGACGACGGCTTGCCTAGCAACTATAATCCGGAAGCCCTGCCTTTTTGCCCAAATGCACAGTTCCACTTCTTCTCCGTACATGAAAAACGAGGTCTCCAGAAAGCGGCCCACCTCTTGTCTCCGACGGTTGAGGAGGTCACGTCGAACAAGCATTCCAGCTCCCTCGACCCGATCAACAGGCCAGCTGTCCTGCTCATTCGGCCAATGCTTAAGTTGGGCTGTTCTGAACAGCTCTGCAGGAAACCTCGAGCCGGTAGAGACCACCTGCTGGCCATCCTTGGACTTGATAAGGGCACCGACAATGGCCGCGTCCTCCTTTTCGGCAACGGCCACACAGGCCCTCAGACAGTTGGGCTCCGCCTGGGCATCATTGTTCAGCAGAAAAACAAAGCCGATGGATGGGTCCCGAGACAATGCGAAGTCGATGGCCAGGTTGCATCCGCCAGCGAAGCCCAAATTTTCATCCGACCGAATCAGTGTTAGCCTGTCGGTCGCGAGCACGACCCGCGCGCCGGGCGGCAAAATCGTGGCGACGCCTTCAGGCAGGTCCTGAGCCGGGCCCCACTGCTCCGGTCGGCCCATCACCCACTCTCGGATCCGGTCGACGGAGTCGTCAGCCGACCCGTTGTCCACCAGGACGACCTGGTAATTCGGGTACGTCAGCCGCTCGACCGACTCCAGGCACTCCAGCGTATCCCGCCACCCGTTCCAGTTGAGGATAATGATAGCTATCTTGGGCCACTGTCCCACGCCCGACTCCAGCGCCGGACTCCCGACCCTCTCACCCTCCATAACTCACTCTCCTCGCTTCGTTGCTACCATCAACAGCTCTTCCCCGAGACCCAACCGACGGCTTAAGGCATATTCGGCTAGCCAGAAAAGCAAGGCTTCAAGTTTTAAAAGTGACGCTCCCTTCAGTGAAGATCCCGCTGGAAGAACACCGTGTCTTCGGAGTAGCCGACTCTTGACCCAAGTATCACCGGCCCCTCTAGCCAGGGTATACAACTCACGGACAGTAAACCCACAACGTATCACAAGCCTATGCAACGCTCTTGGCGAGAACACAACCAAATGCCGTGGAGGATCCCAGTGAAGCCACGTGGAACCCATCAAGCGCGACGCCAGGCTTTCCGCGTTAGGAGTAACAATTACTAATTTTCCGCCCGGCCGCAGGACACGGAAACACTCAATAAGTGCTTTAACAGGATCTGAAATATGCTCAATTACATGATTCATCGTAAGAGCGTCAAAAAAGTTCGCAGAAAAGCAAGCGTTCTCGATTGTACCCTCGAAAGCCGTTACCCCGAAACGGTCCTTAGCAATTCGCACGGCATTGCTATCGGGGTCAAGTCCTATTCCCTGCCAGCCGAGGCCGTTCATCCAAGCTAGGAACTGACCGTTCCCACAGCCGACATCCAAAAGCCTACCCTTATCCTTTGCATGGAGAAAGAGGACCGAGGCCCCTACACGTTCTCGAATCGGCCCCAGCATGGATAGCCAGAAGCCGAACAGTCGGCTTTTACCGCCAGCCGGATAACCGTAGGATGCAGCCAGCACTGACGTTATAATTAGCGTCTTCCATCGCGGCCTAATATACCCCACCGCATGGGTATAATACGCGGCGTATAACTTGGGGATCTCAGAAGGAAGGGGTCTGGGATTCAGCCAGCAGAGACCGCAGTCTTTACACTCCATCAGCGACCAGACCCCAGGCGCCCCAAACAGCCGGTCTCGCAACCCTTTATACAAAAACATCCCTTCTCGCCCGCATAGCAGGCAGTCGTACACGTCGTGCACGAGAACGCCCTCGTTCGACCATACCGGGCTTACGCGGTTCATGCTCTCCTAACCCGAGCGAACATAACTCACCGCGGGTAATCGGGACTTGCAGGAAACCGCTCGCGCCCAGTCGACCTCAACATGAGTAAGCTCGATCCCATCTCCCCGTTATATGCCCCCTTGAGCGCCCTTGCCCCTTTCATGCCCCCGCCTCACCAGCAAGATCCCGGAACCATATAAGGTGCTTCCATTTATCGATATGGTTGACAACATATCGTGGAAAACTATCGTCTAAATTAATAAACTCAAATTTAAAGTCGCGTCCGTATAAGTCTTGTCCACTTTCTATAATCATTTTGATCCGAGTTTCGTCTAAAAGCCCAGGGTGCGGAACCTCAGTATGAGCGAACGCCTTTATTTTCTCGATGATCCTTTTAGCTCCCCCCAGGTAGCTGAAGTGCCAACCACCGTCCGGCACGATTACAACCGGACGCCCGATAAGACCTCTTAGCTAAGACCTCTTAGCTCGCGTAGGGCCCTCGCGCCCAGTCTTACCCACGGACGCGGCGACACCAGCTCCCTAGCCGTGGCAATGACGAGATTACGGACGTCTTGAGGGCTCCGAAGGTCCCTAAATTGAAGCATGGCTGACCCCAACCAACGGTAAGGCCTTTTATTCGGCCCTACTATGCACTCACAATTCAACCAGTAGTAATATAAACGTTGTTCAAATATTTTGACCCCTTTAGTACACGCAAATTCCCGGATCTTATTTGGCCTTGGAATCTCATCAACATCAGAGATAATTACAATATCATCATCTCGGCAATTAGTTAACCCTTTAATTATCATGTCCCGCTGAAAATACTCTCTTGCCCAAGGCAAAGAAATGCCGGGGTATTGCCTTATAAGCTCATCGTCGCTAGGAAATTCAACTATCACATGAATAATCTTGTCTCTAAATTGTCGAAATTGGTCAACATTATCCAAGTAATACAGCGGCTTCGGTGTTCCCTGATAAGTTTGGCGTGCCTCGACGAGCACAAAATAGTCAACAACAGGGTAAAGCTCATTAAGGCGTATCTCCAGCACCTCGAGTTCGTTAAAAAATGTGAAGCAGTCGTAGATTCTCATTGTGACACTGAGCTACTCTAACAACAGGAATTCGTGGTGGACTCCCGGTTGGGCCGCGGCGCTCTCCTTTCTAGCTAGGAGGTCGGGCCGCGCGGTCGCCGCGTAAATCTTCACAGTGAGACACTACCATTTGCATATGAGCCGAGCGTCCTCCAATATCAGCTTCCTGACGGAACGTTTCAGGTTCACCCTGTCAGACCGCGTGTCCGACCGACTTTGTGGCGCTTCCACATGGTCCATACGCACAAGCTCATAGCCAGGGCCACGAAAACCTCTGCCGCCAGCAACGCTAGGGCTGCGCCTGCCTCACCCCATACCGGTCCGGTCAGCCAGACCAGAATTACGTCAACGAGCGCCCCGACCAGCAAGGCGGCAGTGAAAATCCTGTCCAGCCCGAGCGATATCATAACCTGTGGCCCAAGCACGTAACTGACGGCTACTAGAAACGGGAGTGGTGATAGTATACGAATAACATTTGCAACAGGCTCATAGCCTGGTCCTAGGAGTAGATCCACCGCCACTGTCGCCGAAATAGCAAGAACAAGCGAAAGGAGCAGCCCGATGCTCCCAAAGCCGAGCAACAGCATCACCGCCCAGCGTAACAAAGGCGATCGAGAATCTGAGGCTATTTTGGTCGACCTGGGGTAAACAGCCCTCGCAAGTGGGCTTAACACCCAGACGACCGCCCGCACGAGTTGTTCACCAGCCCTATAGTGGGCCACGGCCGTATAATTCGTGAGGAGCCCTAAAATAAAAGAATTACCCAACACATAGACGGTGCTAGCTGCGTTTGCTAAGAAGAGCAACCATCCATCGACTAAGCTACTCCAGATCGTGCTCATGGATGGTTGCACTAAACGTAGACCAAACGTGTGCACGCCGATCACGAGTCCCACTCCGCCGGCAATAAACCCTCCAGCGCTAAGAAGTGCTGCATAGACTACGTAATCCTCCGGTCGGCGAACAGCGAAGAGCATGCCGATTACTACGAGGAGACGCATTCCAAGGTTTATTGTTGATATAGCCACCATCCGCTCCATTCCCTGAAAAAGCCACACTGGAAACAGGACGTTTCCAACAACGAGCCCGTATAAAACGAACACCAGCTGCCAGATCTCCCTAACCTGTGGGATAAGCAGGGTGATAACCACCAAAATTAGAAACCCGAGCACGCAAAGCAAGCCCTTAGCTGCCCACGTATTCACCGCGATCTGACTGACCGTGGCAGGGTCTTGACGATGGACCGAGATTTTCCGGGTGGCCGACAGGTCAAACCCGTAGTCGACAAACACCATAAAGTAGCCAATAAGACTCTGCGCAAAGGCTACCGCCCCGTAGTTGACAGGGCCAAGCACCCGGACCAGGTACGGAATCGTAATCAGCGATAGCAGGTAGTTGGCGAACTGAATAACGTAGAGCGAAGCGACGTTCTTTACAAGCGTCGCATCGACCAGCTCCCCAACAGTGCCCCAGGCCCTGGCCCCTGAGCCGAGCTCGCGAATTGTGCCCCTCATCCCCAACCGGCACCGGCACTAAGGGAAGGTGCCATGGGTCACAGCTTGTTCTACGGCCGGGGTCGACGTCGATTCCTTCGCCGGGCCGCGCAGGGCCTCCCGGGTGGTAACGAAGGCTAGGCCGGCCACCAGCCCGAGCGCCCCGCCCACCCCAAGGTTCAGGGCCGGGCGGGGATAAGCAGGCCGGTCCAGCGCCATCGCCGGCACTCCAACCGCCACAAACATCCCGACCCTGGACCCAAATTCAACCGCCTGCGTCCGACGGCTCGACTCCTCGACCTCGGCCCGGCAGGCAGCAATCCGCGCCTCCATTTCCCCTCGCCGGGTAGCCACCGTCTGGATTAGATCGTCCAGCCGGGCCAGCAAGGCCTGCCGGTCCTTCGTAAGGCCCCCGAGCTGTTCGCTACCAAACTCGATCCGGTCGGGGGCGCTCACCCCAAAAGCCCGCAACTGCAGAAAAAGGGCTGTCAGCTGATCCTCCAGCGAGACCATGCCTCCGTCGGCCCGGGCCACCCGCTCCACTCCCTCCAGGCCATAAATCGCTCCCTGGAGGGCCTCCAGATCCGCCTGGGCGACATCCCGTTGGGCCTGCAGAAGAACCGGATCCGCCACCTCGCCCGGGCCCGGGTTCCCCCGCGCCAAAGCCAGAG
Organism: Candidatus Caldarchaeales archaeon; assembly: GCA_032249095.1. Lineage (GTDB taxonomy): Archaea > Thermoproteota > Nitrososphaeria_A > Caldarchaeales > Calditenuaceae > HRBIN02. The sequence goes on along the minus strand of JAVVGN010000060.1, from coordinate 709 downwards.
CCGAGGTGGGACTGCGGCCGAGATAAACGTCGTTCACCCGCACCACCACCAGTCGGGCCCGCATTGGCTCATGTCCTTAAATGATCGGAGAAGAGGAAAGCCAACCATTCTCCCCTCTCATTGAGCAAAAGGCTCAAAAAGTCCAGATAACCTTGTAAATACGTCTTTGAAACACCCTGATACTTTCTTAAGAAGGTTCGCAAAAACCCATTCCGGTTCTCACATCCATTCCCATGCGCTTCCCCCCTCGCCCATTCCCCCTGACGATGATTCACCACCCGATGTTCCTTCACCTCCTCCATCGCCTTCGCTATCCCCCGATAGATCACATATTCATCGGTGTTCAGCACCACCTCCCCCCTATCCACTCCTTCGGCTTCTTCTTTACCCCTTCAGATTCTTCATCACATAAAACCGAACCTTCGGCTCCTCTCCCTTTTGGCCCGCGTGAGAACCGGTGGCTGATCCCCTTCCCAAGTTCCCCTCCCCCTTTTCCTCAATCCCCGCCTCCGGCCCCTTACATCCCGTTTCTTCCCTTTCTCCCCCGCATGCACATAGACCTCGTCCACTTCCACCACCCCTTCCAACAAAATCCCCCGGGCATACGCCGAAGCCCGCTCATGAACTTCCTGCACAAAACGAAGAACCGATTCGTAATCCCGACCCAATTCTCGAGAAATCTGAAGGGTCGACTTCGCCTCCATCTCCT
>JAVVGN010000059.1:0-11712 GCA_032249095.1 Candidatus Caldarchaeales archaeon | reverse complement strand
ATAAAAACACTTACACCACCAAAACCAATATCCCATCAAAAATAGATAGTTTAGATTCCTCTCCGTTAATTTTTTATGATTAGATGATTCTTCTGGTCTTGGGTATCCGTATAGCGTTGTCTATCCTTTTCCCCTAAATAATACTTCGTCGCCTCACAGGTCTAACCGTACTGGGATATGTGGCGTTGTGTCGTTTAGTGGCTTGTTGTTTTGTCTTGTTTGTATGTATGCTGTGGCCCTTGGTCTCCGGCTGTATTGGGTATTCACTGTTGTATCGGCCTTGTAGCCCGGGTGTTTGAGGAAAGGCGACGTGGCGTCGAGCGCTTAAGTTCATATATCCCCTTAGGCTTGTAGGTGTGTTGTCGCAGAAGCAGGAGCAGCGGAGGCAGCCCGAGAAGACCAAGACGGCTGAGAAGCGCTCTCTGGGGGTCAGCGCGCCGAGCCTAGGCGACGTTGAAAGCTTCGTGAAGACCCAGCCCTACGTGACGCCAAGCGTTCTGGGCGAGAGGTTCGGCGTCAGGCTCTCGATAGCGAAGAGGCTCTTAAAGACCATGGCCGAGCGCGGATTACTAAGGCCTGCGAGCGGTGTAACTGGCCTGAAGCTATACATGCCGATGGGCGAGGTAAAGCTTGCGCGTAAGGTCCAAGTAATGAAGCAGGCCGAGGCTGCCGAGGTTGTTGAGGCACAGCTCCAGCCAACGAAGGGCAAGAAGAAGAAGTCTAAGTCCAAGTAGCCCTATCGAGCACTATCCTCAGTCCCTGTCTCGCATTCTTCAGTGGCTGCGGGCTATCTGTGAGCATTCCTATCTTGACCGACTGGGATGGAGGAGTAGTCGGCTCCAAGATGATCGCGAGGGCGGGCAGGGCCGGCCAGTATAGTATGTCTCCAGGCTCAACTCGACGCACCTCCTTCTCGGCACCCCTCTTGACACTGATCTGGAAATAGGCGAGGCCCCCAGACACAACTAGTGCGCCGCTGAGCGGCATCTGCCTAACGAGCGAGTCGAAAGTCATTGGGGCGAGGTATCTCTTGAGCACTCCGCGGAACTCACCGACTTCCTCGACCCGAAAAACGATGTCGAGCGAGGCCCCAGAAGCCATGACTAATGCTTCATCTCCGACAGATAGTCGCGGGACTCTCGCATAAAACTGTGAGGCAGTGGGCCTCCAACGATGAGTGGTAAGGTGATTGGGGCAGGGCTTTTATACCACAGGAGGACTTATTGTAGTGGTTAAGGAATGGTTAGAGAGTTCACCTACAGGGGGTATACGCTTCAGCAGCTTACGGAGATGCCTATGGACCAACTTATCAAGCTCTTGCCAAGCCGGCAGAGGAGGAGCCTCAGGAGGGGCCTGACGGAGAGTCAGAGGAAGCTGCTTTTGAAGATAAGGAAGCATAGGCAGAGCCCCGGCAACAACAAGCCGATAAGGACCCACGCGAGGGATATGATCATCCTGCCCGAGATGATAGGCCTCACAGTATGGGTGCACAATGGGAAGGAGTTTGTCCCGGTCGAGATTGTGCCCGAGATGATTGGCCACCGGCTAGGCGAGTTCGCCATTACGAATAAGAGGGTCGTACATGGAAGGCCGGGCGTGGGAGCGACTAAGAGCTCGATGTACGTCCCCCTGAAATAACTAAGTAAGATAAGAATAGACGGTATTTGCGCCCGGATCTCCGCCGCGGAGAAACACTTCTATCCTTATAACCCCGGGGAGCGTCTGTATCATTAGGGGTGTTGATAGAGAGGCTTTCGACCGGCGTAAAGGGCATGGATGAGCTTCTAGAGGGAGGTGTCCCTCGAAGCTTCTTCGTGGCCGTTACGGGGGAGCCGGGCTGTGGAAAGACGATCTTCTCGATACACTTCATCTCAAGGGGGATCGAGGAGGGGGACAGGTGTGTATACGTGACGACCGAGGAGACTAGGGCCTCCATTACGAGGCAGGCAGCGTTGTTTGGCATAGACCTCGAAACGGCGGTCAAGAGGAGGCTCCTAGTAATTATCGACGCTCTATCCGGCTCTGATGATAGATGGGTGCTGAACGCCCTCGACGTTGAGCAGCTCCTAGAGAAGGTCATCGAGGCGAAGAAGGAGCTCGGCTACGGCAGGGCAAGACTCGTGATAGACTCGATGTCGGCCTTTTGGCTCGACAGGCCGGCGATGGCGCGCAGATACTCCTATACGGTGAAGAAGGTGTTGTCAAAGTGGGATTTCACAAGCCTGGCCGTGAGCCAGTACGCCATAACGACGGCCGAGGCCTTCGGCTTCGGGATAGAGCACGTAGCCGACGGGATCATAAGGTTTAGGAGGTTTGTGAAGGGCGGAGTCCTGAAGAGATACGTGCTAGTGGAGAAGATGAGACAGACCAACCACAGCCTCGTGATGCACGAGGTGAGCATTGACCCGCACAAGGGCATGATTATCGTCGGGCCGGTGGCTCGGACCCGCGAAGACTTTTCACTACCTCCAGACGTGACGAGACGGATACTCGAGGCCAAGAAAAGATCCGATTCGACTGTTCCCTAGAGATGCGTCCAGAGGATTGCCGGAGACACTACGAGAACCCACTCGTCACGCAGGAGATAGCCAGATACTCTCGCGGCCGAGCAGTCGCCGTCCACTGCGTCACAGCGAGCCGAGGCATAGTGGTCAGGTATGAACCCTCTAGCAGAAAACCGCTAGGCAGAAAACCGCTGAGGATTGAGAACCCGGAAGACGTTTTGCGGATCTTCTCTGAGCTTGAGGCCCGTTCTCCACGCACGTTCTATGCCACGATACATCGCTATGCGTGGTCCAATGGGGAGCCCGTGAAACGCTTATCATCGATGCCCAGCTGGGACATAGATCTCTTGGCCGATAGGCCCGAGGCGGGGGTCCGGGCAGCCGAGCAGATCCTCTCGACGCTGGAGAAACTGGGCGTAGCGTCCTCAACGATTGTAAAGTGGAGTGGGGGAGGATTCCACATACATATCCACGACGGAGCCATCTCGCCGGAGATCTTTACGAGACATGACCCACTAGACGTCGCATACGCCGTCACGGAGTATGTTTCGGCAAGGTGCCGCGACCTCGGACCAGACGTTAGGCTGGAGAACAAGGTTGACCCGGCCCGCGTCTTCACCTGTCCACTATCTCTTCACAGATCGCTAGACAGGGTCTGCGTCTGTATAGACCCTGAGGAGGTTGGCGACTTCGACGTGGGCTGGTCCGACCCGGATGGGTTCAGACACTTCATGGACTGGGACAGATTTGTTGCGGGGGAGGCTGATGGGCTCGCGCTGAGGGCGTTGAACGAGGTGGGGGCCTACCCTATCCGCCGTAGAAGAAGAGTTCATAGGCCGGTTGACGAGGTCGTGAATAGGCTGCTCAGGAGGCTCGGGGAGGGCGACCTACCCGTCTAGCTGGGCTGATGATCCTCAAGCCCTGTCTGGCCCCCTCCGGTCCTCTCCCCACCCCCAATAAGCCTGACGAGTCTATCTAGGAACTCGGCCTGCGCGGGGTGCATCTTTCTACGCGCCTCCTCCAGCGTGAACCATCCCGCCCTATCGACCTCAGGGAACTCTTGGAGTATCCCGGAGCCCTTCGGCCACTCCATCGAGAACTTGTTGCTGACGATCATATTTGGGTCGAGATCCTTCTCCAGAGCCCATGCGTGGACGATCTTCCCGCTCGCCAGCCTCACCTCACCTAGGTAGGTGAATTCTCCGTCAACCTCGTGGCCCGTCTCCTCCCTAAACTCCCTCTTAGCGGCCTCCAACAGGCCCTCACCCTCCTCGACCAGGCCCTTCGGTATCGACCAGGCGCCCTCGTCCTTCTTGGCCCAGAAGGGGCCTCCCGGATGCACGAGAAAAACCTCTACGTTTCCGCCCCTCCTCCTAAAGAGTAGTATCCCCACGCTCTGCTTCTTCAACCCACGTAAAACTTCCTCGAGCCCGCCATTAAATTTGCCCCTCTGGGGCGGGCCAGGGCCTCGGCAGAGAGCCGTGAGGGGGTGGAGGCCTGGTTTCCGCAGGGTCTGCAGCCTCTCTCCAAGCCACATTTTTATCGGTGAGGCCATGCTACGGGCGGAAGAGGGATGAGGTGGCGAAAAAGGGGGAGGATAGTTACTCTCCTGACGGACTTCGGCTCGACAGACCCCTACGTTGGAGAGGTGAAGGGCGCGGTCCTGTCTAGGTGTAGTGACGCAGTCCTAGTCGATATAACGCACGAGGTCGCGCCCTACAATGTCAAGCAGGGCGCATTCCTCCTAAAACTCTCCTACAAGTTCTTCCCAGCAGGCACCATACACCTCGCTGTAGTTGATCCCGACGTCGGTACCGAGAGACGCGGTGTAGTCATTAGGACGAGGCGGTACTGGTTTGTAGGGCCTGACAACGGCCTTCTCTATCCGGCCGCGGTGGAGGACGGGCTGGAGGAGTGCTTCGAGATCGAGGTCAACAAGTATCCGCGCGTCGGGGGCGATACCTTCCACGCCCGAGATGTCTTCGGCCCCGTCGCAGGCGAGATCGCGATTGGTGCGAGGCCATCCATGAGAAGTGTCAGCCCCTCGAGCCTCAATAGGCTTGAGCTATCCAGGGCTAGGTTCGTGGACGGGCAGGCTGAAGCGGAGGTGCTCCACATAGACCGCTTCGGAAACGCGATACTCAACGTGGGGGCAGAAGGCTTTCCAAGGAATCTAAGGCCTGGGGATAAGATTCTCGTAGAGCTAGAAGACGCTTCACACCTCGCCGTTTACTCAAGATCCTACGCCATGCTCCCCAGCGGCACTCTACTGGCGACCCTCGGTGGGACGGGGCTGCTCGAGCTAGCGGTCAGCCGGGGAAGCGCCTCGGCAGTGCTTGGGCTCCGGCCAGGCGCACGTCTCCGCCTCAGAATAATCTAAGCCTATCCCCACCCCCCGCTTCAAGTCTGAGATACATATTTCAAAGGGGACCTCGCGTACGATCATTAGGAGGAAATGGTCTCTAAGGACCTCGTTTCAGGGCTTTTCACGACGCTCCAGAACAACGAGGCAGTAAGGAATAAGGAGTGTATATACTACTACTCGAAGCTAATTGGTGGAATCCTTAGGACGCTCCAGAGACACGCCTACATAGGCTCCTTCGAGTACGTGGAGGATGGGAGAGGCGGGAAAGTCGTCATCCAGCTTCTGGGAAGGATTAACAGGGCCGCGCCAATAAGGCCTAGATTCAGCGTCAGCAAGGATGGATACGAGGACTGGGCGAAGCTCTATCTACCCTCTAAGGATATTGGCATCCTAGTAGTGACCACTAATCAGGGAGTGATGTCGCACAAGGAAGCCTCAGCCAAGGGCCTCGGGGGGAAGCTCCTTGGATACGTCTACTAGAGGAATTAAGCCGAGATTCCTCGAGGACAAGGTAAGGATAATCGACGGCGTGCAGGTCCAGACAAACCCGCCCGCCTCGATAACCGTGTCAGGACCATTAGGCCGTTTAGAGAGGAACTTTAACCACGCTGGTGCCGAGCTCGCCCTCGAAGGCGGAGAAATTAAGATAAGGGTATATGGAAGGGACAGGAAAGCCTTGGCGAGGCTAGGCACAATTAAGAAGCACATCAAAAACATGATGACGGGCGTGACCCAAGGATTCACCTACAAGATGAAGATAGTTCAAAGCCACTTCCCAATGAACGTCAAGGTGCAGGGAAACCGGCTCGTAGTGGAGAACTTTACCGGAGAGAAAAACCCGAGAATAATTGAGCTGCCCCAGAATGTTAAGGTCGAGGTCAGGGGAGACGATGTCGTGATAAAGGGAATCGACAAGGACCTAGTCGGCCTCGCGGCGGGCAGGATAGAGGTGGGGACAAGGCTGAAGGAAAAGGACCTCAGAAAATTCCTCGACGGAATATACCTATATGAGAAGAAGGTAGGCATGGATTAAAGGGCAGCCCACCCGGAGCGCCAGCCCATAATATCACCTCCCGGCCTGGGTCTCTCTAATGTGTGGCTGGAGAAAGCTACCCCTCCCCCACTATTTCCCCCTTTCAAAATTATATTTAATTAGGAGAGAAAGAGCCTGCTGGGCGGCAGGCTTGAGCTACCTACTATAACCCCACCTCCCGACGCCAGCTGGAGATGTGATGAGGAATAAATAGCCACATGGGATAATAAGTAGCTGGAGGTGTATCGCCGTGGGCAAGGCTATCGGGATCGACCTCGGCACAAGCAACTCTGCCGCGGCGGTAGTAATAGGCGGGAGGCCGACGCTGATCCCGAGCAGCGAGGGCGTGACACTCTACGGGAAGGCCTTCCCCTCATATGTCGCGATAACGCGGGATGGCCAGCTACTTGTGGGTGAGCCCGCACGGCGCCAGGCAGTGACAAACCCTGAGGGGACAGTGACTGGGTTCAAGAGGAAGATGGGGACCGACTACAAGTACACGCTCCACGGCAAGGAGTTTACCCCGCAGCAGCTCTCAGCATTCATTCTCCAGAAGATCAAGAGGGATGCGGAGGCTTTCCTCGGCGAGGAAGTCAAAGAGGCCGTGATAACTGTACCTGCCTACTTCAACGACAATCAGAGGCAGGCGACGAAGGATGCGGCCGAGATAGCTGGGCTGAAGGTACTCAGAATAATAAACGAGCCGACGGCTGCCGCGCTTGCATATGGTCTCGACAAGCTCGAGAAGGAGATGAGGATCCTCGTATTTGACCTCGGCGGCGGCACACTCGACGTCACGATCATGGAATTTGGCGGCGGCGTCTTCGAGGTGAAAGCTACATCGGGGGACACACAGCTAGGGGGCAGAGACATGGACGAGGCGATTGTCAAATACATCGTGGAGAGATTCAGGTCAGAGACTGGGATAGACCTCTCAAAGGACCCAGTAGCGATGAATAGGGTTAGGGAAGCCGCGGAGAAGGCGAAGATAGAGCTCTCCAACGTCTACGAGACTGAGATCAACCTCCCCTTCATAGCTCACGACTCCACAGGCCCTAAACATCTATCATACACCCTCACTAGGTCAAAACTCGAGGAACTTGTCGCGCCGATAATAGAGAGGTGCCGTGGACCTATAGAGCAGGCGCTGAGAGACGCTAAACTGACGCCGCAGGAAATAGACAAGATCCTGCTAGTAGGTGGCCCGACAAGAATGCCCATAGTGAGGGAGTTCTTGAAGAGAGTCCTCGGCAAAGAGCCTGAGAGAGGAGTAGACCCGATGGAGTGTGTGGCCGCAGGCGCAGCCATACAGGCAGCGATACTTTCTGGCGAGCTGAAGGGGAAGGACATAGTGCTGCTAGACGTGACTCCCCTGACTCTTGGCGTGGAGGTTCTGGGAGGACTTGTTGAGCCAATCATTGAGAGAAACACGACAATACCCGTCAGACGGAGCAAGATATTCACCACGGCCGCAGACTTCCAGACCTCCGTCGAGATACACATCGTGCAGGGCGAGAGGCCGATGGCGGCCGACAACGTGTCGCTTGGTAGGTTCACGCTCGACGGTATACCGCCAGCACCACGCGGAGTACCTAGGATAGAGGTGACGTTCGACATAAACGCCGACGGAATACTGACCGTGACGGCGAAGGACCTAGGAACAAATAAGGAGATGAGCGTGAAGATTACAGCTCCCCACAGGCTCTCCAGAGAAGAGATCGATAGGATGATTAAGGAGGCAGAGCAGTACGCAGAGCAGGACAGAAGGAGGAAGGAGGAGGCGATGCTGAAGAACGAGGCCGAGTCTCTACTATACACTGTTGACAAGGCGTTAAGCGAGTATGGATCGAAGCTCGGCGAAGAGGTTAGGAAGAGAGTCCAGGAGACGGCGGATAAGCTCCGAGAAGCACTACGCAAATCCGACATACCGGCGATAAAGTCTTTGATGGAGGAGCTGAGAAAGGCCGCGCAAGAAATAGGCACAGTCATCTACCAGCAGAGCGGTACCGGCGGCGAAAAGAAGGAGCAGAAGTAGACGGGGAGTTCAGCCCCGCTTGGCATAGACTATTAGCCGATAGACTTATCTCGGAGATATGAGAAGAATAGCGGCATGAGGGCCGGAAAAACTGAGCTTCTGTACCTCACCGACTCATATCTAAAGACGTGTGATGCGATGGTCGTCGAGTCAGGCGAGAACTACGTTATCCCTGACAGGACAGTGTTTCACCCCCGAGCCGGAGGACTCGTGGCGGACAAGGGCGAGATCCAGTACCGAGGCGCTAGGGCTTCAGTGACGAGTATCGAGCTGTCCGAGGACGGAGTAGTACACACCCTAGAGGGTCCGTCAGCCTCCATCCCAGTCGGTGAGAGAATCACCTGCACGCTAGATTGGGACTGGAGGTATCGACTCATGCGCATGCACACAGCTCTCCACGTACTCTCAGCGATAGTACACTCCAGGACCGGCGCACTGATAACGGGGAACCAAGTGGAGCCCGAGGTCTCGCGAGTAGACTTCAGCCTAGAGAAGATGGACAGGGCCCTCATAGAGGAGTGCGTATCAGAGGCCAACAGACGGATAGCTGAGGGGCACGAGGTAGTTATCAAGTTCGTAGAACGCGACGAGGCCCTTAAAAACCCAGGCCTAGTGAGACTAGCATCGAGAACCCCACCCGACATGCCCATCCTCAGAATAGTCGAGATAGGCGAGATAGACGCACAGCTAGACGGAGGACCACACGTCAAAAACACAGCCGAGATAGGCGAAATATGCCTCAAGAAGATCGAGAACAAGGGAAGATCCAACAGAAGACTCTACTTCACACTGCAACCGTGAAGCCGCTTTTCTAGCTGACTCGTCGTTCCCGGTCTGTCGCCTGGTGATATCTTTATATAGTTGGGTCGGCGTATAGGCTTGCTTAAGGTGTGGTTGGATAGGGTTTGGAAAGGTTAGACAAGATTGAGGGTTTGACTCCAAGTTCGAGAAACGTGAACCTTGTCGCGAAGGTTGTCTCTAAGGCTGAGCCGCGTGGTGTGGGAAGCCAGTATGACCAGAGGCAGCACCAGCTCTCGGAGTCCCTTATTGCGGATGAGACTGGGGCGATACAGCTGGTTCTCTGGGACGAGAACATCAACAAGGTGAGCGAGGGAGACACAGTCCGCATCACGAACGCTTTCGTGAAGGTCTTCAGGGGGAAGATGCAGCTAAACCTCGGCAGGTACGGCAAGATAGAGGTTCTCGACCAGGATATAGGCAGCGTCAACACGGAGAACAATCTCTCCGAGAAGACGGTCTACGAGGGTGCTCCGAGGTCTGGAGGGGCTAGGAGGCGGGGCTGGTCCCCAAGGGGGCCTCGGAGAAGCTTCAGCGAGTGATAGGGTCAAGAAGGCTCCCGGTCGGGGCCTAGTCCTCCTGGGGCTCTACCAGTAGGACTCCCCCCTCACTCCCCACTACCTTTATTGTTTGGTTCTGTCTTACTGGCTTAAGCGCCTTTGCCCTCCTATACTCGCCCGCCACCACTACGTATCCTAGCCTCCCGGTTTCGATATCCTCTACAGCCCTACCTGTCCCCCTAACCGGCACAAGCTCGTAAGAAGTTCTGCGGGTCGCGCGGAGGGCCTTGTAGAGCACGAAGGCCGTGATTCCGCCCCCAAAAGCCGCGATAAGTGTAACCGTTATCTGGAGCTCGCTGAGCCACTCGGAGGCCACATAGACTATTCCCGGCGGAGCCCTTATCAGTAGTATTATTCCTATGGTTAGCAGTATTACTCCGCCAATCATCGCGGCCATAATCCCGCCCGAATAGAACTCGTAAAGTATCAGCACCGAGCCTAAGACTATTAGTGCTAGTCCGGCCCAGTTTATGTTGAAACCCTGCCCAACAAGCCCTAGAACGATAAGTACGGCGCCAACGATCTCCGCACCAAACCCCGGTGTAGACAGACCCACTACGAGTATCAGGATGCCCAGAGTGATTAGTAGTCCCGAGACTAGGGGGTCGCTCAGGAAGTTCAGCAGCTGTACCCTAACGTCAGGGTCAACCCGAACTATCTGGGCTCCGCGGGTTCTTAGGGTGTACTCGCCGTAGATCGTCTTGACTACCCTCCCATCGGCCTTCTCCATAAGATCGTTAATATCGTTCGCGACTATCTCGATGACCCCGTACCTAAGCGCTTCTTCGGGCCCGAGATTGTCGTTGTACATAACGAAGCGGGCTGCCTGTGTCTCGTTCCTGCCGTGTAGCTTGGCCATACTCTTCATCTTACCGACGAGAAAGTTTATGATCTTGGACTCGTTTGTGGGCACGCCATTGACCACGGGCTGTGCTGACCCGATGGTCGTGTAGGGAGCCATGGCAGCGAGGCTTGAGGCCATCAGTATGTATGTTCCTGCGGAGAGCGACTGTCTGCCAGGTGGGTAAACGTAGACGATTACAGGTATCGAGGAGTTGAGCATGGCGTCGATTATCTGGAAGGTTGAGTCTCCCAGGCCGCCGAAGGTATCTATCGTTATCAGGACTGCGTGGAAGCCTGAGGCCTGCGCTATGGCCGTCTTGACGTACTCCGCGGTAGAGGGCGAGATGTTACCGGAAATCTCAAGCCACATGACGGCCCCGGCCCCTCTGGAGGGTGGGGCAGACCATGTGAGTAGCAAGCAAGTGATGCATATGAGGAGGGCTATCTCTCTTTTCAATTCTTAGACTACTTTCTCTCCTGAGGGCTGGTTACTCCGCGCGCTATCCCGACTAGGCTCCCTAGGCCTCCACCCCCCTCTGTCACTATTATGAGGTTCTTCTCCCTCGCTATCTCGGCCCATGTCTGCAGCTCTCTCAGCCTCAGAGCTATTGGGTTGGTTGAGTAAAAGGCGGCTGCATCGGCCATCTTCTGAGCGGCCATAAGCTCGCCCTCAGCCATGATGACCCTGCTCCGCCTCTCCCTCTCCGCTTCTGCCTGCTTCGCCATGGCCCTCTGCATCGACTCAGGGATCACGACATCCCTTATAGAGACCGTGGTCACCTTTATCCCCCACGGCTCCGTCGCCTCGTCAAGTATCTGCTGGATCCTCTTGTTCAGCTCGTCCCTCCTCGCGAGGAGGTCGTCGAGCTCCACCTGGCCTATCACGTCCCTGAGGGTTGTCTGGGCTAGGAGGCTAGTTGCTATCTGGTAGTCCCTCACCCTCATGACGGCGGCCAGCGGGTCTTCAACCCTCATGTAAACCACGGCGTCTACCTCAACCGTCACGTTGTCTCGAGTGACTATCCGCTGGCGCGGGACATCAAACGTCAGTATCCTCAGGTCGATTACTCTGGGCTGATCTACTATGGGGATCAAGAAGATGATGCCCGGCCCCTTGGCCCCGATGATCCTGCCCAGCCTGAAGATGACAGCCCTCTCATACTCCCTCACGACCCTGATGGCGGAGGCCAGGATGATCAACAGGATAATGACGAGGATTATCAGGCCTAGGATGGTTCCTACACCTATCTGCAGAGTTAAGACCATTCCAAAGGCATATAGTCTGTGAGCTGCTTAAAAAGATTTATGGAGGCTGGTGTCGAAACAAAACTCGCTATTCAGGGCGGCCAAGAGAAAGACCTTCATAATTTAAAATGTTTCGGGTCTCGGGTATCCGTATATCATTGTCCGTCCATTTCCCCTGAATATTACCTCATTACCCCATAAATCCAACTGTATGGGGATGTTTCCGTGTTCTAGTCCTAATATGTGTCTTGGTTTAGATTTCTCCTTCTCTATTCCTTTTATGTTTGTTAGTGTGTAGTATATTTCTCTTGGGAGTATTAGCCCCTTTG
>JAVVGN010000058.1:0-11858 GCA_032249095.1 Candidatus Caldarchaeales archaeon | reverse complement strand
GGTGCCTCTGAGGTCTACGACGTCAGGTTCATGTTCACCCTGAGCAACAGCACCAACCCGGACCACGCCGTAAGAAACCTCAACCTCTGGATCTACTACCCGAACGTCACGACGTGGCACGACCAGGGCCTCTGGACCACCGTTCCGCCGACGCCGCAGGACTACAAGGCCTGCTCTGACAGCGCCTTCCCGTGCGAGAAGAGGGTCACGCTGATCAGCTCAGCTGATGCCGACGGCGTCGTCGAGTTCAGCAAGATACCTGGTCCGAGGTTCATGAACACCACCTGGAAGTACGTCTTCAGCGCCAACCACAGCGCGATAACCTGGCTCGACGACCTAGTAGCCACACAGTTCGTCCTCAACAACGAGACCTTCGGCGACGGCCCACTCAAGACCGTCACAACAAGCAGGATAACAGTCCCAATAATGCTGAACGCCGCACACCAGCTAAGGTTCCTAGTCCTTGGCTGGAGAGACGAGCAGGGACAGCCAACAGCCTACCCGCTCGAGGGCTTCACGGTCCGCTACGAGATCAGGAGGAAGGATGCAGGACTGACAGTCGCCTCAGGAACAGTAACATCGACAGCAGAGGGAACCGCAGAGGTCAGGAGCGACCCGACAGACCCGAGAAAAGTCCTCTGGGCAGGCCTAACAGTCAGATACAGGGTCGAGCCACCGTCATGGCTAGTCAACGTCAAGAGTGATAAATGGCTCACTGGACTCGGTGATGGAAAGCTGAAGGACTACGTGATAACGGAGGGATACCAGGCATATGAGCCAGATCCAAGGCCGAGCATAGGCGCCTACTTCCCAGACGAGGTGCCGACACACTTCGCCATAACCGAGATAAGCACCAGGTTCGTGGACGGCTGGTGCTACGGCCTCTGCACCGCCTACTTCCCAGAGGAGGGCAGGACTAGGAGCAAGCCCTACGTCATCAACGTCGACTACACCATAGTAACGGTCAGGGCACTAGACTTCAACGGCAGACCACTAGTTGGGGCCTTCGTAGAGATCGTCGAGAGGGCGAGCGGCAGAGTAGCTGGCTGGAGCTACACGTTTAACGCAACTTGGAAGAGGCAGCCAATAGATCTGGTGCGGCTATACGACTACCACGATGTTAATCTACTTAGGGAAAGAGACGTGGGCGGCGCCGGTTACACAGAGTTCATCCCGGTGGCTGTTGGTCCGTGGAACTACGACGCCAACAACGACGACAGGGTCGATGCCACTGGCTACAGGGGAGATGACCCGAGGACACCGGCCATCGAGGGAACACCGCTACAGTTCATAGTCAGGGTCTACTGGCTGGCTACAGACGCTAACCCCGACGATGCTGGCGGGAACCTCAAGGCAGTATGGCCCTTCATCGACCCACAGGAGCCTTACACAACGACTGAGGCTGGAAAACCAGTACGAAAGAGCCACGTGAAGGTCTACGACAGCGACTTCGACGAGACAGACGCCGCTGCTAAGACGCTCGTCGTCCCGATAGACTCCACAGTCACAATCCGGAAGCCGTCGGACGTGATATTCAAGTACGACGGAGTCCACAGGGACGTCACAGCAGCTGTATTCGACTTCAAGGCATTCCTCAAATACTTGGACAAGACACTCCCAGGCTCTAAGATCCGAGAGCAAATGGAGGTTCACCTAGTAAGAAAAGTAGGGGAGACGCGGGAGTTGCTATTGAAGTTCGTGAGACTCTACGAAGATAAGGATAGAGATGGTAAGCCAGAAAGGGACATCCATACGATTACGGTTTATAGATTGCCGAGAGGTGTTTATGAGCTACAGGTCATCTTTAAGCCAGTCAGTACGGAGACGCCCATCTTCAGCAAGTCCTATGACATAAGCGTAGTTAACGTTGGCACTGTAACAGTCGAGGCAGTCCAACCCTTCGTTGACCTCTCATTCGAGGTCACCGATCTAAAGGGTAGACCGCTACCAATAGCTGAACCAGCAGTCAAAGTTACGGATGAAGCCCTCTGGCACAGAGTTAGTGTGACGGCAAACGTGGTAACCATCGAAACGCTCTACACCGGTGCACCAGTAACCATCACGGTCTCATACACTAGCCCGCTCTACGGAACATCAGCCGATGTCAAGGTGACAGATACTGCAGACGGCCTCAAGACAAGGCTACTCGGCGGCAGGACGCTGCAGTTACCGGTCGACGACGTGACAGTAACGGTGGTTGACAGGAAGGGCCAGCCGATGGGCGGCGCGGTCGTCAAGCTAGGCGCTGCGCCAGCGAAGTCGACTGGTGGAGACGGGAGGGCCGTCTTCGAGAGGGTACCGCTTGAGAGCGCTGGACGCGGCATCACATACAGCCTGTCGGTGTCCGTCGGAGGTGTAGAGGTGACTCCCGCAGATGCGAGGAGCGTAGAGCTGTCGACTGCGAGGACATCGGTCACAGTGATCGGCGAGCTCTTCTCGCTCCCGGTCAGGGTGATCGGGACTCTAGGCCAGGGACTAGCCGGAGCAAACGTTAGGGTGGTCAAGGGAGCAGTCACGGTGGCCTCAGCATCGACAGACCAGGGAGGCTTCGCCCAGTTCGACAGACTAGTCCTAGACACCTACACCGTCGTAGCCAACTACAAGGGCTACACCCAGGAGGTAAGCGTCAGCAGCGCAGACCTACAGACAGGCAAGGTCGTCGAGATAACGCTTCCGATCTACACCGAGCTATTAGGAATACCGATGCCGCTATCCACACTGCTAGCCCTGATAATCGGCCTAATACTGCTCGTCGTCGTCATAGCGATAATCGTCAGCGAGTACAGATGGTGGAGAGGCAGGAGGCTCGGCGTCTACCCGCCGGCCCCACCGAAGGCGCCTAAGTAAACCACACATAACACCCAACCCCCTATTTCCCCTCTTTTTTTCATTCTTTTCCCCCAAAAGAGATAGGAGTATCCATAGACCCCTATCCACGTGTATGTAGAGCGAGTCCCTCGGCTGCAAAAGCTCCACCGGTAATACAGTGCATCAAACACGTTCAACGGGCGGGAGAAACATTTTTCAATAACGGGACCCGATTGGGGACCAGGCTTGAACACCAGGCTCCTACTCATAGCCCTAGTCGTCGCTGCCCTCCTTCTTCCACCAACAGCACCAGCACAAGAGTGCGCCGAGACCCTAGGCGCCGGATCCTCCAAGCAGGGAGAGCTAAGGGGGCCGGAGAACAGCGGCGAGACCCACGTCTACTGTATCAGGGCCGAGCCAGGCTCCTGGCTGACGGTCGAGCTCACGATGACTCACAAGGAGTTCCTCAGCAGCCGGATAATCACGGGCCTCGCCAGCCCCGGCGGAGGATTCCTCCTCTACAGGGACGAGGTCCTGCCCAAGGGTGGTGAGAAGGTATACCGCTACAGCTGGTACGCCACCTCCGGAGAGACAGAGTTCAGGCTCGTCCTCACGAGCGTCGCGGCGAGGCTAGCCCCCTCCGTCGTCGGCTACTCCTTCACCGTATCGCAGCAACCCGCGAAGGACGCGTCCCTAGTTCAGGTGCGGCGCGATAGCGGCCTCGAGTCCTTCTCCCTAAACATAGGCGACGCCCCCAGCGACCCCTTCGCCGAGGGCCTCCCAGAGCTCCCCGCCCTCAAGGTAGGCTCATCCCTAACACTCACGGGCTCCCTCTCAGCCAGCCTCGCAAAGGAGACGGAGAAAGGAGCGGAGCTATACGGCGGACGGGACACCTCCGACGTATACGCCCTCAACCTGGAGGATGTCGAGGCAAACTCGCGGCTCAACATAACAGTCAAGCCTCCCCGCGACGCGTCCCTCCTCCTGATCCTGAAGGCCGAGGACGGAGCCACCCTAACCTCAGCAGCCTCCAGAAAGCCGGGAGAGGAGGCCCGGATCGCAACCATAGTCAACAAGCCCCTCAAGGCCGGGAGATTCTTCGTCGAGGTCCAGCTCCTCAGGTCCAACACACCCCAGACCGACTACACCCTCGAGATCCTCCTATCGGAGCCCCCAAAGAGGGAGCAGCCAGTAGAGGTCAGGCCACCCTTCCCAGAGGCCCAGGCAAGGACCCTAGTGATAGGCTTCTCAGCAGCGGTGATAGCGGCCACCATAGCCTCGGTCGTTATCGGCTGGTTCAGGAGGAAGAGCTACAGGCCCTACCCCTACTACTGGTAAGCCCACCACCCCCCGGGGGCCCACGGCTTGCAGACCATAAACACGCTGAGGGACCTCTCACTAGCCCTATCCGCAGAAGCCCTGACGGCGGAGGAGGTAGCCGAGAGAATAATCTCGAAGATCCGGGAGAGGAACACACTCCTCAGAGCCTACATCTCGGTCGACGCCGAGGGGGCGCTTGGACAGGCCCGGGAGGCCGACGCGGAGATGAGGAGGAGGGGCCCAAAATCCGCCCTACACGGAGCTCCGATAGCCGTTAAGGACATAATGGCGGTCGAGGGCATACCCATGACAGCCGGCTCCCGGATACTGGGGAGGAAGCCGGCCAAGAGGGACTCGGCGCCGGTCGCGAAGGCCAGGGCGGCGGGCGCAATCATCCTAGGCTCCACCAACCTCCACGAGTTCGCCGCAGGAACCACAAACCTAAACATCCACCACGGCTACACCCGCAACCCATGGAACACAGACTACATAACGGGAGGCTCAAGCGGAGGCTCAGCCCTCGCCGCCTCCGCAGGACTAGCCGCAGCCTCCCTAGGCACCGATACGGGTGGATCAGTCAGGATACCAGCCGCCCTCTGCGGCGTCGTCGGCCTCAAGCCGAGCCCCGGATTCATAGACAAGGCGGGAGTCTTCCCCCTCGCCTGGAGCCTTGACGAAGTGGGGGTCCTTGCGAGGAGCTGCTGGGACGCCGCCACCCTCCTCATGCTCCTCTCCCGCGAGGAGGCCCCAGCCCCGCCCCGCATCCCACCTCCCGCACCCTCCAGACCACGGATCGGGGTGCCGTGGAGCCTCTTCGAGGAGCACGTGGAGAGGGGGGTCCTCCGGAGCTTCGAGGACTTCCTCACGTCCCTCCGGGCGCTGGGGGCCGAGGTCATAGACGTCGAGATCGGCTGGTCCCGCGGGGCCCGGGAGGTATGGAGGATAATCCGCGGGGCGGAGGCCGCGGCCGTCCACCGGAAATGGCTAAGCACCGTCCCCCACCTATACTCAGACGAGGTGAGGGAGAACCTGGCCTGGGGGCTCGGAGTGTCAGGGGTCGACTACATAGCTGCCCTCAAGGAGAGGGAGAAGATGGCCGCCAAGGCGCGGTCACTCCTCGCAAAGCTGGACGCCCTAGCCACCCCAACCCTCCCCCTCGAGGCGCCTAGGATAAGGGAAGTCGAGTCGATGAGCCTGGAAGAGAGAGCCGCCCTCCGGAGCCGAATGATCTCCCTAACACTTCAGGCCAACGTTGCGGGGCTCCCGGCGCTAAGCCTACCAGCGGCGCCCGGCGAGAGAGGGATCCCCTGCGGAGCCCAGCTGATCGGGCCGCCGGGCTCCGACTACCTCCTCCTAGCAATAGGCTGGGAATACGAGCGCGCCCTGGGAGGCTTCAGGCATCCGGACCCGATATATCCATAGCCCGCGGCCGCGCTCCGATGCGCCTGAGGCTGCGTGAGAGTTTATCAACAAGCGCACCAAAGATGCTTAGACGGTGTCTGGGGTGGAGAGCAGCTACCAGATCGCCGAGGACTGCCTATACACCAAGGACCACGTCTGGGTCAGGCCCGAGGGCAAGAAATACGTGGTCCTAGGCGTCACCGACTACGCCCAGAGGAGGCTCAAGGAGATACTCTACATAGAGCTCCCGAACATAAACACCAGGGTCCAGAGGAGGCAGCCCCTGGCCACCATCGAGTCGGTAAAGACGAGCACGAGCATCTACTCACCGGTATCCGGCAGGGTCGTCGAGGTCAACGCGGCCCTAATCGATAACCCCGAGATCATCAACGAGGCGCCCTACAAGGAGGGCTGGATAGCGAGGCTGGAGATACAGAATAGGGAGGAGCTGGACATGCTTCTCGGGCCCGACGAGTATCTCCGATACATAGAGGAGCTGGACGAGGAGGGCGAGGCGTCGGAGGAGTAGCCCCCGGCATGGTGGGAGAAGAGTTGAGGGTAAGGGTCTTCAGGGTCACCGCCTACAACGACCCCGAGACCGGCAGGCCGGGAAAGATCATCGAGCTCGTGGAGGTCCGCAGGGTCCAGGCCGCAAGGCCCCTCGGGACGGGCCCGGAGGAGGTCCTGATGGCGCAGCGGCTCTTCCAGACCCTCCTAGCCCAGCTCCAGGGAATGGGCCTTGTCCCCGCCCAGAGGGACCTCGTTATCCCTAAAATCACGCTGATACTGACGGAGGAGGAGTACGACAAGCTAGGACTGAGACTCGAGGTCAACGAAGAGTTCGACATCGAGTTTGTCGACGGAAAGATAATCTTCAAGACGGTATAGCCACTCTTGAGGGCCATGAACATCCCCCGAATAAAGCTCCCCACTTGAGACATCTAGACGCAATGGGGTGCCCCCCACCAGCGGCACAAGAGTCCTTGGTGTCGTCGTTGAGTGTAGCTTTTTCAGGAGCGTTTGGAGGGTAGGCGCCCCCCTCGTGTGGGACCTATGCGTTTATAATAGGGCTGGCCCTCTCCGTCTGAGAAGGAGACGCCTCGGTGGGTCGAGTGACGCCGCGCCTTGTGTTTAGGTGTAGGGTGTGTAGAGAGGAGATGGAGGCTGCCTTCGCGGAGATGAGGGGCGGCCTGTTATACGTTATCTGTGAGAGGGGGCACTCCCAGTTCATTGGGCCAGGCGAGGCCCGGAGGGTGGACTAGGCACTCCGCGCCGCGATAGAAGACCACGATACTCGGCTCCAACTCGGCATGAAACTCCGTCACCTCGCTTTGTCGGGGAGGGCTCTCCGAGGTTGTCCAGCTCCCCGCGCTCAAGGCACATGTGGCTGGATGTGGTTTTAAAAGGGGGCACTAGACCTGTTCTCTTAGGTTTGCTGGACGAGGAGGAGTATCTACGCTGGGTCGAGATGGCGCGCAGAACCTTAAGATCGGCTGAGAGGGATCTGGAGGGCGGCGACCATAACTGGGCGTGTTTCAAGGCGCATCAGGCTGCGGAGTACGCCGTCAAAGGGCTGGCGCATGGCTTGGGGATGGGTGCGCACGGTCACAGCGTATCCGCCCTTTTAGCCAAACTCCCCAGAGAGCTCGGCGTCGAGGATTTAATGGACGACGCCAAGCTCCTCGACAAATATTATGTCCCCACCAGGTATCCGGACGCATGGTCAGAGGGCGTTCCGGCGGACTACTACACGCGGGCCGAGGCCGAGCAGGCACTACTCCTTGCCAGAAAGTTGGTAGGGTGGGTTGAAGATAGATGGGCATCGTTGAGGAGAGGCTGAAGGCGCGGGAGGCGGCCATTAGGAGGGTCGCGGAGTGGGTTAGGGAGCTCAACTTTCCTCTAACCGCTGTTCTGATCGGCTCATACGCGAGGGGAGACTTCAACATGTGGAGCGACGTCGATGTGCTGATTGTCTCGGATAGTTTCCCGGCGAGGCCGCTGGACAGGCTTAAGATGGTTGACCCTCCCGAGGGGGTCGAGGCAATACCCCTGACCACGGCGGATTTTCATAGGCTGCGGAGGAAGAAAAACCTCCTAGTTACTGAGGCCGAGAAGTATGGTATAGTTCTCCGAGACGATCTCGGCCTGTTCGCCGCTCGCTAGATCCTCCAATCAAAGAGACTGCGTCCTGTAGATGGTGCTGGGCTTGACGCTTCGTCACAGGGCCCACATCGTCAGATACCGTGTGTGAGGATGTATGTGTCCTCGCTATCCTTTACACAGTATCCGAACCGCTCGAACTGGACCCTGCTTCTAATAGTTAGAGACGCCTCGTAGGGCTCCGCGAGGCCCTCGACGATCGTCAGGCTGTCCTCGACGATCTCCTCACCCCTGAAAAGTGGTTTGGGGACCAGCACGCGCACCCTCCTCGACCCTTCCGGGACCCATTGGATCACCCTGAGGCCCGGCTCTGGCCCGCCGTCCTCGCACTCCGCGACCAGCATCTCCCCCCCAGTATCGGTGACTCTGAGGTTCGTGAGGTACTTCAGCCTGACCCTATCGCCGACCCTCAGGCCCGCCGCGTCGTCGCGCGGGATGTATAGCCTCTCGCGGGCCTCTATCTCCCGCCACCCGAGGTCCGTCGAGGGGTGTAGGGGGGCCTTGACGACGCGCTTGGTTAGCCCCCGCACCTCCACGGGCACCGGGTTAGGGGCGAAGAAAAGCCTCGGCGTCTCCGCGTCAACCACCCTCCGGTTGATGGCGTAGAGTAGGTCCCAGGAATACTCCTTCCTGCTAGGGGTGAGGGCAACGTAAGACCTTACGAATATCTGGAGAGACTCGGGGGCGATGCCGCGCCTCCTAGCCGCCGAGACCGTCCCAAGCCTCGGGTCATCCCAGCCCTCCACCATCCCCTTCTCGATCAGCTCCCTAATCCTCCTCCTCGATAGGGGCGTACCCTCGAACTCGAACCTCGAGTACTCGACGTAGACAGGGTTCTTCAGCCCGAGCCTCTCCCTGATCATGTCCTGAAGCTCGTCACGGAACATGAACTCCGCGGTTCTGAGGACGTGTGTCACGCCGCAGACCGCGTCTTGGATCGCGACGGCGAGGTCGTAGGTGGGCCACACAAGGTATCTATCCCCCTTGAGTGGGTGTGGGTGCTCGACTATCCGTAGAAGCACTGGGTCTCGGAGCGCGGTGTTGCTTGCCGCTGGGTCGCCGGCGAATCTTACAGCCGCCTCACCCTCCCTGTACCGGCCCTCAAGCATGCGGTCCCACTGCTCGAGGTGCCACGAGGTATCCATGGATCGGTGACTGCAGGAATAGCCGCGGGCCCTCTGCTCAGACATCTCCTCCCTGCTGCATGTGCAGACGTACAGGTGCCCTGAGGAGATCAGTTTCTGGGCATACTGGTAGTAGAGCTCCATGTCGTCGCTGTTATTCTTCTCGGCGTCCCACCTGACCCCGCACCACCTGTAGCCGTCCCGATAAGAATCGTAGTATTCGGCGCGGACCTTTCTCGGGTTCGTGTCCTCGAACCGTAGCCAGAGGAACCCCCTATACTTCTCCTTGTAGAGATAGTTTACGATGCCGTGGAAAGCGTGTCCCAGGTGCATGTAGCCGCTGGGCTCTGGTGGCAGGCGTAGGACCACGGCCCCCTCGACGGCTCCCGGCAAATCGGGCAGGGCCCTCTCCTCGACCCTCTTCTTAGGCGGCTGGAGGAGCTCGGGCGCGAGCTCCGAAAGAGCAGCCTCCTGGGCGGCCCTGTCCAGACCGTTAACCCACTCCACAACCTCCTTGGCGAGGCTTACAACCTCTCCGACAATCTCTCGCGCCTGGGGGAGCTCGGCAAACACCTTCGAGATTACTGGGCCGGCCTGAGCCCTCCCCCCGTGGTCAAGGGCGTTCTTTAAAGCCCACCTAAGCGCCGCCCTCCTGACCTCCTCCACGTTAACCATAGGCTCTCGCTGACTGTATCTTAATCACGTCCCTATCCTTTAACCTGTAATCTGCGGGGAGTCTGAGCCCGCTCCTAGCGTCTATCGCGTATAGGAGGCCCTTAGCCAGCTCCTTGTGAATCCTCTCAGCGAGGTCCTTCACCGTCGCGTCGGGCGGCAGCAGGATGGCGTCGGGTAGCACGTTACCCCGCGTGTCGGTGTACCTGCTCGTATCAGCCACGGGATACACCACGTTCATGGCGAGGAGCTTGAAGACCGCTGTGTTGATGGCAAACTGTACGCCGGTCCTCATGTACCTCACGAGTATCCTCTCGTTGATCATCTCTAGCGCCCAGAGCTGCTGCTGGGTCAGCCTAGACTTGTCCAGGATCGTGAACTTCTCCTCGCCCGGCAGATACTTTATCAGACCCTTCTGCTCCGCCCTCCTCAGGATCAGCTCGGCCTCGGCGCTGCATGGGATGACTATCCTATTGGGAAACCGCTCCAGCAGCTCCCTGTAGAACCTCTCGGAAGTATCGATATCCATCTTATTAGCGATGATCAGCGTGGGTTTGGCTATGGACCGTAGCTCCTCGCTGAATCTCTTGTCATCAATCATGCTCCAGTTGTCGAAATCCTTGTCCTGTAGGCCGGACCTGGCTAGGGCAAGCGCCACCTCCTTCTCTGTTATGCGGAGGCCCTGTAGGGGCTCAGCTATAGCCTCGGCAAGTCTTTTCCCACTCTTGATGCTCTTGACGATCCTGTCCTGATTCCTCTCGATGATCTTCATCAGCCATATCACGATCTCCTCCTCTATGTCGAATACGTCGGCGACCGGGTTCCCTGTACCGGGCTCCGTCAGCCGGCCCTCCTCATCGACGCTGCCTGATGCATCGACAATGTGTAGAAGCGCGTCAGACTGAGCAGCCACTGAGAGGAACTGGTTCCCAAGACCCTTGCCCGCCCATGCCCCCTTAATCAGTCCCGGAAGATCTATAATCTCTATCGGTATGTGTCTCCAGCCATCTCTGCAGAAGGAGTTCCTCGGGCTGCACTTGACGCCAAGCTCAGTATCGACGCATGGCGTCACGGTGTAGCATGTACCGATGTTGGGGGCCTTTGTGGTGAAGGGGTAGGTCGAGACCTCGGCTGAGAGGAGGGTAGCCGCGTTAAAGAAAGTAGTCTTACCAGTGTTCGTCTTACCTATCAGGCCTATCCTAACCAAAGAGCCTCCCCAACAACATGCTTGTCGCTCAAGAAAAACTTTCTCAACCATATGTGGCTGAAGGATCCTCGAACAGCTCTCTTTGCCCTGCCTGTGGAGAGGAGTATAGGAGGCTGGTGGATGCTATGGAGCACTTCGCCGCGGCCCACCCGGAGAGGACGGGAGGGTTCGCGAAAGAGTTCGACCTGAGGACTAGGACTGATTACTGGAGGAGCTGGCAGGGATACGTGTGCCCGAGGTGCGGCAGGCTCTCGGAAGACCCCACGAAGCATAGCTGCGGAGGTGGCGAGGGATGAGCGAGAGGTTCCTAGTAAGGATAGCGACAGACCCTAGGATCCAGAGGATTGTGTGGAGGCCTATGACCATGCTATTCTTCGGGGACTCGGGGATGGATGTTGATGTGGTCTACAAGTCGGCTATACTATGCGACGCCTGCAACGCCCAGCTCTACACGGGCAGGGAGGAGGAGAAGGAGTGCCCGACTGGATACGTTGTCTCTGACGGAGAATACATCTACGAGGCCGTCTGCG
Organism: Candidatus Caldarchaeales archaeon; assembly: GCA_032249095.1. Lineage (GTDB taxonomy): Archaea > Thermoproteota > Nitrososphaeria_A > Caldarchaeales > Calditenuaceae > HRBIN02. The sequence goes on along the minus strand of JAVVGN010000058.1, from coordinate 636 downwards.
AGGACTGCCGCAAACGGTACTATGGAGGTCTACCGGTCTACGACAGCTTGGAGGGGGCTGAGGAGAGGTGAGCGACGAACCCTTTAATATGGGTGAGGACCCGATGACTATGGAGGAGCTTACCGAGAGGGTGGTTGAGCTGTCGGAGAGGGTCGCGAGGCTTGAGGCGCTTGTCGAGGAGTTCAGAAAGACTAGGGAGGAGCTTAGGGAAGACACTAGGAGGCTCTGGGACAGGATCGAAGAAGTCAGGGCTGAGCTTAAGGAGGATATTCGGCAGCTCAGGGAGGAACTCAAGGCGGAGATTAGGGAGCTGAGGACATACATGGTGGGAGGATTCATCGTCGTGGTAGCTGTCTCTGTGCTTCTGAAGCTGCTGGGGTGACACCCATAGGCCCTCCTCGGGAGTCTTTTTGGGTTTGGTGGGGGGCTGAGTAGTGGGCGTCGTCGAATCTCCTAGCTGCTAGGGGTCTCATCCACCCCCAGCCCGAGGGGGCCGGGGAGCGGGGCAAGTTCATAAACTACGTCGAGCTGAAGGCGCTTATCCAACGTTTCAAGAAGCTCAACCCGGACGCCGATCCCAAGACTGTTGATTGGGTAGGTGTCTGGGATGAGAGGCTGGAGTACAGCGAGATACTG
>JAVVGN010000057.1:0-12100 GCA_032249095.1 Candidatus Caldarchaeales archaeon | reverse complement strand
CGGGAAGAATCGGGAAGATCCTCCCGAGGGATCTGGTGAGACCCTCAAGCTGCCTGTAACCTAGGGAGAAGAGATATCTGATAACGGCGAGGAACCTGACATAGCTCTCAGCTATCCTGTAAGGCCTCCCCCTCTTCCTCCTATTCATTCTGACGAGCTCATCCCGGTAACCCCTCACGAAATCTAGATCCATAATAAGCATGCCACGCTTAATTAGCCTCTCATCGACCCTCTTCCAGTAGCTCATCATGGGAGAGGAGTGGAGGCATGGCAATAGGCCTTGAGGCGAAAGGATATAGGGAATCTGAGATGAGAGCCGAAAACGTCACAGGAATAGCCAAAAGGTAGCGAAGAGAGACGAAAGAGCCCAGGAATTAAGCCACAAGGCAGTGTATGTTGCTTCCAGCCTCTTCATACCTTATGGCTATCTTCAAGCTTTCAGAACTCAATGAAAACTACGCTAGAAAGAAGTTTAAATAGTTTTGAGATAAGTTCTAAGTTAATAAGCCGCATCTGGCCACATCGGACCCGATCGGGATTATGCTGACCGATAAATCGCTATCGGGCCTTATCGTGCTCGTCATGCTCCTCGGGGGGACGGTGCTGAGGGGCAGGTTCCCGAAGGTCCCGTTCTGGTCGGTGATGATGCTCTGCGCCGCCACGCTCCTCCTCGGACTCGTGGGTCTCGACGAGGCCGCATTCGTCATAGACCTCGACGTCATCATGCTCCTCATCGGGATGTTCGCGCTTGTGGGGATGGCAGAGCATTCCGGCCTCCTCGACTTCATAGCGAACTACTTCCTCTTGAGGGTCTCCGACACGAGGAAGCTGCTCATGGGCTCCTCGTTGCTCTTCGGGCTGATGTCGGCGTTCTTCGTCAACGACACCGTGGCGCTGTTAGGTCCGCCCATAGCGGTCACGATAGGGAAAGCCCTGGGAGGGAGGTACGAGCTGGTGTTCCTGCTGCTCTGCTACTCGATCACCGTAGGCTCCGTCATGACGCCGATAGGTAACCCGCAGAACGTGCTCGTGGCCCTCCAGTCAGGCATGAGGTCGCCGTTCGTCGAGTTCATCACGAGGCTCGCTGTTCCGACGCTGGTCTCGCTGGTCGTGCTAGCGCTCGTCATAGAGAGGATATACAGGGTGCCACGCGCGAAGATCGCGATCACGGTCGACCCGTGGGAGTCTGTCAGGTCGCGCAGGGAGCTCTACATCGCGCTTGTGGGAGGCGGGGTCACCGTTGCTGCCCTGATAATCAACGACGTTCTCGCGATGCTCGGACAACTGCACGTCAACGCGAGGGGCCTCATCCCGTTCGTCGCGGCAGCAGCCCTCTGGTCCTTCACAGATAGCCCGAGGGAGGTGCTGTCCCGGGTGGACTTCGGCACGGTCCTCTTCTTCATGGGAATGTTCATCGCTGTGGAGGGGATATGGAGGTCAGGAATACTCCAGCCGTTCTTCGGGCTTATGGAGCTCAACAATCCCTCCGGCTTCACGGGGCTCCTCACACTCACCGCCATCTCACTTCTCATCAGCCAGCTGATCAGCAACGTGCCCTACACAAAGCTCGCGATCCAGCACTTGAAGGAGCTGGGCGTTGGGCCGGGCGATCAGAGCGTCTGGCTGACCCTCGCGACTGCAGCTACTCTTGCAGGCAACTTCACTGTCTTCGGCGCGGCATCGAACGTGATAGTACTCGAGGTCCTGGAGAGTAGGTACGGCGTGTCGATACAGTACTTCAAGTTCATGAAGGTGGGGCTTCTGGTGACGTTCCTAGTCCTCCCGATCTATCTGCCGTTCCTGCTCATGGAGCACTGATTTCATCAGAATTATATACCTTAGGTAAACAATTCGCTGACGGGCAATGACGCCCACGTTAGGAAGGGGTTCTCGCGGAGCGCGGGCTGAGCCTTTAGGCTGTGCGACCTGATGAGGAGCCTCAGCGGCCTTTTCGCGGAGAGTCCCTATAATTCTGTCCAGTTCGGGGGAGAAGGTCCTAGTCCACTGCGCAGCGTGTCAGGGTGGGACCTGGTTGGATGACGGTGGTCACGTGGTCGGCTTCGGGAAAGGTGGTCGTCTCCGGTGGACTAGCGGGCGCCGCGACGATCAAGATGAAGGGATATGCGGCGGTGAAGCGGAAGGAAGGAGGCATGGTCGAGGTCGGCTCGAGGCCTATAGGAAGATGGTTGATGCGATACTGGAGCAGCACGGTCGAGGCAAGGACATCAGCGTCTCTATAGACTCGCAGATACCGGGGACTCGGGACTGGGTCCTTGGGAGAGATCCGGTGGCCACGGCAGACTCCATCCTCGACGCGCTCGGAGGCGTGTTCACGACCGGCAGTTAGGAGAAACTATTGTGTCCAGCGCGGCAACGACCTTATATTGACCCCCCGACCTGAAGGTGTTTTAGGTTGGCTGGCGGAATATCCGCCCCCTTCGCCAAGGTTGCGAGGGGGCTCCTAGCCTTGGATCGGCGGGTGGGTGGCAGGGAGTCCTATGCCGTCACCTCTATCCTGCTGATAGCTGTCTCAGTCGCATTTATGGTGCGAATCCTCCCCGCTAGGTGGGGCTTTATACTCAGCGAGTTCGATCCGTGGCTACACTTCAGGGCGGCCTCCATGATAGTTGAGAGGGGCTGGGCTGGATTCTTCGAGTTTGGCGGCCTCGTGGAGCCTAAGGCATGGTACCCTACGGGGCTTCCGATAGGACGCGTCCTCTACCCAGGCGTATCCTTCACCCTCGCCTTCATCTACCTGAGCCTCTCCTCGCTAGGGATAAAGGTAGACCTGATGGAGCTGGCCTCAATACTCCCCGTCGTCTACGGGATGATAGCCGTAGTGATCACCTTCCTCTTGGCGCGCCGCGTGTTGGGGACTGGGCCCGCCCTCGCCTCGGCCCTCCTCCTCTCCGTGAGCTACGCCCACATCTCGAGGACACACCTTGGCTGGCTCGACGACGAGGCGCTATCCATCCCACTCATGCACGCCGCTTTCCTGACATACCTAGCCTCGATAGATGAGAAGAGGTCCGCCAAGGGGGCCGCCGTCCTGGGCCTACTCACGGGCCTCCTCCTCGGCTACACGGGCGCCACATGGGGAGCCCACAGATTCCCCATCATGCTCGTCCTACTCTTCACGGGCCTCCTTGTATTCATGGGAAGGTATAGGCGGCAGCTCCTCTTCAGCTTCACACCCCTCATAGCCGCGCTAGCAGCCGTGATGGCTAGTGTGCCGAAGCTCGGGCCGACCTACCTCACAGAGATCACGCTGGTAGCAGGCTACCTAGTTCTCCTCTATCTAGTGTTCTCCGAGGCTATCTATAGGTACTATGGGGGTCAGAAGGCCGTCTTGGTGGTCCGGGGACTGGCGCTTGGTTTCCTCCTCCTCGCCATTCTTGCCACGCTGCTCGAGATCGCGGGCCTCCCGGGCCTGAAGTTCTTATCCGTGCTGGTACCAACTCTTAGGCAGCAGCTCGTGATAATAGCCTCCGTAGCCGAGAACCAGCCGGCCACATGGGCGACACTCTTCAACGACTTCGGCCCCACGCTCCTCCTAGCACCAATGGGGATCTACCTGCTGCTGAAGAGGCGGGGTGAGGGAGAAATATTCCTCGCCATATACGCGCTCTTATCACTATACTTCGCCTCCTCCCTCGTAAGACTCGCCCTACCCACGTCACCCATCGTAGCCATTGTAGCAGGGTTCGTGATTCACGAGATGCTGGCGCGCGCGGCCGGCGGGCTAGCGGCGCCCCGTGGGGCTCCTCGACTCAGGCGCGGAGAGGGGGGAAGGAAGGTCCTTATAGTTGTTCCGTTGCTAGTGGTCGCGCTTATAGCCGTCAACTATCTGCCGCGCGGCCTAGGCAACACTTGGGGCTTCTCCTCGATCGACGCGGCCTACATGCCCAGCACCATAACCGCCGCATCCTTACCCATCTCGAGGGAGGCGAGGGTCTACGACTGGCTGAGGGCCGTCGAGTGGATGAGGAACAACCTTCCGCCGGACGCCGTCGTAGCATCTTGGTGGGACTATGGCAACTGGATAACGCACGTCGGGAATAGGTCCTCACTAGTCGACAACACCACGATCGACACGCTCAAGATCGCTAAGGTCGGCTACGCCTTTATGTCCCCCGCCAACGTGAGTGTCAGGCTCTTCAAGGAGCTGGGCGCTACCCACGTGCTAATATTCGTGACCCACAGGCCCCAGTTAGGCGCGGGCGACTTCCCCCGCCTCCTCTACTATGGCGACGAGTCGAAATGGATCTGGATGCTACGCATAGCGAACCAGAATGCTAAGGCCCTCGGACTCAAGCCGCTAGACGAGGCGGCTATCCTTGGACCAAACAGGGACCCGACGAACCCCGCAGATAAGTTCTGGACAGACACCACCCTTGGGCGGATGATTCCCTTCAAGCCCAGAACAACTACAGACCAGTTCGGGAACGTGGTGGTGGCGCATTACTACGAGGAGCCTGCGATAGAGGGTTATAGGCTCGTCTACTCGTCTTCTGCACCCTACACAAGCCTAGCCTACGTCTATATCTACGAGATAACCGGCTAGCCGATGTAGGTGGGTGATCCTCCGCCCCTCTCGAGCTGCTGGAAGAGCCTACTGGTCTCCTCGAAGAACTGTCTCTGCTTCTCTATCTCCATGTCGAGTTTCGTGGTGTCGATCGCGACGTTAAGGTAGGTTGAGAGGATCGTGATGACGCGCTTGGCGGATGCGAGGTCGGGGGCAAAGCCCATAGTGTCGGAGATGATCAGGCTCATAGGTATCGAGCGTAGGTGGGACCTGAGCATCAGAGATGTCGCAACCCTGTCGACTGGCAGGTTCTCGAGGTTGGAGGAGGTCTTTGCCCCGAGCCTCACGAACCTCCTCACCCTCTCTAGCTCGGTCGAGGAGACGTAGACCTCGCCTGAGGTAGATATCCGGCCGCTTGTGATGAAGATCTCTTCCGAGACCCTGAGACCTGACAAGTAGCTCATGATTAGGTCGGCAGCCTCCTCCCCCACCTCGACCTCGTCAACTATGAAGTTCCTGCTCAGCAGGATAAGTGCGCGGCTAGATCCGTCTGGGAATCTTGCCACGTTAATGTCGATGCGCGGCGGTGCGGCGACTCCGTCGTTGCTTATGAGCGTTACTTGGGGGAAGCGGGGCGAGAGGACCTCCGCAACCCTCACGCTCCTCAGACTCTCCTGGATCACGTTGCCAACGATAAGTGCCACGACACCCGGCCCTCCACAAACATCGATCACGATACACTCCGAGTCGCCCAGATCCGCGTCTTGAAGCCTATTCAGGATGGTGCTCCTCATTCTGACGAAAATTACCCGCCCTCAGCTATAAAGGCTATACAAGGAACGGCCGAGAGACGGTCTTCGTCGCTGACGGTGAACCCTGTGGCCGCAGCGCTGGTGCCTATTTCCGTTGGCTCCATCCGGCCCCCTCGGCTAAGTGTAGGTGAGTCATACATATATTACAGTATAATAGCCCGATAATATCGAGACTATGAGCAGCAAATCTACCGTACCCTCGCTTGTCTCGACGGAGTGGGTCCAGAAGAATCTGGACAATCCCGAGGTGAGGATCGTGGAGGTTGACTATGACCCGCAGACGGCCTACTATCAGGGCCACATCCGGGGAGCCGTCCTGTGGGACTGGAAGAGAGACATCAACGACCCCCTCACGAGGGACATAGTAAGCAAGGAGGGCTTCGCGGCCCTCTGCTCGAGGAGCGGAATCTCGAACGATATGCACATAGTCCTCTACGGCGACTTCAACAACTGGTTCGCCGCCTTCGCCTTCTGGGTCGCGAGGCTATACGGGCATGAGAAGCTAAGCCTTATGGACGGCGGGAGAAAGAAGTGGATCGCCGAGGAGAGGGAGCTCGTCAAAGACACGCCCAGCTACCCGCCAACCAACTACGTCGTCGCGAGGGTGAGGTATGAGCATAGGATCCTACTGCCGGATGTCCGGGTGAGGCTCGGCAGCCCCCATGTTGCCCTCGTCGATGTCAGGTCCCCCGACGAGTATACAGGCAAGATACTTGCACCCCCAGAATATCCGACGGAGCACGCTCAGAGGGGTGGACACATACCCGGGGCGGTGAACATCCCGTGGGCGAGGGCTCTCAACGAGGACGGCACCTTCAAACCTATAGAGGAGCTGAGGAAGCTCTACGAGTCCGCTGGAGTCACACCGGATAAAGAGGTCATCACATACTGTAGGATAGGCGAGAGATCCTCAGTCACTTGGTTTGTCTTGAGGGAGCTCCTCGGATACCCGCGGGTAAGGAACTATGACGGGAGCTGGAGTGAGTGGGGAAATGCCGTGGGTCTCCCGATCGAGAAGTAACCGGGCATGGAGGAACTGGCCGGCTGCACTTTCCCCCGAGATGCATACTACTTTCTTGAAAGTTTTTTGTGGCTCTCAGAGATAGACGAGGGCAGACTCAGGGTGGGCGTACTGCAGGTTACTCAGACCCTCTGGGGCAAGATCGTCTCCATACGCCCCAAGCCCGTGGGATCAACCGTCGAGGCGGGCCGCTCAATCTGCTTCGTCGAGTCGCGCCGCTTCATGGGGCACCTAGCCGCCCCCTTCAGCCTCAGGATAGATGAGGTTAATAGAGTCGTCGCGGAGAACCCCGCGCTACTACAGAGGCCTCCGCGTGAGGACAACTGGCTCTGCTCAGTCAGCCCCCTGGAAGGGGGTTATGTGGGTAGGCTCATGCGTTGGGAGGAGGCGCGGAGCGTCTTGGAGGAAATGATCAGCTCGAGGGGGATTGTCTGCTTCGACGAGCCGCCTGACTATGTCTATGCGGCGCTCGGAATCGACTGTAGCCAGCTCCTAATGGTCCTCTCAGATAAGATTGAGGGATATCCTAGTGGCGCCCTCATACACGTGGTAGCGGACTACAATCAGGGCGCCGAGAGGGATCTGGAGAAGTGGGGGGAGATAACTGGAAACGAGGTTCTGGGCTACAGGGTAATGGGGCGCATCATACACGCGCTTGTGAGAAGCTCGGCCACCCGTCGGCCGGGAAAATAATTTTATAAGACGCGGAACGCTACACGATAGCGCGAATGGCTCTACTGAGGAGCAGCCTCGGCTTCATGAATAACGTTATCCAGAACATATCGGAGGTTGATGTGAGGCAGGTGGCGGACCTCTACAAAGACCTCAAGTCAGCGGGGGTCATAGTGCCGCACGGCGAGGGCCGCAGCAAGGGGGCGGTAAGCATCGTCTGCAGCGAGCTCGCCAAGATGGACAGGGGCAAGATAGTGGTCGACAGGAGCGACGTGGGATTCGCCGACAGGGACTTCGGCCAAGCAGCCCTGAAGCTGTGGCAGAGGTTTGGGAGAGTGAGCCTCCTCATCCTGTCAGGCAGCGGAAGATCCCTGATCCCTCTAGTTGATGCTCAGAAGCTCGCCCTCCTCATCTCAAAGCCCGGGAAGACGGGGGACTACACGATAGACGTAGTCACGAGCGACCCTGAGTCCCCCATCGGGAAGCTGGGACAGAAGTATGGGACCTGCACATACGTGAAGGGCAGGACGGTCTCCGAGGAGAACTCACTAACCTCAGAGTTCAAGCAATACGGGATACTGGAGGACATCTTCATACTCTCCGCCTGCATCGTGCTACAGGCGGTCGCAGAATGCATCTATGAGGACAGCGATGCAAACACGATCTCCGATAAGATCAACAGGCTCCTAACGGAGACCAACGAGATAGTTGAAAGCGTCGTCAAGTCGGACTTCCTCCACACGCTCGTCGAGCTTCTCGAGAGGAGGGGGGTGTGCTACCTGGCAGGCTTGGGCAGCAGCAGGGAGGTGGCCAGAATGACGGGAGTCAGGTTAAGCCACGTGAAGAGGGCTATAGGGGACCAGGTTTATGTCTCGGGTGACACGAACACGCCGCCCCCTAGGGCCGGCGACCTCCTGATAGTCGTCTCCCACAGCGGGGAGACAGAGGTTGTCGCCACCTGGTGCAAGAGCTTCAAGAAGATGGGAGGAGTTGTGGCCTCGATAGTAGGGGCGAAGGACTCGACTATAGCGTCGCTCTCAGACTACACCCTCTACATACCCTCCAGATACTCGCCCGGAAGACCCAACGACTTCTACATCAAGGCCGCCTTCGCCACGAGCCCGATCCCCCTCTTCCTAGTTGACCGTCTGCAGGAGAGGGGACTGAAGCTCCCCGAATACATCCTTAGGTGGTACCACTCAATAATGGCTTAGCGGCGCGGGCCTATAGCATGTATCGCTCTGCGGGAACGCGGGTCGCGCGTGTCGGGCGGCTCCTAGTGGGTGAGGGCCAGCCCGTCAGGGTCATGGGCATAATCAATGTTAGCCCAGAGTCTTTCTTCCCGGGGAGCGTTAAGAGCACTCCCGAGGAGGCGGCCGAGGCCGCAGCCCGGATGGTTGAGGCTGGGGCCGAGATAATCGATGTCGGTGGGATGTCCAGCGCGCCCTACAAGGAGGTCTGGATCAGCGAGGAAGTGGAGGCTGAGAGGCTTAGATCCGCGATAAGGGCTGTAAGGGGGGCGGTTAATGTCCCAATCTCCGCTGACACCTTCAGGCTCAGGCCCGCGGAGGTGGCGCTGAGCGAGGGAGCCGAGATGATTAACGACGTGAGGGGGCTGAGGCACTCGGCCGAGATAGCGCGGCTCGTAAAAGAATACTCGGCATCGCTCATAGTCATGGCTAGCGACGTGAGCGGTGACGTGGACGTGATGGAGGGAGTCTTGGGTCAGCTTAGGTCCTCGGTCGAGACCGCGCTGAACATGGGGGTCGAGCCCGAGAGAATCATCGTGGATCCGGGGATCGGTTTTCACAGGAGGCACGCGAAGAAGTGGTACCTCGTGGACGGAGAAATCTTAAGGAGGCTTGGCGAGCTGCAGGGACTAGGCTATCCGATCTGCGTCGGCGTATCTAGGAAGAGCTTCATAGGAAAGGTCACGGGGAAGGAGGACCCTGGCGAGAGACTCTACGGCTCGGTCGCCGCCGAAGCCCTCGCCGTCCTTAATGGCGCGGACCTCATCAGGACCCACAACCCGGCCGAGAGCCTAGACGCTGTGAGGGTAGCCTCACTAGTCCTCGGCAGGACCACTATCTAGCAAGAAGAGCAGAGCAGATAAGGGCTAAACACGTATGTAAATGTGAGAAGAGGGGAAAGAAGGGGGAGGGGTTAGTTTTTCTCCAGCCTGACATTAGAGAAACCCAGAAGACCGGGAGGGAATAGTGGTCCGGGCCACGCCACTCCATAGAGCTATCTCCGTGGAGTGGTCGGGAATCTAAGTCAGGCCGCTCCAGCCTTCTGGGTTTTTTTTCTCCGTCAGGCTGGAGCCGGCCCGGCCTCCTGGGCTTCTATCGCTAGTCTCCTGACGTCTCTGAGGATTCTTTTCGCCACGCGTAGGATTGCCCGCCAATGCTTCTTACCCCTCCGACGACAGCACTCATAGATTGTTAGATACCTCTTATTTCTATGTGTGACTGTTGCGTATGCCAATTGCATCAGTAGTTGGCTCCGTAATCCTCTACCCCTCCAAGGCCGTCTGAACACCTCATAACGCGTCTCCAACCCAGTCCTAGACAATGTTTTGAAGGGGGTGGTGTCGTGGGAGATGATATATGCTAGTGTCGCCTCCTTTAAGACCAAGCCTCTCGACGGCCATACTGTAGAGCGGTAGCTCCATAACCTTTTCATGAATCCGAGTTGTCAGCCTGTCGGCGTAGCGTTGAAGTACTTTGTGGGTCTCGGCTGCTAACGGGCTCGCCGTTATAGTACGCGTATGCTTTACCATTTTCTTTATCCCAGCCATCTCCACCCAAAGCTCCGCCAGAGCCCTAACCTCAAGCTCCAACGGAGAAGCATAGAGTGGCTGGAACAGATCTGGATCTTCATAGAATATCTGCCTTAGAGCCTTCACATCATTCTCATCCGTCTTCCTAAGACCATTGTTCCTTCGCTCCTCGGAGAGCTTTTTAAGATCCCTAAGCCTCAGGTACGTAGCCCCGCCAAGCCGCGTTATAGTGGGTTGAAGCTTCCTCGGATAACTATCAGCCACCACAACCCTCGGCCTCAACCTGTCAAACATCTCTAGGAAGCCGCCGAGGACCACCACCTCCTGACCATCCTCTGGGAGAGCATAGAGCCTCCCACGTCCGAAGTCTACGAAGACCCTACCTACCACTTATCCACCTCCTCATTCTGTGTCTTTACCTCGTATGGCCTCGCCACCAACTGAAACCTCACCACCATCCCACTCCATCCACATCACCCGCTCGGATATCGGGTCATCCTCCAACCCCGCACTCACTAAGAGCCGGACACACAAGAGAAAGAGATAGGAATAAGGAAGGAGAGACCTAAACTAAAACGCGTAAAACATCCCAATACAGTCAGACTTCTGGGGAAACGAAGCAATATTCAGGGTGAAAGGACAGACAACACTATACGGATACCCAAGATCAGACTTATAGACGCCAAACTATCTAAGTGCCTGTCAGCTCCGCGCTAGCAGTCGGCTCCTCCACCCTCAATAGCCTTTCCCTCACGATCACCGAAAAAGCTAGGGCCGCCAACGCAGGCACGGCTCCAAAGACTATGAAGAGCCCCTGATGACCCGCGGTATGGATGTAGGCGGCCGAGAGTGGGGCGCCCAGAGCTACCCCTAGGAGACTTGAGACCTGGCTCAGCCCAGATCCAAGACCCCTAACCCGCGTCGGCAGCGTCACGGCTAGATAGCTGGAGGTAAAGATTATCGATCCTAGCGAGACGCCGAAGGCCGCCGAGGCCGCGAGGCGTCCCGCAGTCTGTCCTGCCGCATACTCCATGACGAGGGCTGTGGCGATGGTTGCTGCGAGGCCGGTGGTTATCGGGATGAGCGGTGTGCGGCTTGAGGCGGCGCGGGCCGAGAGGGGGAAGAAGGGGATGGACACCGCGGTTGAGAGGGCCATGAAGATGCCGACCTGCGCCGCCGCCACACTCTCGGCGAACCCATATCGGTCTATCAGGAGGGAGGAGAGGGACCCGATGACTGCCCCTATGAGTAGGTAGATGCCCAGCATCGTGAGCATGGATGCCGCGAGCCTCGCCCAGTTCCTCCTAAGGAGAAGTGTTACCGGGGCTGTTGTACTGGAGGCTGGCTTAGGCGATGGAAGCCCGCGGACCATGAGGAGGGAGACCGCTAGAAGGGCAGTCACGACTATGTATATGCCTACGAAGCCGAGGGACGCGACTAGCGCGCTTGCAGAGCCCGACCCCAGCACTATGGCGGTGGCGACGAAGACCCAGAAGACGCTGAGCGGCCCCGCGACCCTCTCCCTGAAGGAGTCGCCCAACAACGCGAGGGCCGGCGGGACGATGAAGGAGTCGCAGACTGCGTGGGCTACGCGGGCTAGGAGGAGGTGGAGGGGACTGGAAGCGAACATGTAGGTGAGCATGGCGAGAAGGTCTCCTGCCAGGCCAGCCGCGAGCAACCTACGCCTACCGAGCCTGTCCGAAAGCAGCCCCGAGAGCGCGATCATCGGCAGGGCCACCGCCGAGTAGAGCCCCGCCACCACACCCGCGGTGACGGAGTCGGCCCCGAGGAACCGAGCGTGAGAGGCTATGACCGGCGAGATCATGGAGGTGTCCACGAGGGCTACGAACCCCAAAATACCGATCCTGCCATATATGGCCTTGTAGTTTCCGCGAACCTCCTCCAACATTTCTTGAAGATTCAGCAAGACCCTACATTAATATACCTTAAGTATCTACAAGGGGCGCGCCGCACACGTGTGTGGAGCGTTTTAGCGTAGGCCGCACCCCGCTTCCTAAGCGGCTCGGGCGATTGGGAGTGGTGCGCTGAGGGTGTCCGGCCTAAGCCTCCACCCTTACACGCCCACCCCATCAACCCCCTCTTCTAGGGGAGCCCTCGTCGGAGCCCAAGGCCCGTTGCCGAGCCCTATAGGCCCCGATCGGCCGCCTATTTTTGGGAGAGGCTTCGGGCTTAGATGCTTTCAGCCCTTATCCTCAAGGGCGCGGCTACCCGGCGCCGCCCTGTAGGACGACCGGTACACCGTTGGCCCCGGCCCTCCGTTCCTCTCGTAC